>QGVE01000020.1 GCA_003242675.1 Bacillota bacterium | reverse complement strand
AATGTACAATAGGCGCAAGCACAAGTTTGTGCACACGAGGGGGTGGCGGCGCGTGCAGCTGGTCCGGATCGGCGACAAGGTGATCAACCCCGAGCGGATCCACCGGATGGTGGACCGCATGCTGGAGCTCCGGTCGCAGGGGCTGTCGCAGCAGGAGGTCGCGGAGATCCTCGGGGTCGACCGCACGCTGATCTCCCGCCTGGAGTCCGTGGGCGAGATGCGCAAGGGCAAGAAGATCGCGCTGATCGGCTTCCCCGTGGCCAACGGGCCCGAGCTGAGGGAGGTCGCTGGGGCCGAAGGGGTGGATTTCGTCCTGCTGATGTCCGACCAGGAGCGGCTCGAGTTCGCCCGCAGCCAGAACGGGGTGGATCTCCTGAACCAGGTGATGCAGCACATCGCCCGGGCCCGGGCCTGCGACGCCGTCATCTTCATCGGGTCCGACAAGCGGCTCGAGATGGTGGAGGCCCTGGTGGGCCCGCACGTCATCGGGATCGAGATCGGGCGCTCGCCCATGAAGGAAGACGTCTACGTCAGCCCCGAGAAGATCCGGAACCTCATCCGCAGCCTGAGGGACTGAGACCGCAAGGGAGGCACTGCCCCGTGAAGCGCATCGTCAGCGTCAGCCTGGGCTCGTCGCGGCGGAACTCGGTTGCGACGGTCAACGTGCTGGGCGAGGAGGTGAAGGTGGAGCGCATCGGCACCGACGGCTCCATCGAAAAGGCCATCGCGCTCATCCGCGAGCTCGACGGCAAGGTCGACGTCTTCGGCATGGGTGGCATCGACCTGTACCTGCACGCGGGCGGCCGCCGGTACGCCTTCCGGGACGCGAAGCGCATCGCCGCCGCAGCCGTGCGCACGCCCATCGTGGACGGCTCGGGGCTGAAGAACACCCTGGAGCGCAGGGCCGTGTACTGGCTGGACCAGAACGTGATGCCCCTGCGCGGCAGGCGGGTGCTCATGGTGGCCGCCGTGGACCGGTTCGGCATGGCCGAGGCCCTGGTGGAGTGCGGGGCCGACATCGTCTTCGGCGACATGATGTTCGGCCTGGGCATCCCGATCCCGATCCGCAGCTTCCGCACCATCCACGTGCTGGCCCGCATCCTGCTGCCCGTCCTGACCCAGCTGCCCTTCACGTGGCTCTACCCGACGGGCGCGAAGCAGGAGACCTACGTGCCCCGGTTCACGGAGTACTACCAGTGGGCGGAGCTGATCGCCGGGGACTGGCTGTACATCCGGCGGCACGCTCCCGAACGGCTGGACGGCAAGACGATCCTGACCAACACCGTCACCCCCGACGACATCGAGTGGATGAAGCGGGCGGGCGTCGCCACCCTGGTGACCACCACGCCCAACCTGGGGGGACGGTCGTTCGGCACCAACCTGATGGAGGGGCTGATCGTCGCGGCGGCCGGCAAGGGCGCCGACGAGATGACTCCCCAGGATTACGAGGACTGGCTGGACCGGATCGGCTTCACGCCGCGGGTGGAGCGTCTGGCGGCCCGCGGCACCGAAGCCGGCGACTAAACTTGCGCACGAGTAGGAGGATTCCCGTGCACCTGTTTACGGAGTACGTCAACCCCCATCTGGGGCGGCTCCTGGAAGTCCTCAACATGGACAAACGGTTCGTGCGGGGCGAGGGGTGCTACCTCTACGACAGCGAGGGCCGCCGCTACCTGGACTTCGTGGCGGCTTACGGCGCCCTGCCCTTCGGCTTCAACCCGCCGGAGATCTGGGAGGCCCTGCGCGCGGTGGAGGCAGGCGGGGAACCCTCCTTCGTGCAGCCGTCGGCCCTGCAGGCGGCGGGGGAGCTGGCGGCGCGCCTCATCGCGCTGGCGCCGGAGGGGCTCCGCTACGTGACCTTCGCCAACTCGGGGGCCGAGGCCGTGGAGGCGGCCATCAAGGCCGTGCGGGCCGCAACCGGCCGCATGGGCATCATCTCCTGCGAGAATTCCTTCCATGGGAAGACCCTGGGCGCGCTGTCGGCGACCAACCGCCGGGCGTACCAGGACGCCTTCGGCGCGCCGGTGCCCGGCTTCGTCCGGGTGCCCTACGGCGACCTGGACGCCCTGGAGCGGCTGCTCGCGGAGCATCCGGAGGAGTTCGCCGGGTTCATCGTGGAGCCGATCCAGGGCGAGGGCGGCATCGTGGAGCCGCCGCCCGGCTACCTGCGGGCGGCCAAGGACCTGTGCCGCCGGTACGGGGTCTTCTTCATCCTCGATGAGGTGCAGACCGGCCTCGGCCGGACCGGCCGGCTCTTCGCGTGCGAGGAGGAGGGCGTGGCGCCGGACGTGATGGTGCTGGCCAAGGCCCTGGGCGGCGGCCTCGTCCCCATCGGCGCGATGCTCTGCACGGAGGAGGTCTACACCGAAGAGTTCGCGCTGAAGCACTCGTCCACGTTCGCCGGCAACGCGCTGGCGGCGCGCGCCGGGCTGCGCACGCTGGACCTGCTGACCCGGGACGACCGGGCGCTGATTCGCCAGGTGGCGGAGAACGGCGCCTTCCTGAAGGAGGGGCTGGAGCGGCTGCAGCGCCGCTACCCGCACGTGCTCAGGAGCGTGCGCGGGCGCGGGTTCATGCTGGGTCTGGAGATCGGCGTCGACCGCTCCACCTACGGCCGCACCTGCCTGCTCGGGGTGCTCGCAGAGCAGGAGAACCTGACGCCGATCCTTTCCTCCTACCTGCTCAACGTCTGCGGGCTCCGGGTGGCCCCGACCCTGAACGGGTCGGCCGTCATCCGCATCGAGCCGCCGCTCATCGCCACGCGGGAGCAGTGCCAGGAGGCGATCGAGGCCGTGGAGCGGATGCTGATTCCCCTGGCGGAGGGCAACACGGCGGAGCTGGTGTCCCACCTGCTGGGGATCGAGTCCCGCCCGCAGGTGCTGCCCGCCCCGGCGCCCCGGCCGCTGCCCGAGCCCGGCGGTGACCCCGGGGAGGCGCGGGTCGCCTTCCTCGTCCACCCGGTGGACTGGCGCAACTACCCGGAGATCGACGAGTCCTTCAAGGTCTTCACGACGGACGAGATCGCCCGGATGTCGGACCGCTTCAACGAACTCCTGGAGCCGTTCGTGGCCGGCTCGTGCCGCGTGACGGCGGCAGGCGGCCGCCGGGTCTTCGTCGACTTCGTCGTGGTGCCGCGCACCGCCGACCAGCTGATGAACATGCCCCGCGCCCAGGCGGTCGCCGAGGTGCGCGCCGCGCTGGAGCTGGCGAAGAAGCGGGGCGCGCAGCTGGTGGGCCTGGGGGCCTACACCTCGGTGGTCACCCGCGGCGGCCTGCTGCTGAAGGACGCCGGGGTGCCGCTGACGACCGGCAACTCGTACACCGTCGCCTCGGCCGTGGAGGCGATGTATCTGGCGGTGGAGCGGCTGGGGACCCGCCTCCCGGAGGCGACCGTCGCCGTGGTCGGGGCGACCGGGTCGATCGGGCGGGCCACGGCCATCCTCCTGGCCGAGGGCGTGGGCCGGATGGTGCTCGTCGGCAACCCGGATCGGCCCGAGGCCAGCCGGAGGCGGCTCCTGAAGGTGGCCGGCGACATCGTCCTGCATCTCGCGGACCTGATCCGGGAGGGCCACCGGTTCCCGCCGGGCACCATCGGCGCCCGGCTCCAGCAGCTGGGGCCGCTGTCGGAATCCGCCGGCGGGGCGGACACCGGCCAGCCGCCGGAGTCCCCGGAGGCCCTGGTGCAGGCGCTGGAAGAGGCGGGCGCCCTTTGGATCACGACCGACATCGACGGGGCGCTCCCCCAGGCGGACCTGGTGCTCACGGCCACCTCCAGCGCCGACGATCTGGTGACCCCCGCCAACCTGAAGTTCGGGGCGGTGGTCTGCGACATCTCCCGGCCGCCCAATGTCTCCCGGGCCGTGAAGGAGGCCCGGCCGGACGTGCTGGTGATCGACGGCGGCGTGGTGGAGGTGCCGGGGCGCCCCGACCTGGGCTGGAACTTCGGCTTCGAGCGGGGGCTCGCCTACGCCTGCATGGCCGAGACGATGATCCTGGGGCTGATGCGCCACTTTGAGGACACCTCCCTCGGCACCGACCTCAACCTGCCGACGATCCGGCAGATCCGGCAGTGGGCCGAGGAGCTGGGCTTCAGGCTCGCGCAGCTCCGCTCGTTCGACCGGCCGCTTTCCGAGTCGGAGTGGTCCCGGCTCATGGCCGCCCGCAGCCGGGCGCTCAGCGCCGCCGGGGATGATTAAAAAGTGCCACATGCAAATGACTCCTGCGTATGCAGGAGTTTTTTGCGTGTTGACGAAAGCTGGCAAGTGGAAACGGTTCCATACTTGATTTGCCTGCATTCTTGTCGCCGTCTCATCGTACGGTATGGCAACGGTTTCTGAAGGGGCTGGGCGGTGTGCGGGTGACGATCCGGGATGTGGCGCGGCGGGCCGGCGTGGGCGTCGCCACCGTGTCGCGGGTGCTCAACGGCAAGGGCTACGTGAAGGCGGAGACCCGTCAGCGGGTGCTGGCGGCGGCGGAAGAGCTGGGCTACGTGCCCAGCCAGCTGGCCCGGGGCCTCGTCCGCCGGCTGAGCGGCACCGTGGGCCTCGTGGTGCCGGACATCACGAACCCGTTCTTCCCGCTGATCACCCGAGGGGTGGAGGACGCCGCGAGCGAGGCGGGCTACACGGTCTTCCTCTGCAACGCCGACAACGACCCCGAGCTGGAGGCCCAGGACGTGCGGAAGCTGCGGGAGCGGCGCGTGGACGGCGTCATCTTCGTCGGCACCTCGGAGCGAAGGGAGCTGGTCGACCAGCTGCTGGCCGACGACATCCCCGTCGTCGTGATGGACCGCCAGGTCAACCACACGGAGGTAGACATGGTCCTGGTGGACAACCTGGCCGGCGCCCGGGCCGCCGTCCGCCACCTGATGGAGCTGGGCCACCGGCGGATTGCCCACGCGGCCGGTCCTCCCTCCACCCGGACGGGTCAGGACCGGTGCCAGGGGTACCGGCAGGCCCTGGAGGAGGCGGGGATCCCGTACGACCCGGCCTGCGTGGTCTGGGGCGACTTCACCTTCGAATCCGGCATACGGGCCGGCCAGGTCCTGTTGGGACGCTCGCCCCAGCCCACGGCGGTCTTCGCCGGCAACGACCTGATCGCCCTGGGCGTCATCCGGGCGGCGGAGGAGGCGGGCCTCTCCGTGCCCGATGACCTGTCCGTCGTGGGCTTCGACGATATCCAGATGGCCGCGCTGGTGTGCCCGGGCCTGACCACCGTCCGCCAGCCGGCCCGGGAAATGGGCCGGCTGGCGATGACGATGCTGCTGGAGCGCATCCGGGGCGAGTTCACCGGCCCCGGACGGCGCCAGGTCTTTCAGCCCGAGCTCATCGTGCGCGGGACCACCCGAAGGAGGGAGCCGCTTGGATAGGCCAGTGGTGGTGGTTGGGAGCCTGAACATGGACCTGGTGGTGAACCCGGAGCGCGCGCCCGCGGCCGGCGAGACGGTCTTCGCCCCCCGCCTCGACCAGTTTCCGGGGGGCAAGGGGGCGAATCAGGCGGTGGCCGCCGCGCGCCTGGGCACCCCCGTGGCGATGGTGGGCCGGGTGGGCCAGGACGCCTTCGGCGACCGGCTGCTCGAGAGCCTCCGGGCCGACGGCGTGAACACCGGCGCGGTGTCCCGCTCGGCTGCGGCCGGCACGGGAACCGCTGTGATCACCGTGGACGCCACGGGCCAGAACCGGATCGTCGTCGTGCCCGGCGCGAACGCGGAGGTGACCCCCGAGCTGGTCGAGGCCCACCGGGACCTGATCGCCTCGGCCTGCGCCCTGCTCCTGCAGCTGGAGGTGCCGGTGGCGGCCTGCGTGAGGGCGGCCGAGCTGGCCGCGGCGGCAGGGGTGCCGGTCATCCTGGACCCTGCGCCGGCGCCGGCCGAGCCGCTGCCGGAGAGCCTGCGGCGGCACACGTGGCTGATCACACCCAACGAGACCGAGGCCGCGGCCCTGACCGGCGTGCGGGTCGAAGGGCGCCGGGGCGCGGAGGAGGCGGCCCGGGTCCTGGCGGCCCAGGGCTTCCGGCAGGTGCTGATCAAGCTGGGCGGCGAGGGCGCCTATCTCTTCCGGGGCGGCGAGGGCCGCTGGTTCGATGCCTTCCGGGTCCCGGTGGTGGACACGACGGCCGCCGGGGATGCCTTCGCCGGCGGCCTGGCCGCGGCGCTCTGCCGCGGCCTGGAGCTGGAGGACGCCGTGCGCTGGGGGATGGCCGCCGGCGCCCTGGCGGTCACCCGGCCCGGCGCCCAGCCGGCGATGGGAACCTTGGCGGAGCTGACAACGTTGCTGCGGACAGGGAGGCTGGACGGATGAAGAAGACGACGCTCCTGAACCAGGCGCTCTCGGAGGTCGTGGCCGGCATGGGCCACGGGGATCTGCTGGTGATCGGCGACTACGGGCTGCCGTGCCCGCAGGGAGTCCGGCGCATCGACCTCGCCCTCCGGCCGGGCATCCCCGCCTTCCTCGACGTGGTCGAGACCGTGCTCACCGAGCTGCAGGTGGAGGCCGCCGTGATCGCCCGGGAGACGGCCGAGCGGAACCCGGCGGTCCAGGAGGGGCTGAACCGGCTGCTGGGCGGCATCCCGATCACCACCGTCTCCCACGAGGAGCTGAAGCAGATGTCCGCGCGGGCCGTGGCCCTGGTGCGCACCGGGGAGTGCACCCCGTACGCCAACGTCATCCTCAGGGCGGGGGTGACCTTCTGATGCCGTCCGCGCCCGTTGTGGAGATGCGCGGCATCGATCGCAGCTTTCCCGGGGTGCGGGCGCTGAAGGGCGTGGACTTCGACCTGCGGCCGGGCGAGGTGCACGGGCTGGTCGGGGAGAACGGCGCCGGGAAGTCGACCCTGATGAAGATCCTGGGCGGCCTCCTCCGGCCCGACGCCGGCGAAGTGCGGATCGACGGCCGGCCGGTGACCATCGACTCGCCCGCCGCGGCGACGGCCCTGGGCATCGCCTTCATTCACCAGGAGCTGAACCAGGCCTTGCACCTCTCGGTGGCCGAGAACATCTACCTGGGCCGTCCCCCCGTCACCGGCCCCTTCCGCCGGGTGGACTGGCGGGCCATGCAGCAGGGGGCCGCGGCGGTGCTGGAGCGGCTGGGCGCGCCGATCGACCCGCGCGCGACGCTGGGCAGGCTGGGCGTGGGCGCCCGGCAGATGGTCGAGATCGCCCGCGCCCTCTCGCTGGACGCCCGGGTGCTGATCATGGACGAGCCCACCGCGGCCCTCACGGAGCCCGAGGTGGAGCGGCTGTTCGAGGTCATGCGCGGCCTCGCCCGGTCCGGCGTGGCGATCGTCTACATCTCGCACCGGCTGGAGGAGATCTTCACCATCTGCGACCGGGTGACCGTGCTCCGGGACGGCCAGCGGGTCGGCAGCTGGCCCATCGACCAGGTGACCCCCGACCACCTCATCACCCACATGGTCGGCCGCCAGCTCACCGAGCGCTTCCCGAAGGTGGAGGTGACGCCCGGCGACACGCTCCTGGAGGTGCGGGATCTGACCCTGCGGGGCTCGCCTCACTCGGTCTCGTTCACCGTGCGCCGGGGCGAGATCCTGGGGGTCGCGGGCCTGATGGGCGCCGGCCGCACCGAGCTCATGCTGGCGGTGGCCGGTATCGAGCGGCCCGCGCGCGGCACGGTGCTGCTGGAGGGGCAGCCGCTGCCGCCGGGCGACGCCGCGGCCGCCATCCGCCGGGGGCTCGTGCTGGTGCCGGAGGACCGGCGCCGGCAGGGGCTGCTCACCGGCCGTCCGGTGCGGGAGAACCTCAGCCTGGCGCGCCTTCGGAGCCTCACCCGGTTCGGGCTGATCCGCCCCCGCGCCGAGCGGCAGCTGGTGGACCAGTACGTGGCCGAGCTGGGCATTCGCACGCCGCACCGGGAGCAGCCGGTCACGAACCTGAGCGGCGGCAACCAGCAGAAGGTGATCCTGGGCCGCTGGCTGGCCACGTCGCCCAAGCTGCTCATCCTGGACGAGCCCACCCGGGGCATCGACGTCGGGGCCAAGGCCGAGATCTACCGGCTGATGGGCGAGCTGGTACAGCGGGGAATGGGCATCATCCTGGTCTCGTCCGAGCTGCCCGAGGTGATGGGGCTGTCCGACCGCATCCTCGTCATGCACGAGGGACAGGTGACCGCCGAGTTCAGCCGGGCGGAGTTCGATCAGGAGCAGATCATGCAGGCTGCCACCGGGAGGAAGCGCCATGCGGGCTAAGTTTCGGATCGTGGAACGTGTGCAGGGGCTGGGTCCGGGCCTGGCCGTCATCGTGCTCGGGCTGGCGCTCTCGCTGCTCAGCGATGAGTTCCTGACCGTCTCCAACCTCCTGAACCTGCTGCGCCAGGTCTCCATCAACGCGATCATCGCCTGCGGCATGACCCTCGTGATCCTGACCGGCGGCATCGATCTGTCGGTCGGCTCCGTGCTGGCGATCACGGGCGCCGTCATGGCCGGCCTGGCCAGCGGGGGCATGCCCTGGCCGCTGGCGCTGCTGGCAAGCCTGGCCCTGGGAGCGGCCCTGGGGCTGTTCAACGGCGTGGTCATCACCCGGGGCAACGTGGCTCCCTTCGTGGCCACCCTGGCGACCATGGCGATCGCCCGGGGCCTGACCCTGGTCTACACGGGCGGACGGCCCATCACCGGCCTGCCCGACGCCCTCCGCAGCCTGGGCACCGGGTACGTCTGGCGCATTCCGACCCCGGTCATCGTCATGGTGCTGGTGTTCGTGCTGGTCCACATCATGCTCGTCTACACGCCGTTCGGGCGCTTCATCTACGCCGTGGGCTCCAACGAGGAGGCCGCCCGCTTCGCCGGCATCCCCGTCGCGCGGGTGAAGCTGCTGACGTATGTGCTGACCGGGCTGGCCAGCGCGCTCGCGGGCGCCATCCTCACCGGCCGCCTGAACTCGGCGCAGCCCACCGCCGGCGCCGGCTTTGAGCTGGACGCCATCGCGGCCGTGGTCATCGGCGGCACGAGCCTCGCGGGCGGCCACGGCAGCGTGCTGGGCACGGCGGTCGGCGCCGTGATCATCGGCATTCTGAAGAACGGGCTCAATCTGCTCAACGTCTCGTCGTTCTACCAACAGGTGGCACAGGGCGTCGTCATCCTGCTGGCCGTCCTGATGGACCGGCGCAGGTGATGGCACAGCCCCTAATATAACGCCATGGACGTAGGGAGGATGGTCACATGAGACGGTTCGCACGGATGCTCGTGGCGCTGCTCACCATCGGGGCACTGGCCGCCTGCTCGGGCGGCGGCTCGACCCAGTCGGGCCAGACCTCCGGCACCGGCACCCAGCCCGCCCCGGCGACCGAGGAGACCCTGACGATCGGCCTCGCCATCTCCACCCTGAACAACCCGTTCTTCGTCGACCTGCGCGACGGCGCCCAGGCCGCGGCTGAGGCCGCAGGCGTCAAGCTGATCGTGATGGACGCCCAGGACGACCCCTCCAAGCAGGTCAGCCAGGTGGAAGACCTGATCACTCAGAAGGTGGACGCCCTGCTGATCAACCCCTGCGACTCGGACGCCATCGTGACCGCCGTGGAGGCGGCCAATGAGGCCAACATCCCGGTGTTCACCGTTGACCGGGGCGCGAGCGGCGGCAAGGTCGTGTCCCACATCGCCTCGGACAACGTGGCCGGCGGCCGCATGGCCGGCGAGCTCATCATCGAGCTGATCGGCGGCAAGGGCAAGGTGGCCGAGCTGGAGGGCATCCCCGGCACTTCCGCCGCCCGCGACCGGGGCAAGGGCTTCCATGAGGCCGTCGACGGCGTGGCGGACATCGAGGTCGTCGCCCGCCAGCCCGCCGACTTCGACCGGGCCAAGGGCCTGACGGTCATGGAGAACATCCTGCAGGCGCACCCTGACATCGTCGCCGTGTTCGCCCACAACGACGAGATGGCCCTGGGCGCGCTGGAGGCCATCGAGGCCGCGGGCAAGGCCGGCCAGATCAAGGTCGTGGGCTTCGACGCCACGGACGACGCGGTGAAGGCCGTGCAGGAGGGCCGGATGGCCGGCACCGTCGCCCAGAAGCCGAAGGAGATGGGCCGCCTGGGCGTGGAGACCGCCCTCAAGCATCTGAAGGGCGAGAAGGTGGAGGAGTACATCCCCGTTCCGCTGGAGCTGGTCACCAAGAAGTAGGCGAGTCCTCTTCCTGCACGAAGGGAGGCCCCCGCTTGGGGGCCTCCGCTTTCTTGTGGAACTCGACCGGCATCACGGCGGTTGAAACGCCCGAATATTGTGATAGAATCAGCATATCCGAGTCTCGCCTTTGTGGGGGAGGATGAGACCCATGTTGCGACGCGTCGCCGCCGTGATGCTGGCCCTGCTTCTGGTCGGTGGTGCCGTAAGCGTGAATCTGGACCGATCCCCGGAGACGGCGGCTGCCGGCACGCCTGGGGGCCCGGCCCGGCTGCTTCTGGCCGCGCCGGAAGGTTCCCGGTCCGTGGCCCTGCGGCCCGTCGATCCGGTTACGCTATCCGATCTGCCCGGGTTCAGCCCGATCCCCTTCCACAACAGTTCCGCTCATGCCTTCACCCCGGACGGCCGGACGCTCGCGTTCATCCGCTGGAGCAGCGGTGAGCACGGCCGCACGACCATGCTCCACTTCGTCGACGTGGAGAGTTGGGAGGAGGAGACCGTTCCGCTGGCGCTGGCGCACGACTGGGTGGGGCACCTCTTCTTCGGCGCCGACGGCTCCGCGCTCTACTGGATCGAGCAGATCACGGCCGATCGGGGCGCGCGGCTGACCTATGTGCTCCACCGGTACAGCCGGACCGACGCCACGACGGGCGTGCTCACCAAGCTGCCCGAAGGGTTCAGCCCCCTGGCGGTTCAGCTGCTCGCGGACGGGCGGCGCGTGGCCATCTTCGGCCAGTCGCTCACGGAGGAGTACCTGGCTGAGGGCGACGCTAGGGTGCTGCTCGTCGGCCTGAGCGACGGCGCCATCGAAGCGGACATTCCGCTGCCGGGCGTGCTCCAGGGACAGCGGCAGACCGCGGCCGGGGTGAGCGAGTACGTGCTGCCGGGCCTGGCCTGGGACGCGGCGCGGAGCCTGCTTTACGTGGTGGACGGAGCCCCCGACCGGGTGACGGTGGTGGACCTGAGCGAGGGCCGGGTCGCACGCCAGGCTGAGCTGCGCGCCGTGTCCTGGCTGGAGCGGCTGGGGCTGGTGCGCGTGGCCGCGGCCAAGGCGCTCCCCGGAACCCGCCTCTCCGCCGCCCTCAGCCCCGGCGGCGACCGGCTCTACGTCACCGCCTTCCGGGAAGAGGTGGAGGGGCCCTTCCACAGCCCCACCGCCTGGCGCGGGGTGCCGCTGGGCCTGACGGTCATCGACACCGCCAGCCTGCGCCCGGTGGGTCGTCTGGACCTGCCCGTCTCTGACCTGGCCCTGACGCCCGACGGCAGGCAACTGCTGCTCTGGGGCGCCAGCTGGGACTTCGCTGCAGGCTCCGCGCGGGAGGGGCACGGCGTCTACGTCGTGGATGCGGCCAGGCTGACACAGGTCGCCCACGTGCTGCCGGGCAGCGACGCGACCCTGCTGGGATTCTCGCCCGACGGGCGCTACGCCTACATCGGGGAGGATACGGGCCAGGGCAAGGTCCGGCACGTGGTGCTCCACCTGGCCACCGGCCGGCTGGGCGCGGTCCGGGAGGTCTCGCGGGGTCTTGGTTTCTACGTGCAGTAGGAAAGGGAGCGCTGCGCCGGCTAGGGTGCTGCGCCGGGTCAGAGCGCTTCGCCGGCACGCGCACGCCAGGATATAGAAAGTGGGCGGGCCCCGTCTTGCGGGGGCCCGCCCTATGCGTCCTTGACGCCCAGCTCCTCCGGCGTGATCGAGAGCCGCTCCGCCCCGCCCGGCGTCACCACGAACGTGGACTCCAGCCCCACCGCGCCCAGGCGGGGGAAGAAGAACTTGGGCTCCACGGCGATCACGTTGCCGGCCTCCAGCGGGGTGGTCTGCTTGGGGGCCAGGATCGGCCACTCGTCCAGCTCCAGCCCGACGCCGTGGCCGACGAACCGCATCCGGCTGTCGCCCCAGCCCATGAAGTGCTCCTCCAGCCCCGCCTCCCGGGCGATCGCCACGCTCAGCTCCCAGAGCGCTTCGCCCGTGACCCCGGGGCGGGCCGCGGCCGCGACCCCCTCCAGGATCTCCCGGCAGGTCTCGTAGGCCCGCACCAGCGTAGGGGGCAGCTGGCCAATCACCATCGTGCGGGTCTGGTCGTGTACGTAGCCATCCACCACCGTCGGGTAGTCGACGCAGACCGGCTCGTCCCGGCGGATCACGCGGCGGCTGGCGCCGTACGGGGCCGCGGGGGTGAGCCCCAAGCCGCCGAACGGGACGTCGGCGAAGGAGAAGGCCAGGGCCGACTCGCCGGCCAGCACGATCATGGGCGGGGTCTCGAAGGCGTTGTGCGCGTGCCAGCGGATCATGCCCTGAGCGCCGGCCAGCCGCTGGGCGCTCTCGCCCACCACCGACAGCTCCAGCTCGGTCATCCCCTCCCGCAGGGCGGCAAACAGGGCCCGGTACGTCTCGTCGGCGGCCTTCGCCGCCGTCCGGATGCGCTCCACCTCCCACGGTGACTTCACGGCGCGCAGGCGGCGCAGGACCGGGCCCACGTCCACCGCCGCGACGTCCGGCAGGTAGCGCCGGTAGACCTCGAACTGCGCCACCGGCAGCCGGTCCAGCTCCATGCCGATCCGGCGCGCCCCGCCCAGGTGGTCCGGCAGCGCGCGCAGGCTGGTGAGGGGCTCGACGTGGTCCAGGGCCGACTCGCGGCGGGCCCGGTCGAGGACCCGGCGGACCAGATAGCGCACCTCGCCCGCGGCCGGCACCCAGAGGTGGCCCTGCTGGGCGGAGCCCGTGAAGTAGAGAAGCGACGTGGTGCTGTGCAGCAGGGCTCCGTCCAGCCCCTGCTCCTGCAGCCATTCCTGCAGGCGTCCGATGCGCCGCTCCAGCTCGTGGCGGGGCGTCAACAGCATGCGAATTCCTCTCCTTTTCTGGGGTTTCTGATTCATTATGACGCCGCCCGGGGGTCTGGGGCAACGGGGGGTGCCGGCGCATACGCTGGACCAGACCCAGCCGCGTTCCGCTCCGGAGAGGAGGTGGCCCATGCTTGTGGAGATCATCAGCGAGGCGGTCCTCGGCCGGGCCGAACATACGCTGACCTGGACCCACGCCCTGCCGGCCGAAGGGGCGGTCCAGGTACTGGGGGTCCGCCTCGGTCCAGCGGCGTGCACGCTGCGCACGGAGGGCGAAGACCCTCAGGCCGAGGTGGCGGTCGACGTCGACCTCTGGCTCCTGGGCCCCGACGGCACCCGCGTCGCCCGCACCCGCTGCGAGACCGTGCAGCCGGTGCCGGTGACCGTGCAGGGCAACCTGCTGAACGACCCTACCTATGAACTGCAGATCGTCGGCGACCCGCGCGCCACCGACGCGCGGGTGGAGGGCGGCGCCATCCACCTGGACCTGGCCGTCACGATCGAGGTGGAGGCCAGGGCGCTCAGCCGCTACTGGGTGAGGGCGGAGGACCACGTGCCACCTCGCTGACCACATGCCCACGCCGGCCCGCGGCCCCGTGCCGCGGGCCGGCGTGTTACGTAAACCCCGCCCTGCCCTGCTGCATACGGTGGAGGAGGAAGGGCGGGGATGGATGTGAAGGCCCTGGTACTCTGCGCCGGCCGCGGCACACGGCTGCGGCCGCTGACCCACACCTGGGCGAAGGCATCGCTTCCCGTTGCCGGGCGCCCCATCTGGCAGCACATCTTCGCGTACCTGGCGGCGCACGGATTCGACGAGATTGGGGTCGTGGTCGGCCCCGGCCAGGAGGAGCTGGCCGGGCGGGTGCGGCAGTGGTCGCCGCAGCGCGTCACGGTCGTCCTGCAGGCCGAGCCCGGGGGCATCGCCCACGCGGTGGCCGCCGCGCGCTCTTACCTGGCCGATGATCCTTTCCTCCTCTACCTGGGAGACAACCTGACCAACGCCGATCTGGGCCCCGCTTTGCGCCGGTTCCGCGCCGAGGCGCCGGCGGCCCTGCTCACCCTGCAGCGGGTGGCGGACCCGAGGGCCTTCGGGGTTGCGGCCTTCGACGGCCGCCGCGTCACGGCGGTGGTGGAGAAGCCGGCGGACCCGCCGTCGGACCTGGCCATCGCGGGCATCTACCTCTTCTCCCCCGAGGTCCATGGAGCCATCGCCGGGCTCCGGCCCTCGGCGCGCGGGGAGCTGGAGATCACGGACGCGGTCTCCCGGCTGATCGCCGCCGGCCGCACCGTGCTGGGGCACGAGCTCAGCGGCTGGTGGGTGGATGCGGGCAGCGCCCGCGGGCTCCTGACGGCCAACGCCCTGCTCCTGGAGGGCCTGGTTCCCGGCGTGGACCCGACGGCCGTCCTCGAGGACGTGACCATCGAGGGGCGGGTCGCCGTCGGCCCTGGCGCGGTGCTGCGCCGGGCCCGGCTCCGGGGACCGGTGGTGATCGGCGCGGGCTCATGCCTCACCGACAGCGAGGTCGGCCCGTTCGCCAGCGTGGGCGAGGGCGTCAGCCTGGACGGCGTGCGGGTGTGGAACTCGATCCTCCTCCCCGGCTCCCGCCTGGCGGGGCCGGGGCTGTGTCTCGCCCATTCGGTGGTGGGCGCCGGCTCGACCGTGTCGTCCCGGCCGGCGGGCCCCGCCACCCTGGTGGTGGGCGACGACGCCCACCTGGCGATTCCGCCGCGACCGCGCTGAATCTGGGAGGTGGCCTGGTGAAGAACAGTCCCGTGATCATCTACGTGCCCGCGGGCGCGGGGATCTACGTGCCGTCTTCGGGCAGCGTGCAGATCATCGGCGGCGGGGACGACGATGCCTGGGAACCGGAAGTCACGGCCCGCCTGATGCTGGACCCGGCGGCCCCGGCGGCACCCCGGCGGCCGGCGCTGCGGTCGGCGGCCCGGCCGGGTTCCGCCGAGCGGTCCGGAGCCCCGGCCCGCGGGCGGGCCCCCGCCGCCCGGGCGGAGAATGAAGCGTTCCCTGACCTCACGGTGCCGCCGGAGATCCAGGCCCTGGCGGAACGGGCGGCCCGAGCCTGGGACATGAAGGTCACCGGCTGGACGGTGGCCGCCACCAAGCCCGAGAAGGGCTGGGGCGCCATCTGGCGGATCGAGACCGACCGGGGGCCCCGGGCCCTGAAGCTGCTGCACCGCCCCTTCGAGCGGAACCTGTTTTCCATCGGCGCACAGGTGTACCTGGTCCGGCAGAAGGCCCGGGTCGCGCCGCTGGTGCCCACCCGCGACGGCAAGCTCTACACCGTGGTGGACGGCCGCATGTTCATCGTCGCCGAGTGGATCCCGGGGCTGCGCCAGGCCCCGAAGGATACGCCGGACGGTGCGGCCCTGCTCTGCAGCGGCCTGGCCGAGTTCCACCGGCGGTCGCTGGGCTACCGGCCGCCGCCGGGCGCGGCCCACGCCAGCCGGCTCCACCGCTGGCCCCGGGTCTACCAGAAGCTCAGGACCAAGCTGGACTGGTTCGAGCACCTGGCCCGCGCCTACCGCGACATGCCGGCCAGTTCGGCGCTGCTGGAGGTGCTGCCCCGCTTCAAGGCGCAGGCCGACGAGGCGATCCGCATGCTGGAGGCGTCGGCCTACCGGAAGCTCATCGCACGGGGCGATCAGGCCTGGGGGCTGGCCCACCAAGACTACGGCTGGTCCAACGGGCAGGTGGGGCCTGATGGCAAGGTCTGGATCATCGACCTGGACGGGGTGGCCTTCGACCTGGCCTTCCGCGACCTCCGGAAGCTGATCACCGGCACCATGGACGACCGGGGCGACTGGGACCTCAACTGGATCAAGGCCATGATCCGGGCCTACCACGAGGTGCACCCCATCGAGCCCGAGGCCATGCAGGTCATGCTCATCGACATGTACCTGCCCAACGAGTTCTACAAGCTGGTCAAGGACGTGCTCTTCGACCCCAACATGCTGGATGGCGCCCTGGTCGCGGCGCTGCAGCGGCTGCTGGTCACCGACGAGCGCAAGCAGCAGGCGCTCCGGGAGCTGGGCCTGAAGCGGAGGAGGTGATAGTTCCGTGCGCACCCTGATGATCTGTACCGAAAAGCTGCCCGTGCCGCCGGTGCGCGGCGGGGCGATCCAGACCTATATCCACGCGGTGGCGCCGCGCCTGGCGCGCCACCACCAGGTGAGGGTGCTGGGTGTGGCGGATCCCGAGCTCCCCGAGCGGGAAGTCCGGGACGGCGTCGAGTACTGGCGCGTGCCGGGCGGCCCGTTCCCGCAGTACCTGCAGCGGGTGGTGCGCGTGCTGGGCAAGGTGGGGCAGAGGTTCGACCTGATCCACCTGTTCAACCGGCCCCGCCTGGTCCTGCCGGTCAGGGAAGCGCTGCCCGACAGCCGGCTGGTCCTGAGCCTGCACAACGAGATGTTCCAGCCCGAGAAGATCGGCCCCGGGGAGGCCCGGGCGGCCATCGGCGCGGTCGAGCAGATCGTCACCGTCAGCGACTTCATCGGCCGCGGGGTGGAGGCGCTCTACCCCGAGGCGCGCGGCAAGTGGCGCACCATCTACTCCGGCGTCGACCTGGACCGCTTCGTGCCCAACTGGACAGCGGAGGCCCGGCACATCCGGCAGCGGCTCCGGGCCGAGCACGGCCTCGGGCGGGGGCCCATCCTGCTCTTCGTGGGGCGGCTCTCGCCCAAGAAGGGCGCCGACGTCGTGGTGCGCGCGCTGGGGCCGATCGCCCGGCGGTATCCCGAGGCCACGCTCGTGCTGGTGGGCAGCAAGTGGTACGGCGAGGACCGCATCAGCGACTACGTCGCCTACGTGCGCGCCCTGGCGGCCCGGGCGCCCATGACCGTCCTCACCACTGGCTACGTACCGGCCGACCGGGTGCACGAGTGGTTCGCGGCCGGCGACCTCTTCCTCTGTGCCTCCCAGTGGGAGGAGCCGCTGGCCCGGGTGCACTACGAGGCCATGGCCGCGGGGCTGCCCATCATCACCACCGCGCGGGGCGGCAACCCCGAGGTGGTGCGCGGGCTGGGCAACGGCCTCGTGGTGGAGGAGCCCGAAAACCCCGAGGCCTTCGCCCGGGCCATCCTCCGGCTGCTGGGCGACGCCGAGCTGCGGGTGCGGATGGGCCGCCAGGGCCGCGCCCTGGCGGAGGCACGCTTCAGCTGGGACCGGGTGGCGGCCGATATCCGCGCCCTCTGGGAGCGGTCGTAGGGATGCGGATCGCCCTGGTCTGCACGGAGAAGCTGCCGGTACCGCCCATCCGGGGCGGGGCGATCCAGACCTATATCGATGGGGTGCTGCCGTACCTCGCGGCGCGCCACGCCGTCACGGTGGTGGGCCGGTCCGATCCGGCCCTGCCGCCGGTCGAGGAGCGGGGCGGTGCCCGCTTCGTGCGGGTCTCGGCTGAGGGCGGCCCGGCGGCCTACGCCGACCGGGCGGCGGCCTTTCTGGCGACGGAGCGCTGGGACGCCGTGGAGGTCTTCAACCGCCCGGCCTTCGTGGAGCGCATCGCCCGGGCCGCCCCCGGCGCCCGGCTGATCCTGTCGCTGCACAATGCGATGCTCGCCCCGGACCGGATCGACCCCGCCCGAGCCCGGCGCATGCTCGGGCTGGTGGACCGGGTGGTGACCATCAGCGACTTCATCCGGCGCACGGCCGTCCGGCTCTACCCCGAGTTCGCCGGCAAGTTCCGCACGATCTACTCCGGGGTGGACCTGAACCGGTTCCGCCCGGGCCCCGGCCCGGACGCTGCGTCGCTGCGGGCGGCCCTGGGCGTCGGCGGCCGGCCGGTGGTCCTCTCCGTCAGCCGGCTCTCCCCCAAGAAGGGCGTCCACCTGCTCCTGGAGGCGATGGCCCGGGTGGCGGAGACCCACCCGGAGGCGGTGCTGGTGCAGGTGGGCTCCCGCTGGTACGGGCGGGAGGACGCGGACGACTACGTGCGGGCCCTGGCGCGGCGGGCGGCGGAACTGGGGGACGCGGTGCGCCTGGTGGGGTACGTGCCCTACGGGGCGGTGGACCGCTACTTCCGCATGGCCGACCTCTTTGTCTGCGCCTCCCAGTGGGAGGAGCCGCTCGCCCGGGTGCACTACGAGGCCATGGCCTGCGGCCTGCCGATCGTGACCACCGACCGGGGCGGGAACGCCGAGGTCGTGGCGGAGGGGCGCGGCGCGCTGATCGCACGGCCCCACGACCGGCCTGAGGCCTTCGCCGCGGCGATCCGGACGCTGCTGGACGACCCGGCGCTGCGGCGGCGGATGGGAGCGGAGAACCGCAGGCTCGCCGAGGCCCGGTTCGGCTGGGACCGGGTGGCGGCCGAGCTGCTCGCGGCACTGGAGGGATGAGGAGTGGCGCGCTTTCTGGTGACCGGCGCGGCGGGGTTCATCGGGTCGCACCTGGTGGAGGCGCTCCGGGCCTCGGGCCACGACGTGGTCGGCGTCGACCGCCGGCCCGGGGCAGACGTGCAGGGCGACCTGCTCACGATGGACCTTGCGCCGCTTCTGGACGGGGTCGAGTACGTGGTGCACCTGGCCGGGCAGCCCGGCGTGCGGGAGAGCTGGAGCCAGTTCCCCGCTTACCTCGCCGGCAACGTGCAGACCACCCAGCGGCTGCTCGAGGCCCTGCGCGGCCGGCCTTTGAAGAAGTTCGTCCTGGCGTCCACGTCCTCCGTGTACGGCGAAGCGCCAATGCCGGCCCGGGAGGACGGGCCGGCCCTGCCGGTCTCGCCCTACGGGCTCACCAAGCTGGCGGCGGAGGCGCTCTGCGACCTCTACGGCCGCACGGCGGGCATCCCGTGGATCGCCCTCCGCTACTTCACCGTCTACGGCCCCCGGCAGCGGCCGGACATGGCGTTCACCCGCTGGCTGAGCGCGGCGCTCGCGGGAGAGCCCATCCAGGTCTACGGCGACGGCTCCCAGCTCCGGGACTTCACGTACGTCGCCGACGCCGTGGCCGCTACCCAGCGGGCTGCCCTGAACCCCGTCGTGGGCATGCCGATCAACGTCGGGGGCGGTCGCGCGGTCGCCGTCCGCGAGGCGATCCGGCTGATCGCCATCATCACCGGCCGGCCCCTCCGGGTCGAGTGGCTTCCCCCGGCCCCGGGCGACATGCGGGAGACCCGGGCCGACACGCAGCGGCTCTGGCAGGAGGTGGGCTTCCTGCCCTCCACCCCGCTCGAGGAGGGGCTCCGGCAGCAGTACAGGTGGCTCCAGGCGCAGCGGGCGTGACGGGGCTCGCCCGCTGCGCGGGAGCAGATGGCAGAGGGCGGGCATAGGCTGATACGAGACCAAAGCCCCGAGGAGGATGGCCCTTGTCCAGCATTCGGCTGCAGGAGATCTTGACCCGTGCCGTCGTGGGCCGGTGCGACCGCCGGGTCGTCTGGACGCAGACGGCCCCGGCTGACGGCGCGGACTGCGTGCTCGGGGTCCACGTCAGCCAACCGCAGCTGCACCTCGAAGAGGGTCCCAGCGGCCCGCAGGTGGTGCTCAGCGCCGTCTGCGAGGTCTGGTGCAGCACCGGCGACGAGACCCGGGTGGAGCGCATTGCCTGTGCACATACGGAGCCCGCGGACGTGCCCCTGGTGGCCCGGGTCGTCGGCGAGACCGAGACCACCGGCCGCCTGCTGCGGGGCGCCCGCTGCCTGGAGGCGGAGGTGCGCGAGGGGCTGTTCCACCTGACCCTGGAGATGCATATCGCCCTGGAGGCCGTGGGGGTGGCCCGGCTCTGGGTGAAGGCCTTCGATCTGGAGGATGGCGTCTTGCCGGACGAGGACGCCTTTGATTCGGGCACCAGCGACTCGTCCCTCAGCGTGGAGGAGCTGACCACCGACGGCGAGCCGGAGCCCGGAGCGGAGGCGTGGGCGGAGCCCGAAACCTGGACGGAGCCCGAGTCCTGGAAGGAACCCGACCCATGGGCGGAGCCCGCCCCTTGGGCGGATGCGGAGCCCTGGGCCGAGGCGGAGCCTACCGGCGACGCGGACCGGGCGGACGGAACGGAAACGGGCGGCGAAGAGGGCGAGAGGCTCGAGGCGAAAGCAGCCGCCGGGGGCGGTTCCGCCGAGATGGCCTACGTGGTATCGGCGTCCGGCGCGTCCGACCGGGATGCCCGCCGCACCCGGGCCGCGGTCGCACGGTTCCGGGGGCCGTCGAACGTCCGGATCTCCATCATCCAGTGAGCGGCGCGGGAGGGCTACCCCCGTCATCGTGGGTGGGGATTCACCCAGGGTGGCGGAGGGTAGCCCCTCGGCTTTATGTGCTCACAGCGAGGCCAGTTCCCGGAGCAGCAGGTTCCGCCGGTCGACGGCCCAGCGGCGCAGCCGCTCCACCTCCTGGGGGAAGTCGGCCTGGCGCAGGTACGGATCCTGCTCCCGCCAGGGCTCCACCTGGGCCGCCAGCCGCTCGATGAGCGGCAGCACGCTGTGGGGGGCGAGGGGGCCGTCGAGGGCCCGGAGGAAGGCCAGACGGAAGCGGCGACGCCCTTCCGGATGCGCGAAGAGCCGGTGCGAGAGCTTGTTCCAGCCGGTCACGGGCACCCGGTCCAGCCGGGCGGGCCGCCCGTGGATGTCGATGCCCCAGGTCGCGTCGTAGTCCCACGGGATGATGCGGAACCGCCGCTCGCGGGGCTCCAGGTAGAGGGCGTAGTTGTGCACGAAGCCGTCGCGGTTGCCGACGAAGACCGCGCCGATCACCCAGTGGAGGTAGCGGTCGAGATCGAACCAGCGGTGGGCCACCCGCAGCACCGAGGCGTCGTCCGCCAGGTTGAGTTCCATGAGCATCTCCCGGATGGGCGCCGGGTCCGCCCCGTCCACCGGCTGGTAGCCCCGCTCCAGGGGCTCCTTCAGGGTGCCGGTGAAGGGGCTGATCAAGCCGAAGTTGGCGTTGCGGTTGATGGCATAGAAGATGGGGCCGGGCGCCCAGCCCCGCCGGCGGCAGAAGTCGCGGTCCACGGACTCCAGCGCGACGTAGAGGCCCGCTGGCTCGCCGCTGACCGTGAGCAGGACGTGCCGCCACCGGGGGGCGTCCACCCCCAGCAGCGGAAATAGGGTGTAGGAGAGCGCCGACCTGAGCAGGGTGGGGTCGACGAAGTCGGCATTCAGGTGGATCCGGCGCACCGTGTGGCCGGCCGGGGGCTCGTCGGGAAGGCGCGCCCCGCGCAGGGTGACCTGCAGGGACCGCTTGGGGAACTTGCGGGAATGGGCGCCGCGGATGCGCACGGAGACCGGCAGTTCCGGCCCGTCGTTCCAGCGGAGCGTGCCGGTGAGGCTGCCCTCTGCCAGCCGGGGCCAGGGCTCCGGCCCCAGCGCAAGAGCGCAGAAGTCCATGGTTCACTCCCCTCGCAGCAGCCGGGCAGAGGTGACATAACGCGGCGGGCTGACATAGGATGGAGCGTCAGGCTTGCAGCAGGAAACCGCACGCTGCGGTGGAGGGATGCGAATATGGTTCAGCCCGGTGATCTGTTCGAGCGCCTGCAGCAGCTGGCAGAGCAGGAGAAGCGGGATATGGAATCACTCTATGCGGAGGAGCCGGCCATCGCGCACCTCCTGCAGGCGACCGGCGATGGCGGGGAGGACGCCGGCGACGGCAGTGGCTCGGGCAGCGGCTCCGGCGACGGGTCGGGCTCCGGCGCGGACGACGGGTCCGGGGTGGACGTGGAGGCGGCCGGCGGAGACGGCTCCGGGGACGAAGAGGATGCCGGCGCTTCTGGCGGCGACTCCGGGGGCGAAAGCGAGGACTCCGGCGACGAGGCCGACGGCGGCGCCACGGGCGTCCAGGCCGACGGGGAGGAAGATGAGGGCTCCGGCGGCGACGAGTAGGGTTGATGAATCAGAAGGGGCTGTCCGGCGACCCCAACGGCGCCGGACAGCCCGGAACTCTTGTGCTTCTGGCGGCGCGGTGGCCGGGTCTCAGCGATCGCCGGCGCGGCCGACCCCGCGATAGCGCAGCCCGGCGGCCGCCATGGCGGCGGGGTCGAACAGGTTCCGGGCGTCGACGACCAGATCGCCGGCCAGGGCCGCCCGGATCTCTTCCGGCGGAGCAGCTCTGTACTCCGGCCACTCCGTCAGCACCAGCAGCGCGTCGGCCCCGCGGGCCGCATCCCAGGGTTCCCCGACCAGCTCCAGCCCCGGCGGCAGGCCGCCCGGCCGGCCGGCCAGCGCCGCTGCGAAGGTCCTTAGGGCCTGGGGGTCGTGGGCCGCGACTTGGGCCCCTTCCGCCAGCAGGGCCGGGACGATGGCGAGGGCCGGGGACTCCCGCACGTCGTCGGTGCCGGCCTTGAAGGCGAGGCCCCAGACCGCGATGCGCCGGCCCTGGACCGGCCCCAGCTTCGCCAGCACCCGCTCCCGCTGCCGGTGGTTCGCCCGGCGGGCCGCGGGAAGCAGGTCCAGCCGCACCCGCCGGCGGCGGGCCGCCCAGAGCAGGCCGTCCAGGTCCTTGGGCAGGCAGGAGCCCCCGTACCCGGGGCCGGGGGCGAGGAAGTGGCCGCCGATGCGCTGGTCCAGCCCCACGCCCTTCAGCACGGCCAGACCGTCGGCCCCGAGGGCCTCCGCCAGGGCGGCCACCTCGTTGGCGAAGGAGAGCTTTACCGCCAGGAACGCGTTGCTGGCGTACTTGATCAGCTCCGCCTCCTCCCAGCCGGTGGTCACCACAGGGGCGTCGATGCCCCGGTAGAGGGCGGCCACCTGCCGGGCGGCGTCGGGCGACGCGGACCCGACCACGATCCGGTCGGGGTGGAAGAAGTCGTGGATGGCGGTCCCCTCCCGCAGGAATTCGGGGTTGGAGACCACGAGAAAGCCGGGGCCCAGCCGGCCTTGTGCCCGGCGGCCGGTGCCCGGCGGCACGGTCGACTTGATGACGACGGTGAAGGGCCCGGCCGGGCGGCTCTCCCGCAGGTCGTCCAGCAGCCGCCAGAGAGAGCGGAGGTCCGGGGCGCCGGAGGCCGACGGCGGGGTGCCGACGCAGGTGATCAGCATTCCGGCCCGGCTCACGGCCTCCTCCAGGGCCGTCGTGACCGTCAGGGCGCGGCCCAGGTGGCGCTGCAGGAGGACCTCCATGCCCGGTTCGTAGAAGGGGCACTCGCCCCTCTGCAGGCGGGCCGCGCGCACACCGTCGATCTCCACGAGCACGACCTCGTGACCCAGTTCGCAGAGGCAGGCGGCCGTGGTCAGCCCCACGTAGCCTGCCCCGGCCACGGCAATGGGCAATGCTCTTCCCCCCGGTAGCATGATGGTTCATCTTATGGCGCAGGAGTTCCACCGGCCTTAGCGAACCTGTGGTCATGCGGAGCCTTGCGTGCACAGGGGGTAACACTGGTTGAGGCAGTTTGCAGGCTACATCTTTGACCTGGACGGCACCCTGTACCTGGGAGACCACGTCATCCCCGGGGCCCCGGAGACCCTGGCCGAGCTGCGCCGCCGCGGCGCGAGGATCGCCTTTCTCTCCAACAAGCCCATCGAGCCGGCGGCGAGCTACGCGGCGAAGCTGAACCGCCTGGGGATCCAGGCGGCGGTGGAGGAGGTGCTCACCTCGGCGATCGTCATGGCGCGCTACCTGAGCCGGACGGCGCCGGGGGCGCGGGTGTACCTGATCGGGGAGGAGCCGCTGGCGGAGGAGCTGCGCAAGCGGGGCATCCGGCTGGTCACCGACCCGCTGGACTGCGAGTACGTGGTGGTGTCCTGGGACCGGCAGTTCACGTACAAGAAGCTGAACGACGCCCTGCAGGCCATCCGCAACGGCGCGCGGTTCATCGCCACGCACCCCGACCGCACCTGCCCGGTTCCCGGCGGCGAGGTGGCCGACGCGGGCGGGATGATCGGCGCGGTGGAGGGGGTCACGGGCAAGAAGGTGGAGCTCATCACGGGCAAGCCCTCGCCCATCACGGTCCAGGAGGCGATGAACCTGCTGGGCCTCACCCCGGACCAGTGCATCATGGTCGGCGACCGGCTGGAGACGGACATGCGCATGGGGCGGGAGGCCGGCATGGCCACGGCCCTGGTGCTGACCGGCATCACCCGCCGGGAGCAGGTGGAGAGTTCCCCCTGGAAACCGGACTACGTGCTGGAGAGCGTGCGCGGACTGATTGAGGATTAGAAGTCTGCCAAGATCGGGCAACCCCGCGGCGGGCCGACGAGCCCGCTCGCGGGGTTTGATTCATCCGGCGCCCGCTTGCCGTGTTTTGCGTGACACGGGCCAGGCCCTCGCTCATATACTTTATCCCAACCGTTGGCAGGACGCGGGCGTGTGGAGAGGAGGGTCCCCGTGAACCTGAAGGAACGGCTGGAGCAGCACAGGCTCGAAGAGCAGCGCCTGGCCTGGGAAGGCACCTTCCTGGACTATTTCGAGATCGTCAAGCGCAATCCCGCAGTGGCCGACCTGGCGCACGCGCGGGTTTACAACATGATCATGACGGCTGGCGTCGAGAAGACCCCGGACGGCCGGACGATCTACAAGTTCTTCAGCGATGAGATCTTCGGCCTCGAGAAGCCGCTGGAGCAGCTGGTGGAGTACTTCCGCTCGGCAGCCAAGCGGCTGGAGGTGCGCAAGCGCATCCTGCTCCTGATGGGGCCGGTGGGCGGCGGCAAGTCGACCATCGTGTCGCTGCTGAAGCGCGGCCTGGAGCGCTGGACCCGCACCGAGGAGGGGGCGATCTATGCCATCAAAGGCTGCCCGATGCACGAGGAGCCGCTGCACCTGATCCCCCACGAGCTCCGGGACGAGATCCGCAAGGAGTACGGCATTTACATTGAGGGGGACCTGTGCCCCGCGTGCCGGGTGATGGTGCAGGAGAAGTACGGTGGGCGGGTCGAGGACGTGATCGTGCAGCGCATCTCCTTCTCGGAGAAGAACCGGGTGGGCATCGGCACCTTCACGCCATCGGACCCGAAGAGCCAGGACATATCCGAGCTGACCGGTTCGGTCGACCTCTCCACGATCGGGCAGTATGGCACCGAGTCCGATCCCCGGGCCTATCGGTTCGATGGCGAGCTGAACGTCGCGAACCGGGGCCTCATGGAGTTCATTGAGATGCTGAAGTGCGACGAGAAGTTCCTCTACGGCCTGCTCACGCTGAGCCAGGAGCAGTCGATCAAGACGGGCCGGTTTGCCATGATCTACGCCGATGAGGTGATCGTCAGTCACACCAACGAGAACGAGTTCAACGCGTTTGTAAGCAATAAGAAAAACGAAGCGCTGAAGGACCGCATCATCCTGGTCCGGGTGCCCTACAACCTGCGGGTCGACGACGAGGTCAAGATCTACGAGAAGCTGATCAAGGAATCCGGGCTCAAGGGCATCCACATCGCGCCGCACACGCTGCGCATCGCCTCCCTGTTCGCCATCCTGACCCGGCTGGAGCCCTCGAAGAAGGCTGGGCTCAGCCTGATCAAGAAGGTGAAGCTGTACAACGGCGAGTCCGTGGAGGGCTTCACCCAGAAGGACATCCGGGAGCTGCAGGAGGAGGCGCCGCGGGAGGGTATGGTGGGCATCTCGCCCCGGTACATCATCAACCGGCTCTCCAGCGCCCTGGTCAAGGAGGACGTGACCTGCATCAACCCGCTGGATGCCCTGCGCGCCCTGAAGGACGGCTTCGAGCAGCACACCGGCATCACCCGGGAGGACAGGGAGCGGTACCTGAACTTCATCTACGAGGCCCGGAAGGAGTACGACGAGATCGCCCGCAACGAGATCCAGCGCGCCTTCATCTACGCCTTCGAGGAGACGGCCCGGTCGGTGTTCAACAACTACCTGGACAACGTCGAGGCCTACGTGAACAAGCAGAAGCTCATCGACCCGATCACCGAGGAGGAGGTGGACCCGGACGAGAAGCTGATGCGCTCCATCGAGGAGCAGATCGGCGTCACGGAGAACGCCAAGAAGGCGTTCCGGGAGGAGATCATGATCCGCATCTCCACCCTGGCGCGCAAGGGGCAGAAGTTCGACTACACCAGCCACGAGCGGCTGCGGGAGGCGATTGAGAAGAAGCTCTTCGCCGACATGAAGAACGTGGTGAAGATCACCACGTCGACCCGCACGCCGGACCCGGAGCAGCAGAAGCGCATCAACGAGGTCGTGCAGCGGCTGATCGACGAGCACGGCTACTGCGAGGTCTGCGCGAACGAGCTGATCCGCTACGTGGGCACGCTGCTGAACCGGTGAGAAGTGGACGCGGGCACCCCCGTGCAGGCAGGGGGTGCCCGCTTTCGCGCAAACCGCAGGCGCTGGCGCGAACGTCCTTTGAGGGGGCGCTGCTCTTGTTTAGATGAGAACGCTGCGCGCAAGGAGGCGTGAGACGTGGCAGGCAAGGTTGAGGGGCGCATCGGCGGCGCAGTGGTGGGCAACGACATCCGGGTGTCGTACGCGGACGGCTACCTGACCGGCCGCTTCGGCGGCGCCTTGTTTGGGAAGGACGTGAACTTTTCCTTCGACGGCAGCGTGCTCAGCGGCCGCTGGGGCGGCGTGTGGGACGGCAAGGACATGTATTTCTCCATCAACGGGAACGTGGGCCGCGGGCGGATGGGCGGTGCGGTCGTCGGCTGGGACATCGATCTCGCAGTGGACGGCGACCAGATCACCGGCCGGATCGGCGGCGCAGTGGCCGGCGCCGACCTGCGCCTGACCGCGCGGTACGGGTGGCTCACGGGCCGGATCGGCGGCGCGGGCCTGGCCCGGGCCTGTTAACACATCTGCGGGGGCCGCCGAAGAGGAAAGGTGAAGATTGGGG
>QGVE01000019.1 GCA_003242675.1 Bacillota bacterium | reverse complement strand
GCGCTCCAGGGCGATGGCGTCATAGGGCAGGGGCTGGATCTGCATGACATGCCTCCTTCTTGAGCGGTGAGTTGTGGGTTGTGAGCGGTGAGTAGTGGGTGGTTGGACGGTAGTGGTGGGTAGTGAGCGGTGGGTTGTAACCGGTGGCCAGTGAGGGGTGGGCGGTGGGAAGGTGGCCGCAGGGGGGCGCTGCCGGCGCCGAGCGGCCAGGATGGCGCTGCCGGCGCCCGGCGGGCCGGGGCACCGCCCTGACGGCCTGGACCGCAGGGGTCACCCTGCGTCCACCGCCCCCGGTCCAACTAGAACCCGAACACCAGCTGGTTGCCCTCGGGAAGCCCCGCCAGGCAGCCGTGGTTCTCCAGGAGCTCCATGACCGCCTTGTTGAGGCGGGCGCGGTTCTTGAGGTCCTCCTTCGAGTAGAACGGGCCCTGCGCCCGGGCCTCCACGATGGCCTGTGCGGCGCTGTCGCCGAGGCCGGGGAGCGAGTTGAACGGGCAGAGCAGGGTGTTCTCCCCGTCGATCAGGTAGCGCCGGGCGTCCGAGCGGTAGAGATCCACCGGCTTGAACCGGATGCCCCGCAGGAAGGCCTCCTCGACCAGCTCGTACTCGGTCAGGGATTCCTTCTCCTTGGGCGTCGCATCCTTGCCCTTCGCCTCGATCTCCTGCACGTACCGCCTGACCGCCTCCGGCCCCGCCACCAGCAGGTTGGCGTCGACCGAGCCGGCCCGCACGGTGAGGTACGCCGCGTAGAACAAGAGCGGCTCGTGCACCTTGAACCAGGCGATGCGCAGGCAGGACAGCACGTACGCGACGGCGTGGGCCTTCGGGAACATGTACTTGATCTGCTTGCAGGACCAGATGTACCAGTCGGGCACGTTGCAGGCCCGCATGGTCTCCTCCATCTCGGGCGTGAGCCCCTTCCCCTTGCGCACCGACTCCATGATCTTGAAGGCCATGGCCGGCTCGACGCCCCAGTAGATGAGCTGCACCATGATGTCGTCGCGGCAGCCGATGACGTCCTGGAACGGGATGCCCTGCTTGATCAGCTCCTGGGCGTTGTTGGTCCACACGTCCGTGCCGTGGGACAGGCCGGAGATGCGCACCAGGTCCGAGAAGTTGCGGGGGCTGGTCTCCATCAGCATCTGCCGCACGAACCGGGTGCCCATCTCGGGGAGCACGATCGTCCCCAGGTCAAACTGCAGCTTCCCGTCCTCGATGCCGAGCACCCGGTTGCCCCCCGGCCGGAAGAGGGCCAGCACGTCGGGGTCGTCCACGGGCAGCTTCCGGACGTCGAAGTTGGGGTCGCCCGTCTTCTCCCGGTACAGGTCCTGCAGCACCTTCAGCATCGTCGGGTCATCGTGGCCGAGGATGTCCAGCTTCATCAGCGCCTGCTCGAAGGAGTGGTAGTCGAAGTGCGTCGTCTTCACGCCGGAGCTGCGGTCATCCGCGGGGTACTGCACCGGCGTGACCTCCTCGATCTCCATCCCCACCGGGCAGACGACCATGCCGCCGGGGTGCTGGCCGGTGGTGCGCTTCACCCCCGCCAGGCCCTGGGCCAGGTAGCCCACGTGGGCCTCCCGGATGCCGGTGATCTTGTTTTCCTCCAGCCAGGCCCGCACCATGCCGAAGGCCGTCTTCTCGGCAATGGTGCCCACGGTGCCGGCCTTGAAGACGTACTTCTCGCCGCCCAGCAGCTCCTCGGAGTACTTCTGGATGCGGGCCTGGACCTCGCCCGAGAAGTTCAGGTCGATGTCGGGCACCTTGTCGCCCTTGAAGCCCAGGAAGGTCTCAAACGGGATGTCCTGCCCGTCCCGGTCCAGCTCCGTGCCGCACCGGGGACAGTTCTTCCGGGGCAGGTCGAAGCCCGACCGGGTCTTGCCGTCGTCGTGCCACTCCAGGTACTTGCACTGCGGGCAGATGTAGTGCGGGGGCAGCGCGTTGACCTCGGTGATGTCCATCGCCCAGGCGACGAAGGACGAGCCCACCGAGCCGCGAGACCCGACCAGGTAGCCCATCTCCAGCGACTTCTTGACCAGCAGGTGCGAGATGTAGTAGGAGACGGCGAAGCCGTTGCCGATGATCGCGTTGAGCTCCTTCTCCAGGCGCTGGGCGATCTTCTCCGGCACCGGGTCGCCGTAGACCCGCTTCACCTTCTCCCAGGAAAGCCGGCGGGTCTCCTCCTCCGACCCCTCCAGCACCGGCGGGTACAGCTTGTCCGGCACCGGCTTGACCTTCTCGATCTGCGCGGCGACGGCATTGGGGTTGGCCACCACGACCTCGTACGCGGCCTCCTCGCCGAGGTAGGCGAACTCGTCCAGCATCTCCTGCGTGGTGCGCAGGTAGAAGGGCGCGTCGTACTCGTCGCGGAAGCCGATGCCGTGCTTCAGAATCCGGCGGAAGATGATCTGGTGCGGATCCAGGAAGTGCGCGTCGGACACCGCACAGACGGGCTTGCCCAGCTTCTTCCCCAGCTCGTAGATCCGCCGGTTGAGCGAGAGCAGCTGCTCCTCGGAGTTGACCTGGCCCGACTCCAGCAGGAAGGCGAGGCAGTCCCGGGGCAGGATCTCCAGGTAGTCGTACCAGGCGGCGATCTGCTCGAGCTCCTCGTCCGGCACGCCCCGCAGCAGCGCGTCGAACAGCTGGCCGCCGTAAGTGGACGAGCCGATGAGCAGCCCCTCCCGGTACTTCTCCAGCTCCGAGCGGGGCACGCGCGGCGTGCGGTTGAAGTACTCGATGTGCGACAGGCTGATCAGCTTGTAGAGGTTCTTCATGCCCGCCTGCGTCTTCACCAGGCAAGTGCAGTGGTACGGCTTCAGCTGTTCGGCGTTGATGTCCTTGATCAGGTTGTTCAGGTCCGCGACGGTGGTGACTCCCTCCACCCGCTCCAGGAGCTTCATCAGCACCAGAGCCGCCGTGCGCGCGTCCGCGTCCGCCCGGTGGTGGTCCACCAGAGGCACCTGCAGCTCCTTCGTCAGGGCGGCCAGGCTGTGGCTCCGCATGTGGGGCAGCACCGCGCGGGCGAGCGTGAGGGTGTCCAGCACCGGGTTGTTGAACTCCTCGCCCAGGTACTTCTGCCGGTGGTAGCGCAGGAACGAATAGTCGAACTGCGCGTTGTGCGCCGCGACGATGGCGTCGCCCACGAAGGCGAAGAAGCGGCGCAGCGCCTCCGCCGGCTCCGGGGCGTTCTCCAGCATCTCCGGGGTGATCTGGGTGAGCTTCTGCACGTCCTCCGGCACCGGCTTGGTCGGCCGCACGAAGCTCTGGAACGAATCGACGATCTGCCCGCCCCGGCACCGCACGGCGCCCAGCTCGATGATGTCGTCGCCGATGGGCGAGAAGCCCGTCGTCTCGATGTCCAGCACGACGAACTCGGCGCCCTCCAGCGGCAGGTCCGCCGGCGGCCGCTGGATCACGGCCGCGCCGTCGTCGACCAGGAAGAGCTCGCAGCCGTAGATCACCCGGAAGTCGTCGGGCACCTTCACGCCGCTGGCGGCGGGGAACGCCTGCACCACGCCGTGGTCCGTGATCGCCACCGCCTTGTGGCCCCAGCGCACGGCCGTCTTGACCAGCTCGGCCGGGTCGATCAGCGCGTCCATCGCGGACATCGTGGTGTGGGCGTGCAGCTCCACCCGCTTCAGCGGCCCCGGGTAGGTGTCCTCGCGGGCCGGCCGCGGGAGCACCATCACGTCGTCGGCCAGCATCGTCAGCTCGCCGGAGAACTTGTCCAGCTGCACGTTGCCCCGGACCTTGACCCACGTCCCGTTCTTCAGCACCGCCAGGTAGTCGGGGTCCTTCTGCGGGTCACGGAAGAGCTTCACCGGCAGCGTGTCGCCGAGGTCGCCGGGTTCCGAGCGCATGAGGTCGCAGACGCCGAAAGAGATGAGCTGTCGCCCGCTCTTCAGCTCGCGGCTGTCGAGCCCGACGACCTCGCCCTCGATGACGACCCGGTTCTCCTCCTCCGTGATGGTCCGAATCGGCCGCACGGGCGCGTCCTTCGGGATGGCCTTCCCCTTCAGCACCCCCTCCGACGGCGGGGGAGCGGCGGCGGCCTCCTTCTTGCCGAACGCCGACTGGCGCTGCATCCACTGCTCGAAGTATTCGTCCGCGAACCCCGGTTCCGCCGGGATCGGCTCCGGCGGGAGGGGAACCTCTTCGTCGGTATCGGCAAAGGGGTCGTCCGGGACCGCGCGGTCCGGGCTCGGGCCCTCCACGCGCGGGGCCGGGCGAGCCGTCACCCGCACCCGCAGCGCGCAGCCGGTCTCCTGCCGCACCAGCCGCTCCAGGACCGGCACGACGCCCCGCTGCTCGACCACCTCGGCCTGCGCGGCGGTGGGCAGCTCCACCACCAGGGTCGAGGCCTCCACCCGCCACTCGGCCTTCTCCAGGATGCCGTTGACCAGCGGCAGGGCCCGCTTCAGCTCGCTCAGGATGTCCGGCCACGCCTCGCCCACCCGCTCGGCGGGATCCGCCGCGGGGTCCGGATCGCGGATCGGCACCACCGTCACCGAGGCGGCGAGCCCTCCCAGGCACTGTTCCGCCACGGCCGCGGCCAGGGCCGGCCGGTCGTCCGCGGGGAGGCGCACCGGGCTGGCCAGGTGCAGGGCCACGCTCCGCCGCCGCCGGTTCACCACGACCCGCACAGGGCGCGCCCCCTGCAGGAAGGACTGAACCTGGGGCGGCAGCCCGGAGACGTCGATGAGGGAGAGCCAGTCGGACTGCGATGACATCTCGGCGGCTCACCTCATAGCGCAAAGATTTCCGCCGCGGGGCCCGGAGGCCGGGCGCGGCGGTCGAGAGAAGCCAACGAGCGCCCTGGGGGACCCAGTGCGCCCGCGGGCCGTTGCTTATATTTCTTCTTCAGTCACCGAGATGACCCCTTCAGTGGACATCAAATCGGCGATCAGGGATGCCATGTCGCCCGTGCGCCCCTCCGGCTTCACGGTGAAGCGGACCTCGACCGTGCCCGGAAAGGGCCCCGCGCGCATGGCGATGTTCTTGATGGTGTAGCCCCACCGGCCGCAGACCGACGCCACGGCCCCGAGCTTCCCCGGCGAGTCCATGACCTGCACGACCAGCGACCGGTACGCGGCATGGCCGAATATGCGGTTCTCCACCCTGGACAGGGTCTTCAGCGTGAGCATCACCAGGATGACGGCGACGAACGTCTGCATGTAGAGCCCCGCGCCAACGGCCAGCCCCATCGCCGACACGACCCAGAGTGAGGCGGCCGTGGTGAGGCCCCGGATGGTCGCCCCCTCCCGCATGATCGTGCCCGCGCCGAGAAAGCCGATGCCGCTCACCACCTGGGCGGCGATGCGCCCGGGGTCGCCGTTGCCGAACCCGGTACCCAGCACGATGTCGTACATCGCCAGGGACACCCGCATGAGCAGAGCCGAGCCGACGCAGACCAGCACGTGCGTGCGCAGACCGGCGGGGCGGTTGTGGGACTCCCGCTCCAGGCCGACGACGCCCCCGGCCAGGGCGGCGACGAGCAGCGGGATGAGGGTATCGACAAACTCCTTACCGAACGTGTAGAGATTCAGTTCGATGAACTCTCGCGTAAGCAACGCTACAATCCTCTCCGAACATATTTCAGTATTTCGTAATACATTTTCAACCGTGCCGCGGCGCCCTTGACGAGGCCCAGCTTCTCCTCCTTCATCCGGTGGCTCATCTCTTCGAGCACGACCTCGACAACCCGGCAGCCGTGGTGCTTGACGTACTTGGTGAGCGCCACCTCGATGCCGAAACGTGCCTGGTCCGCCTCGGGCTCCTCCCGGAACATGTCCTCCAGGAGCTCGCGCCTCAAGGCGCGCTGGCCCGACAGGTACGGTGCGAGCATCTGGGCCAGGTCGGTGGCCACCCGGCCTTCGCCGAAGACGCCGATGCTCATGTCCGCCTCTCCGGCCAGGACCGGGCGGAGCAGGTTCCGCACGTGGGCGGGGCTGAGGCCGATCAGATCGGCGTCCAGAAAGAGCAAGACCGGGGCCGACGTCGCCGCCAGTCCGGACTTCATCGCCGCCGCCTTGCCCCGGTTCTCCGCGTGCTCGATGACGGTCGCGCCCGCGGCACGGGCCCGGGCGACGGTTTGGTCCGTCGAGCCGTCGCTGACCACGATGACCTCACTGATCTCCGGCACTTGTTTACAGGCCGAGACGATCTCCCCGATGGTGGCTTCCTCGTTGAATGCGGGGATCACCGCTGCGACTCGCATGAGCCCTGTGACCTCCGAATGGAGCAGCCCGATTTCCAAGCCTTCACGGCCCCGGAGACTGGCTTTCCTGGGGAAAGGTATTCCGTACACCGCGATCGATTTCCTCCTCCGAACCTTCCGCCTGGTAGACTACCCCGTCTTGGGCGGCCGCACGCAAGCGAGGAGGGCAGTCCCCTCCGCCGGTAAGACTGCCCCACATGCCCATAGCCCGTCAAGCCGGACGGCGCCGCTTGCTCCCAAGCATCGCGCAGGGCGCCGCCAGCCGCGCGCCGCCGGCTGCCATTGCCCCGGCCACGAAGTCACTCGACGACCAGGCGCCCCCGCATGCCCCTCAGGTAGTGGCCGTCCACGCGGGACTCGTAGGTGTAGGTTCCGGGCCGCTCCACCGTGAAGGCGCCCTCGGCGCTGCGCCCGGGCTCCACGGGCCCGATGGTCACGCCCAGCTCCGGGATGCGGAACTCGTGCGGCACGCGCCCCCGGTTGACCAGCCGCACCACGACCCGGCTGCCGGCCTTCACCCGCATCTCAACAGGCTCAAACCGGTACTCCCGGGCGACGACGATGAGCCGCTGATCCGGCCCCGCCAGGGTCCGCAGGGCCTCTTCCAGCGCCCCGTGCAGGACCGCCACCTCCCGGGCCACGTCCTCCTCCGAAAGGACGCCACGCTCCAGGAACCCCCTGAGCATGCTGCGCGCCCCGGCCATCCGAGCGGCGAGGCGCGGGTCCGCCGCCCGGACCGCCGGGAGCACCGGCTCCAGCGCCGCGGCCAACCGCTCGTAGGCGGCGCGGAACCGGTCCGGGTCGCCGGCCGCCGCGGCCGCCACCAGGTCCGGCGCCGCGTCCCGGGCGGCCTCGATGCGCTGTTTCCACTCGGCCCCACCGGCCTCCGCCCCCAGTGCCCCGCCGGTCAGTCCGGCCACCAGCACCGCGGCCGTCACCAGCGCCACGGCCCGTCGCAGCCACTCCTTGACCACGGTTATCGCCCCTTTCCTCGTTGGTCTGCGCTGTTCGCTCACAGTATCTCCGAGGGCGGAGGCGAGGAATCGGTGCATCTGCGGGATCCGACGGCGTAGGATGCGGCAGACGCGTGGAAGGGAGACCGGGGGTGTGCGCACATGATCCGCCTGGCACAGGCCGTGTTCAAGGGCGGCGGAGTGAAGGGCATCGCCCTGGTGGGCGCGCTGGCGGTCGCCGAGGAGCTGGGCTGGCGGTGGCGGGCCGTGGCCGGCACGTCCGCCGGCGGACTCGTGGCCGCTTTGGTGGCCGCGGGCTACCGGGCCGAGGCCCTGCGGGAGATCATCCACGACCTGGACCTCAGGAGCTTCGGCGACGCCCAGGGGCTCAAGGTGGCCAGCCTGCTCTTGCACGAGGGCATCTTCAAGGGCGAGAAGCTGCTGGCGGAAGTGGACCGTCTGCTGTCCGACCGGCTCGGGCGGCCGCGCGTCACCTTCCGCGACCTGCCCGTTGCCTGCCAGATTGTGGCCACGGACCTGACCCACCGGCGGCTGCTGGTCTTCCCCCACGACCTGGGCCGCCCGCCCTACTCGCTGGAAGACCCCTACGACTTTCCCGTGGCCGATGCCGTCCGGGCCTCCACGGCCATCCCCTTCTTCTTTCAGCCCTACCGGCTGGAGCTGCCCAACGGCGTCCGGGCCACCCTGGTAGACGGCGGCCTGCTGTCCAACTTCCCGGTGCACCTGTTCCAGCCGGTGGGAGGGCCCGCGTGCGTGCCCACTTTCGGCTTCGACCTGCGCGGGGGAGACGACTTGCCCCAGCCCACCGACACGCCCCTGGAAGTGGTACAGGCCATGCTGAACACCATCCTCAGCGCCCGGGACCTGAGCGCCCGCGAGAACCAGGATTACGTCCGCATCATCGCCATCGAGACGGCCCCGTACCGCACCACGCAGTTCGACATCGACGCCGCCGGCAAGGAGGACCTCTACCGCCGCGGGCGGGCCGCTGCCGAGGCCTTCTTCGCAGACCCGGACACCCAGCGGTGGCTCCAGCAGTTCGCGGTGCGCCGCGCCTTCCGGTCGCGCCACCGGCCGCTCACCATATAATCTGCCAGCGAAAAGGAACCGCACCGCGTCGAGATAAACCATTCAGACAGCTGTATCATGAGTGGTCCCCTGCCCGGGCCTGCGGCTCCGCGGGCGCCGTTAGCCGGACCCGTAACGCGGGAGGTGGTATGCGTGCAGCGCCGGTTCGTTCTGCGCCTGCTCGCGGCCCTTTGTGCTGCGGGCGCAGCCACGCTGGTCATCCGGTGGGCGCTCTCCGGCCCTCGCATCACCTGCGACAACCTTCCCGCGTTTGACGTGCGGGTCGACGGGGCGATACCGGACGTGGCCTGGCACGCCCAGGTGGGCGCGTGCAGGCTGATCGCGGACGGCCCCGGCGTGACCGCACCGCTGGCAGCCCGGCCCGGGGCCCGGGCCTCGGTGGAGTACCTGACCGACGTCCGGTGGGACCGGCTTACCTACACCGTGCGGCGCGGCGACGAGGTGATCCGCCAGGGGAGGCTTCATGGAAGGCGACCGTCGTTCCGCCTGCCTGAAGCCCCGGGCGAGTACGCCGTGGTTATCCAGTACCTCTGGGGCGGGCCGCTATCGGGCGTGCGGGGTGAGGGCGCCGCCGTGTTCAGCGTCAGGGTGGAATAGCGCAGCGCGAGAAGACCTGGATGCGGGGACCCCGCATCCAGGTCTTGTGCCGTCTTAGTAGGCCCGGGCGAACCAGACGGTGTGCTTCGCCTCGGCGCCGCAGTGGATGCAGACCTGCTTCCGCGCCGGCGGGTCGAAGGGGATGTTCCGGGAGGTGAACTTGGTCTCCTCCTTCACCTTCGCCTCGCACTCGGCCGAACCGCACCATCCGGCCAGCACAAAGCCCGTGATCTCGCCCGCCTCCTCGCACCGGGCGATGTGGGCCTTCAGCTCCTCCAGCGTGTTGATGTGCAGATGCGAGTGGGCGTCGCGGAAGGCCTTGGCCTTCTCGTACATGTTGCGCTGGATCTCCTCCAGCAGGGCCTGCGCCCGCTCCACCGCCTCATCCAGCGCCACCGGGATCTTCTCGCCCGTGTCGCGGCGCACCATGACGCACTGGTTGTTGTCGACGTCCCGAGGGCCGATCTCGATCCGGATCGGCACGCCGCGCATCTCCCACTCGTTGAACTTCCAGCCCGGCGTCTCCTCCCGCAGGTCGGACTTCACCCGCACGCCGGCAGCCTTCAGCGCCTCGAAGAGCGGGTCGAAGCGGGCCATGACCTTGTCCCGGAACTTGGGCGGCCCGACGGGGATCATGATCACCTGGATCGGCGCGAGGCGCGGCGGCAGGGCCAGGCCCCGATCGTCGCCGTGGACCATGATCAGGGCGCCGATCAGGCGGGTGGAGACGCCCCAGGAAGTGGTGTGGACGTACTTCAGCTGGTTGTCCCGGTCCAGGAACCGGATGTTGAACCCCTTGGCGAAGTTCTGGCCGAGGTAGTGGGAGGTGCCGGCCTGCAGCGCCTTGCCGTCCTTCATCATCGCTTCAATGGAGTACGTGTCCACCGCGCCGGCGAACTTCTCCGACGGGGTCTTCTGGCCGACGTACACCGGGATCGCCAGTTCGGTCTCCACGAAGTCGCGGTAGATCTCCAGGATCCGCAGGGTCTCCTCCCGCGCCTCCTCCTCCGTGGCGTGGGCGGTGTGCCCCTCCTGCCAGAGGAACTCGGAGGTGCGCAGGAACGGCAGGGTGCGCTTCTCCCAGCGGAAGACGTTGCACCACTGGTTGAGCAGCACGGGCAGATCGCGGTAGGACTGGATCCACTGGGCGTACATGTGGCCGATGATCGTCTCGGAGGTGGGCCGGAGGGCCAGCCGTTCCTCGAGCTTCTCGCCGCCGGCCTCGGTCACCCAGGGCAGTTCGGGGTTGAACCCCTCCACGTGCTCCTTCTCCTTGTGGAAGAAGGACTCGGGGATCAGCATCGGGAAGTAGGCGTTGCGGTGGCCGGTCTCCTTGAACCGCCTGTCGAGCCCGGCCTGGATGCGCTCCCAGAGCTCGTAGCCGTCGGGCTTGAAGACGATGCAGCCCCGCACCGGCGAGTAGTCCATGAGGTCGGCCTTCCGGATCACATCGATGTACCAGCGGGAGAAGTCCTCCGACTGGGGCGTGATCTCCTTGACAAAGCTCTTCTCTTCCTTCATTCCCAACTCTCCTTCGCAGTTCCTCGGACTGGGGGAGGGCAGGGACCCGCCGGAGCACTGTGGAAAGCCCCCGTCCCTCTATAGGGACGGGGGCATCGCTCCCGTGGTACCACCCTAATTGGCCGGGCGCAGCCCGACCCACTCGTGCCCCGGTAACGGCGGGAAACCCGGCGCGGCTTAGGCCCCGAGCGGGCGGTCGCCGACGGCTCCAGGGTGGGTAGCCCTCGCCGGCGCTGTGCCGACCTCGCACCCAGATGGCCGGCTCTCTGGGACAGGTCCTGCGGGGCGGGCCCCTTCAACGCCTTTCGCTAGGGCATAGACTACCAGTTGGTGGTGCAATTGTCAACCGTGCCGCTTCACGACCACCCTGCCCCGGCGCGCCAGTCCGGGCGCCGGCCGCAACCCATGGGCCCGTTCGTCGTTATACTCGTCAGCAAGCCATAGGGGGAACGGCCAGTGCGCATCGCGGAGATCGACCTGGAATCGCTGAGCAGCCTGCAGATCGCCCGCCTGGTCATGGGCGAGCGGTATTACCGGGGTGAAACCGCCGATGTCATCTTCGTCTTCGGCGGGCAGTCCCCGGAGCGGGTGCGACATGCGGCGAAGCTCTTCCACGCGGGAAAAGCGCCCCTGCTCCTCCTCTCGGGCGGGACGAAGTTCGGCCAGCGCCATCCGCCCGAAGCCGTTGCGATGCGCGAGCAGGCGCTGGAGCTGGGCGTACCGCCGGAGGTGATCCTCATCGAGACCGACTCCAACCACACCGTGGAGAACGTGCTCTGCTCGCTGGTGGTGCTGCACCGCAAGGTGGGCCTGCACCGGATCCGCCGGCTGATCGCGGTCACCGTGCCCTGGCACATGCGCCGTTCGCTGCTGGCGCTGCGGACATACCTGCCCCGGTGGATCGAGCCCATCCCCTGTCCGGTGTCGCTCCCGGGTTTCGATCCCCAGCGCTGGTGGGAGCACCCCGAGGCCAGCTGGAGGGTTCCCCGCGAGGCGCGCAAGGTGGTGGACTACGTGCGGGAAGGCTTCGTGGCCGACGAGGAGGTTCACCTCTGACCGGGCCGGCCGGCACCCGGGCGTCGACAGTGGTAGGAAGACTGCAACCCCGCCGGGTTGCCTTTCACCCCCTCACGGGCGAGGACGGATCGGGCGCTCATCCGTGAAGGTCCACCCGAGGTACCGATAGGACACCACCAGGATCTGTTCCTCCGGCCCCGCTTCCAGGGGGAGTTCGACCCGCAGCCCGTGCAGCTCGCCGCGGGGCCGCGCCGGCGGGATCCGCCAACCGGCCACCTCTCCCGTCCGCTGATGGGGACAGCCGTCGGGATAGAGGGCAGCCGACGAGGCCTGGCATATGGAGTTTCCACCGGGGTCCTCCAGGCTGACAACCGCTGTGATCCGGGCCTCCCGCACCGGCTCGACGCGCGCACGCAGCAAGGTCACGGGAAAGAGCCCCGTGTTGTCCAGGTCAACGCCGATCAGGTAAGCGTTCTCACCAACGTTGGACGTCCCCTGAGAAATGGAAAGCGGCGGTGTGCGATGGGCCAGGAAGATGGCCGCTGCGTAGACCCCGACCAGGACGACGGCGATTCCCAGCAGCCACCGCTTCCACCACCTCAGCCGCATGCTCCCCCCACCCTCCAGTTGCTCTCCGGCCGGAGGCGTCCGACCCCTGTTATAGACGGAAGATTGCCGCATGGAGTTGCAGGAGGTCAGTGGTCGCCAAATCAACCGGCGCCCGACCTGGACGCAAGCGCGTCCGCGTCGGGCGCCTCTTTCTTCACCGGCCCTGCAGGGCTGTGACCGAGTCTTACTGCCTCTCATGCCGGCTGTAGCTGCTGGGCACCTGGCCCGAGGCCTTCAGCTCGGCGGCCTTCTTCTCCACCAGCTCAACCAGGGCGTCCACCATCTCCTCCTCCGTGGTCTTGCGCACCCGCTCGCCGCCGACGTAAAGCATGCCCACGCCCTTGCCGCCGAAGAGCGCCACGTCCGCCTCGGCCGCCTCGCCGGGGCCGTTGACGACGCAGCCCATCACGGCCACGGTCAGCGGCACGTCGATGTGCTGCAGCCGCCGCTCCACCTCGTTGGCCACCCGGACCAGGTCGATCTGGACCCGGCCGCAGGAGGGGCACGAGACGATGTTGATCCCGCGGGTGCGCAGCCCCAGGGCCTTCAGGATCTCGTAGCCCACCCGGACCTCCTCGACGCAGTCGGTGGAGAGCGAGACCCGGATCGTGTCGCCGATGCCCTCGGCCAGGATCGTGCCGATGCCCACCGCCGACTTGATGGTGCCGGCAAACGGCGTGCCTGCCTCGGTCACGCCGACGTGCAGCGGGTAGTCCACCTTCTCGGCCAGCTTGCGGTAGGCCTCGATCATCTGGTCGACCCGGGAGGACTTGATGGAGATCACGATGTCGTGGAAGTCCAGGTCCTCCAGGATGGCCACGTGCTTCAGCGCCGACTCCACCATCCCGTCGGCCGTCGGGTAGCCGTACTTCCGCAGGATCTCCTCCTCCAGCGAGCCGGCGTTGACGCCGATGCGGATCGGCACCCCCCGGTCCTTGCAGGCCCGGACGACCTCCTCGATCTTCCACCGGGCGCCGATGTTGCCCGGGTTGATGCGCAGCTTGTCGATGCCGGCCTCCAGCACCTTCAGGGCGATCCGGTAGTCGAAGTGGACGTCGGCCACCAGCGGAATATTGCAACCCTTCCGGATCTCCTTGAAGCACTCGGCGGCCTCCATGGTCGGGGCCGCCACCCGCACGATGTCGCAGCCGGCCTCCTCCAGCGCGCGGATCTGCCTGAGCACCTCGGGCACATTGCGCGTGTCGCACTTGGTCATCGACTGCACAGAGATGGGCGCGCCGCCGCCGATCTGCACGCGCCCGACCTTCACCGCTCTCGTCTTGCGCCGCTGGATCATTTCCCGCAATAGCTCCCTTTCCGCAACCGCATGGCCTACTGCCCCAGGATCGCCGCCCGCAGGTCGCCGTAGGTGACGACCAGGATCAGCCCCATCAGCAGCAGGAACCCGAAGAAGTGCACCATGTTCACCCGCTCCGGATCCAGCTTCCGCCCGCGCACCGCCTCCACCGCCATGAAGAGCAGGTGCGAGCCGTCCAGGGCCGGGATCGGCAGCAGGTTGAACAGGCCGAGGTTGATCGACAGGAAGGCGGTCAGCCAGAGCAGGTTCGTCAGCCCCGCCGAGGCCTGCGTCGCGATCTCACGGCTGATCCCCACCGGCCCGGAGAGCTCGATCTCCGCCCGGCCCGTGATCGCCTGCAGCAGCGACTCCACCCAGGCCTTCGAATACTCGTATGTGATCGACGGCCCCTGCGCCAGGGCCTTCCACAGGGAGCCCGGGCGGGTGGCCTGCTGGACGCCGATCATCCAGCGCCCTTCCATCCACACGGGCGTGACCACGGTGCGCATCTCCTGGCCGTTCCGCTCAAACCGGATCTCCACCGGTGCCCCTTCCGACGATCCGATGTACGTCAGGATGTCGGACCAGCTGGTCACGGCCCGCCCGCCGATCGCGAGCACCCGGTCGCCCTTCTGCAGGCCGGCCGCCGCCGCCGGGCACGGCTGGCCGGCACACTCGGCGAGCACCTCCCCGAAGACCGGCTCCTGCACCGGCACCCCCTGCGCGTAGATGTAGGCCGACAGCAGGAGCGACGCGAGCACGAAGTTCATGAGCGGACCCGCGAAGATCGTCAGCGCTCGCGCGTAGATGGGCTTGTTGTTGAAGCCCCGGGGATCGTCCGGTTCGCTGGGGTCCATCCCCGCCATGCGCACGAAGCCCCCGAAGGGAATCGCGCGCAGGAGGTACCGGGTCTCGCCCCGGTTGAACCCCACGAGCGCGGGGCCGAAGCCCAGCGCGAACTCGTGCACGCGGATGTCGAAGAGCTTGGCCACCGCGAAGTGGCCCAGCTCATGGATGAAAATCATCAACCCGAAAACGGGTATCGCCCAGAGCCAGTCCACCAGGGTCATGCCCTCACCACCTGTTCCCGCGCCCCTGCCCGTGCCCGGCGTTCAGCGGCCTGAAGCGCCGCCGCCCCGTGCCGCGGCACCCCCACACGGCGCGCCATCAACCGAGGAGCGCCGCCCGCAGGTCGCTGTACGTGACCGCGAGCATGAGCCCCATCAGCAGGAGGAAACCGACGAAATGGATCATGCCGACCCGCTCCGGGTCCAGCCTGCGCCCCCGCACGGCCGTCCGCCAGGGTCATGCCCTCACCGCCTGTTCCCGCGCTGCCGCCCGCGCCCAGCGGTCCGCGGCAAGGATGGTCGCCAGGTCAGGCCGCTGAACCGGGTCATGGCGATCCATGACCCCGGCCACCACCTGGAAGATGCCCGTGAAGGGGATCTCGCCGGCCAGGAACCGCTGCACCGCCACCTCGTTGGCGGCGCTCAGCACGGCCGGCATCGTCCCTCCCATTGTAACGGCCCGGCGCGCGTAGCACAAGGAAGGAAAGGTCTCCTCGTCGGGACGCTCGAAGGTCAGGGTGCCCAGCGCGACCAGGTCGAGCGGCTGGACGAAGCCGGGGCAACGCTCGGGGTAGCAGAGGGCATACTGGATGGGCAGGCGCATGTCGGTGGGTCCCAGCTGGGCGATGATGTTCCCGTCCTGAAACTCCACCGCGGAGTGCAGGATGGACTGGGGGTGGATGATCACCTCGATCCGCTCCATCGGCACCCCGAACAGCCAGTGCGCCTCGATCATCTCCAGGGCCTTGTTCATGAGCGTGGCGCTGTCGATCGTCACCTTGGCCCCCATCGTCCAGCGCGGGTGGCGAAGCGCCTCCTCCCGGGTGACGCCGGTCAGGTCCTTGCGGCCGCGGAACGGCCCGCCGGAGGCGGTCAGCAGAATCCGGCGCACCCACCGGGGGTCCGCGCCGGACAGGGACTGGAAGATCGCCGAGTGCTCCGAATCCACCGGGATCAGCTTCACCCCGCGCGCCCGGGCCGCCGCCGTCACCAGCTCGCCGGCCGCGACGAGGGTCTCCTTGTTGGCCAGGGCGATGTCCTTCCCCGCCTCGATGGCCGCCAGTGTCGGCTCCACCCCCAGGGCCCCGACCACCGCGGTCAGGACCAGGCTGGCCTCCGGGTGCGCCGCCGCGCGGATGAGGCCATCCCGCCCCCAGACGATCTCGGGCCGGTAGCTTCCGGCCTCTGCCTGCAGGCGGCTGCGCAGCGCCTCGGCCGCGCCGGCGTCGGCCACGGAGAGGAGGGAGGGCCGGTACCGCAGCGCTTGCTCAGCCAGCCGCTCCACCTGGCGACCGGCCGCCAGGGCGACCACGCGGAACCGGTCGGGATGGTGGTCGATCACATCCAGCGCCTGGGTGCCGATCGAACCTGTCGAGCCGAGGATTGCGATCCCTTTCTTCATCTAGTAATAAGTCTCCCCCACTTCTGCCTCAGCGCCGGCGGCTCTCGTCGGTGAAGATGGGCAGGAGGCCCGACGCGATCATCGCCTTCAGCAGGATTGCGATCAGCGGGCCGAAGAGCACGCCGAGGGCGCCGAAGAACTTGATGCCCAGGTAGATGGAGAGCAGGACGGCCAGCGGGTGCAGCCCGACCCGGTCGCCGACCACCCTCGGCTCCAAGACCTGCCGGAGGGCGCTGACCGCGGCGTAGACGATCAGCAGCTTGACGGCGAACCCGAGGCGGCCGGTGAAGGCGGAGTAGAGGATCCAGGGCGTATAGAGGGCTCCAGGGCCGACGATGGGGAGCACGTCGAGGAGGCCGATGGCCAGGCCGGCCAGCGCCACGTAGTCCGCCCCGATGATCGCCAGCCCGATCATGGAGACCACCGCGGTCGTCAGGATCAGCAGGGCCTGGGCCTTCGCCCAGCTGATCGCGTTGGTCAGGACCTCCATCCGCACCTGGCGCAGCTGATCCCGCCACTTGGCCGGGAAGAGCGAGAGCAGGAACGCGCCGATCATCTCCCGGTCGCGGGCCATGAAGAAGGTCGCGACGAAGGTGACGATGACGTTGATCAGGAAGCCCGGGACGGAGGTCACGAAACCCAGGCGCCGGGCCAACGTTTCCAGATGGCCGCCCAGGTTGGCCTGCAGCTTGCTCAGGTTCTCGCTGATCGTCGCCTGGATCGACTCGGGCAGGCTGCCCACCATCTCCTCCAGGTAGAGGAGCACCTGCCCCGACAGGTCAAGCCCCGCCGCATAGAGGTACGGCAGGTTGCGGATCAGGGCCCGGATCTCGCCCACCAGGTAGGCGACGCCCACCGTGAAGAGGGCGACCATGATCCCGACGATGATGATCAGCATCAGGGTCACGGCCAGCGAGCGGGGCATGCGCGTCCGGCGCACCAGCCACGTCACCGACGGCTCCATCAACTCCACGAGGACCCAGGCCACCACGAACGGCATCACGACGGGCAGCGCGTAGGTGAGGAGGGCCCAGGACACAAAGAGAAACGCGGCAAGTCCCAGCACGGAATAAAGCCATGCCCGGTCCACCGGCATCACCTCCCCCACACCTCCATTCACGAGGCGCCGAACAGCAGGGTCGCCACGTAGTACACGAAGGGCAGCACGAACAGGCTGCTGTCGAACCGGTCCAGCACGCCCCCGTGGCCGGGCAGAAGCCGGCCGGCGTCCTTGACCCCCGCCGCCCGCTTCAGGGCCGACTCCACCAGGTCCCCGACGGCGGCGAGCAGGGCGATCGCCGCGCCCAGCAGGGCTCCCTGCCAGCGGTGCAGCGGAATCGCCTGGCCCCAGAGCAGCCCGGCCACGGCTGCACCGGCCAGGCCGCCCAGCAGCCCCTCCACGGTCTTCTGGGGCGAAACCTTCGGGGCCAGTTTGTGCCGCCCCCAGGTCACGCCCACGAAGTAGGCCAGGGTGTCCGCGGCCCATGTGCAGAAGAGCGCCATTCCCGTCCACGTCAGGCCCGCGTCCCAGCCGGCACCGCCGCCCAGCCTGCGCAGCAGGACAAAGTAGCTGAGGAGGCTGACGTACCCGACGCCGGCCAGCGTGAGCAGGCCGTCCAGGGCCGACTGACCGTCCGGCCCGAAGAGGGTCCAGGCCAGGATCGCCAGCGCCGCCGCTGCGGCCACCGCCTGCGCGTGTGCGCCGTGCGGCGGCAGGAGGCCGGCCGCCAGCACGACAGCCACGGTCGCCGCGCCGCCCAGTGTCAGCGAGGGGCGGTAACCCTTCGCCCGCATGAGCTGCGCGTACTCGTAAAAGCCAACGAGGCCCATCCCCGCCACGAGCACGAGGAAGGGCCACTGCCCGATGTAGACGAGGCCCAGGAACAGCGGTATACCCACAAGGCCCGTCAGAATCCGAACGAGCACGACGTCACCTGCTTTGCTGTGGCTGCTGCGGCCGCCGGCCCCGCCAGGCTCACAGGGCGCCGAACCGCCGCTCGCGCCGGGCATAGTCGCGCAGCGCCTGTTCCAGATGCTCCCGGGTAAAGTCAGGCCAGCATACGTCGGTCACCCAGATCTCGGCGTAGGCCGACTGCCAAAGGAGAAAGTTCGAGAGGCGCATCTCCCCGGCGGTGCGGATGATCAGGTCCGGGTCGGGCAGGTCGGCCGTATAGAGGTTCCGCCGTATCACCTCGGCGTCGATCGCCTCCGGCTCGAGCCGGCCGGCTTTCACCTCCGCCGCGAGCTTGCGGAAGGCGTCCACCAGCTCCGCCTGGCCGCCGTAGTTGACCGCCAGGTTCAGGATCAGCCGGTCGTTGTTCCGCGTCAGGGCCACGGCCCGTGCGATCTCCTCCCGCTGCGCCGGGGGCAGTTCATGGATCCGCCCGATGGCGTTGATGCGCACGCCGTTCCGGTGGAGGTTCTCCGCCTCCAGCCGGCAGTACTCCAGGAGCAGGTTCATCAGCGTGTCGACTTCGTCCTTCGGGCGCTTCCAGTTCTCCGTTGAAAACGCGTAACACGTGAGGATCTTGATGCCCAGCTCAGGGGCGGCCTTGACCACCCCGCGCAGGGCCTCCACTCCGGCGCGGTGGCCCAGCGTCCGGGGCAGGCCGCGCCGCTGCGCCCACCGCCCGTTTCCATCCATAATAATCGCCACGTGGCGGGGGCAGCAATCTTGCCGCGGTGCCGTCTTCCGGGGCGCCGCCTGCTCAGGCCCAACGCGATCGGAAAAGTCGTCTGTCACGCCCCTCACTGACCTCCCTGCCCCTGCGGCTCTGCACGGCGCGCGTAGTCACGGTGGGCCAACACCAAGGCGAGTCCCGTGGGAGTCTCCCGCTGCGCGACGACCCGCAGCTCCCCGATCCCGACCGGACGGTTGGGAGGAGCGGTCACCGACCACGTGTAGGCGACGCCGCGCTCCTCCAAGATCGCCTTCGCCTCCTCCCACCGGAGACCGACCAGATCCCACCGCCATGAACCGCTGTCCACCGCTTAGACCTCCATGATCTCCTTCTCTTTGGCGGCCATGATCTGGTCGACCTCTTTGATGTACTTATCCGTCAGCTTCTGGATCTCGTCCTGGGCCCGCTTGGACTCGTCCTCGGAGATCGCCTTGTCCTTCTCCATCTTCTTGATCTGCTCGTTGGCGTCCCGACGGATGTTGCGGATCGCCACCCGCTGCTCCTCGGTCCGCTTGGCGACCACCTTCACCATCTCGCGGCGGCGCTCCTCGGTCATCGGCGGGATGTTCAGGCGGATCACCTGCCCGTCGTTCGTCGGGGTCAGGCCCAGGTCGGAAGAGTTGATCGCCCGCTCGATCGCCTTGATCAGGGAGCGGTCCCAGGGCTTGATCACCAGCGTTCGGGGGTCAGCTACCTCGATCGTCGCGACGTTGTTCACCGGAACGAGCGAGCCGTAGGCCTCCACGCGCACCTTGTCCAGCAGCGCAGGCGTAGCCCGGTTCGCGCGCATGCCGGCCAGCTCCTGTCGAAACACCTCGACCGCTTTCTTCATTCGCTCCTCTGCATCCTTGATGATTTCCTTGGTCACTGGCTACTCCCCCCTGACGTAGGTTTGACCGACGTCCTCGCCGAGGACAACTTTGACGATATGGTCGGGCCCCATCATATCGAAGACCACGATCGGAATGCGGTTGTCCATGCAGAGCGCCGTGGCCGTAGCGTCCATGACCTGGAGGTTTTTCGCCAGAACCTCCTGATAGGTTACTTCGTCGTACTTGACCGCATGCCTGTTGGTGCGGGGGTCGGAGTCGTACACGCCCTGCACCCCCTGCTTCCCCATCAGGATCGCCTCGGCCTCGATCTCCGCCGCCCGCAGCGCGGCGGCGGTGTCGGTGGTGAAGTACGGGTTGCCGGTTCCCGCGGCGAAGATGACAACCCGCCCCTTCTCCAGATGGCGGATCGCCCGCCGCCGGATAAACGGCTCCGCGACCTGCCGCATCTCGACGGCGGTCATCACCCGGGTGTCGACCTGGAGCTTTTCGATCGCGTCCTGCAGGGCGAGGGAGTTCATGACGGTCGCCAGCATCCCCATGTAGTCCGCCGAGGCCCGGTCCATGCCCATCTGCTCGCCCAGGCGTCCACGCCAGAAATTTCCGGCCCCGACGACGATGGCGACCTGCACGCCCATGTCGTGCACCGCCTTGATCTGCCGGGCGAGAGAAGCCAGCACCTGCGGGTCCAGGCCGAACCCCTTCGGGCCGGCCAGGGCCTCGCCGCTGAGCTTGAGCACAACCCTGCGGTACTTCGGTGTCTGCATTCTCAGGCCTCCAGTTCGCTGCCGGCCGCGCTGGGCCGACCAACAACCGTTTCTACGTCTAACAAACCGTTTCCTCCAGCAACTGCCGCAATTCCTGGCAGAGACAGCGCCTGCGGAAAGGCGGGAGGCCGTCAGCGCCTCCCGCCCGAATCATGCTTACTTCAAACCGGCCTGCCGCATGACCTCTTCGCCGAAGTCGTCCTTCCGCTTCTCGATGCCCTCGCCCTTCTCGTAGCGGACGAAGCGCTTGACCGAGATCTCGCCGCCGACCTTCCCGGCAACCTCCTTCACCAGGTCGCCGACCGTCTTCTTGGAGTCCTTGACCCACTCCTGCTCGAGCAGGCAGACCTCCTGGAAGAACTTCTGAATGCGGCCGGCCACCATCTTCTCGGCGATCTCGGGCTTCTTGCCCTCGTTGATGGCCTGCGCCTTCAGGATCTCCTTCTCGTGCTCAATCACCTCGGCCGGGACGTCCTCGCGCCGGATGTACTTGGCCCGCATCGAGGCGATCTGCAGGGCCAGCTCGTGGCACAGCGCCTCCACCTCGGGATGGGCCGCCAGCTCGGGCGTCGCCGTGGCCAGCTCGATCAGCACGCCGACCCGGCCTTCGCCGTGGATGTAGGCGTGGACCCGGCCGGCGCCCTCCACCTCATACCGCTCGAACCGGCGCACCTGGATGTTCTCGCCGATCTTCGCCACGGCCTCCTTGACCGTGTCGCCCACGGCCTCCTGCAGCGCCTCCAGCGAGGCGGGCCGGGTCTGCAGGATCACCCGCGCCACGTGGTTGCACAGGTCGATAAAGGGTTCGCCCCGGGCCACGAAGTCAGTCTCACAGTTGATCTCCACCAGCACGCCGTGGCGAGCCCCGTCCTCCACCATCGCGTGGACCCGCCCTTCGGCGGCCACCCGGCCGGCCTTCTTGGCCGCCGTGGCCTTGCCCTTCTCCCGCAGCCAGTCCACGGCCTTGTCGAAGTCGCCCCCGGTCTCGATCAAGGCCTGCTTGCAGTCCATCATGCCGGCGCCGGTGCGGGCGCGCAGCTCTGCCACCATCTTCGCGGTAATCTCGGCCATGTCCAAACTACCTCCTGTGGGTTAGGTTGGGAAGCCGTGCCCGGGAGCCCCTACCGCAGGAAGAGCGGGGCACCGAGGCGTCAATCCCGGCGCCCAGCGCCGTGGGATAGGCTTCCTCGAGTCCGCCCCGCTCATGCTCCTCTCCGTTACTCCGCCTCTTCCTCGATCAGGTCGGCCTCGTAGTCCTCGGCGGAATCGGCCGCCTCGACGACCTCCTCGACCGCCTCCTCGTCTTCCTCCTCCACCACGGCGGAGGTATCCACGCCCTGGCGGCCCTCAATCACGGCGTCTGCGATCTTGCTGGTCAGCAGCTTCACCGCGCGGATGGCGTCGTCATTGCCCGGGATGACGTAGTCGATCTCGTCCGGGTCGCAGTTGGTGTCCACGATGGCGACGATCGGGATGCGGAGCTTCCGCAGTTCGGAGACGGCGATGCGCTCCCGGCGCGGGTCGATCACGAACGCCATGTCGGGCAGCCGCTTCATGTTCTTGATGCCGCCCAGGTTCTTCTCCAGCTTCTCCTTCTCGTGCAGGAGCTGCGCCTGCTCCTTCTTGGTCAGCTTGTTCCAGTACTCCGTGTTCTCGATCTCCTCCAGCTCGAGGAGCCGGTTGATGCGCTTCTTGATCGTCTCAAAGTTGGTCAGCATGCCGCCCAGCCAGCGCTGGTTGACGTAGGGCATGCCGCAGCGCTCGGCCTCTTCCCGCACCGCGTCCTGCGCCTGCTTCTTGGTGCCGATGAAGAGGATCGTCCCGCCGTCCGCGGCCATCTGCCGCACGGCGTTGTACGCGACCTCGACCATGCGCACCGTCTTCTGGAGATCGATGATGTAGATGCCATTCCGTTCGGTGAAGATGTACTCCTTCATCTTCGGGTTCCACCGCCGGGTCTGATGCCCGAAGTGGACGCCCGCCTCGAGGAGCTGCTTCATGGAGATCACAGACACCGGAAACACTCACCTCCGACGATTTTCGACCTCCGCCCGCCTCATCCCGCGCCGGGGCTGCCTGCGGCAGCATCCCCGCCGCCGTCTGCGGACGTGTGTAGTCACACACCGCACGATATCTTAGCACATACAGGGGGCATTGGCAAAGGGTTTTCGCATCAGAGGCCGTACCAGGCCTTGATCTGCTCCGGCGTCGCGCCCCGGGCCGTCATGGCCGCCAGGCTGCGCAGCAGGGCCACCGCGTCGTGCGCGTAGCGGGGCTCTCCTTCCGGCCCGCGCCGGGTGAGAACGGCCATCTGCGCCGCAAACCGGTCCCGGAACCAGCGCAGCTCGGCCGGGCTCAGGCCCGACTGCCGGAGGAGCTCCCCCTCTGTCAGCCACCGGGTCACCGGCATCCCTCCCGCTGTCTGCCGTCTCAACCATAGAAAACGGACGGTGCCGGGCACGGGTTCACGTCCGGGGGGCCGCCTGCGTCCGGGCGCGGGAAGGGCCCCGGTCGCCCGCAGGGGGGCACCGGGGCCCGCCGGCCATGCCCGTCAGACCTTCACATCCAGCCTGCCGGCGCCCGGGCGCGGCTCAGCCGGCTCGGGGAACGCCCCCCGCTGGCGGCGGCCCCTGCCCTCCCCGGCGGGCGTCTGTGCGGCCTGGCCACCGGAACCCTGCCGGTCCGGGGTGATCACCGGCTGCTCCGCCCCGGTGCGCCGCCGGACCTGCTTCCGGCTGCGCTCACCTTCCTGCTGCATCTGCGCCCCGAGGACCTGCTGGAAGGCGTACGGGAACTGCTCGTTCTGGTGAACCGCACGCCCCGCCTCCTGAAGGCGCGGCAGCATGGTCAGCGAATCGATGGGCCTCACCGCCATCGTCAGACACCTCCCGACGCCGTCGCCGCTTCGCCGGGGCCGGCCGCCCGACTACCAGGCCGGGATCAGGGTGATCTCGCCGTCCTCGCCGAGAACGAAGCAGCTGTTGGTCGACTCATCCACCACCACGTGCCGCTCCCTGCCGATGGTGATCCGCACTCCCGGGTGCACCGCGTCGTAGCCCTTCACGCAGGCGCCGGGCTCCGGGTCCAGCTTCGCCTCCAGCTCTGCCTGGCGCGCGGCCAGCTGCTGGCGCTCCGTCGCGGTGAGCCGCAGCGTCTTTTCGGCAAACTCCCTGCTGAGCCGCGCCCCGGCGCCGGCCCCCGCTGCGGTGAGGTAGCCCGCGGTGCGGGTCGCCTCACCGAAGCGGTCCTCCACCTGGGCCAGCTGCTCCCGGATCCGGTCCAGCTCGGCGCGGACCGCCGGAGGCACGCCCACCTGCAGTTCCGTGGCCACGCCCATGGGCGAGCCGAGGTTCCGGGCGCTGATCTCCCGGCGGGCGCGGATGCGGCCCCCGACGATGGACCCCCTGCCCCCGGTAACCTTCACGCTGTCGCCCGACACCTGGGAGTTCAGGATGCCGTCCGACACCAGGACGTCGCCGCCGGCCTCCACCTCGGCCGACTCGATGAACCGGCAGCGCACGCTCCCGCCGGCCTTCACCCGGCCGCGGCCGCCGCCGACGATGCCGTACAGCACCACCACGTCGCCGCCGGCCTCCACGCTGCCGCCCATGATCCCGCCGTGCACCTCGACGTTCTGCGCCGCCTTCACGGTGAAGCCCGCCATCACGTCGCCGCGGACGACCACCGTGCCCACGAAGTCGATGTTGCCGGTGCCGTAGCCCACATCGCCCGGCACGACGAAGACGGGGGAGACCGTGACCTCACCGCCGGGGGAAAGGGCGGCATGGCCCTCCCGCGCGGCGATCACCGACATCCCGTCCGGCGAAAGGCGCGTGCCGGGGCCGGCCCGCAGGCGCACGTCGCGGCCGGCCCGGGGCCGGACGGTCCGGCCGTACACGTCCGTGCCCGGCTCTCCGCTGGTCGGGGGCCGCTTCGTCGCCAGCACCGTATCCTTTTCGACGTTGTGCACCAGGTTCAGGTCGAAGAAGTCGGCCCGGCCGTCCTCGGTGATGCGGGGGCACCCGCCGGGCGCCTGGAGCAGGGGGTGGTAGACGATCACCGCGTCCTCGCCGTCGACCGGCGGGCGGCCCCGCGCGACGACCACGCCCTCGTCGCCCGGGCGGAACCCCTTTTCCAGCAACTCCACCAGGCGCTCGATGGCCTCGTGGTCGATGCCGTACACAATCCTGCGCCGTGCCAGCTCCGCCAGAACCTGCTCCTTCGTGAGGTTCCTGCCGCCGGGCTCGGGCGGCACGACCTTCGCCACCACCGACAGGTTGTCGGGAGACACCCACAGCTCCAGCTCGGCGTCGCGCGGCGCCGGCCGCCCGGCGTCAAGCCGCCCCTCCTTCGGTTCCCTCACGCCGCCTCCACCTCAGTCACACCAATCCCTTCTGTCGCCGCTTCCTGTACTCCGTGAAGATAAACCGGATGATGTGCTCGCGGTCGCGCTCCTCGATCTGCGTAAAGCGAACCCCCAGCCTCGGTTCCGCGGTTTCACCGGATCCCGGAACCACAGGGACGGGATGCTGGCGCACCACCTCCGCCTCGGCCGGAATGACCCGGTCCGGCAGGTGGAGCAAGAGGTCCAACCGCGTGCCCGGCGCATAGGGCTCCCGGGTGACGATCAACGCACCGCCCCCGCTGATGTCGACGGTGCGGCCCGGGAGGAGTTGGGCCTGCTCCCCCTCGGACTTCTGTCCGCTGACGGCATACTCTATAGGAAGGCTCACGTCCAGCCGGACGAAGCTGCGCAGCTGCTGACGGCGGATGTCGCCGGACGCCGGCCGCGTGAGCACCAGGGCGGGCGTGTCTTCCTGGGTGCGCCCCAGCACCCGTGCCGGAAAGCTGACACGCTGGCCCTGATACACGTATTCCACCATGATCTCGTCACCGGGCATCACGGGAATCAGCGCGGAGCCGTACATGGGATGGGCCACCCGGATGGTCGAATCCTCCAGCGCCTCCAGGTAGCTGGCGTAGCGCCCTTTCCATGCGCCGTTCGGGATGTAGATCGTCAGGTGCTGGTTGAGCGTCGGAAGTCGCAACGGCCCTGCCCTCCTCGGCTACGCCGGGTCCCGCGGTTCGCGGTCGCCCAAGAGCGGCGTGTGACAAGCGCGCTTGAACTCGACCACCTTTCCGATGATCTCGTCCACGCTCTCCTCGACGATGAACTTGTGGCCGGTGGTCAGGGTCACGACCGTGTCGGGGGTCGCCTCGACGGTCTCGATCAGGTCCGCGTTGACGACGAACTCCCCGCCCTTGAACCGCCGCAGCTTGATCACGCCGCCTCCTCCTTTGTCCCTGTCAGACGGTTCTGTGTATACACCGGTAGATGCGTAAAAGTTCTTCCTCGACCCTGTTTTTCCCTCCTGAACCTTCAGGGGAGCGAAAAACCCCACGCGCCCTGCGCGTGGGGCTTCATGCCGCGCCTGTCCGGCGCCTTTTGCATCTTTAGCTCCGGAGCTTGCGCAGCTCCTCGATGAGCCGGTCGTTCAGCACCTTGATGTGCGTGCCCTTCATGCCCAGCGACCGGGACTCGATCACGCCGGCCGACTCGAACTTCCGCAGGGCGTTGACGATGACCGAGCGGGTGATGCCGACGCGGTCCGCGATCTTGGAGGCCACCAGCAGCCCCTCGTTGCCCTCCAGCTCGTCGAAGATGTGCTGGACCGCCTCCAGCTCGGAGTAGGAGAGCGTCGAGAGGGCGATCTGCACGGCGGCCTTCTTGCGGGCCTCCTCCTCCAGCTCGACGGCATGGGCCCGCAGGATCTCCACGCCGGCGACCGTGGCGGCCAGCTCGCCGAGGATCAGGTCCTCGTCCGTCAGCTCCTTGCTGCTCACGAGCACCAGCGTGCCGAGCCGCTCGCCGCCGCCGGCGACGGGCACGATCGTCACCCGGCCGCCCCGCATCTGGATCTCCTTGCCTTCCTGCAGGACGGTCAGCTCGCTCTGCTCGGTGTTGGCCGTGGTGTCGTCCACCTTCATCAAAGAGCTGTTGTACTCCTCGGTGAAGGTGAGGTTCTGATAGGCTTCGGCGTCACCGGCGGTCAGCCCGAGGCCGAGAATCTTCCCCTTGCGGGAGGCGACGTACACATCGGCACCGATCAGGTCGGCCAGGACACTGGCCAACTCGTTGAAGTTCACCTGGGTACCTGCGCTCTTCTGAAGCAGGCGATTGATCCTACGGGTCTTCTCCAGCAACGTCTTCATGGAAATCTGCCTCCATTTCAGTCTCTCTTTCGTATGTGATGAGCGGTGCGCTGCGGCCCTGGCCATCCCCCGCGGCCGCAGCGGCGGCCCTCCCCTGAGCGTACGCTGATTCGCCCATTACTCAGGCTCTTTGCTCATAATACCCATCTGCTCCGCTGTTTCAATCGCCTCCACGCTGAGAATGTCGCAACAAATAGAACCGGGCGGATCGGCCGGTGAGGACCGATTAGCCCAAGGGAAGCACCGATTCATTCCTCCGGCGGCGGCGCCCGCCGCTGGCGGGGGTGCGCACGCAGGTACTCGCTCCGCAGCCGCCGGGTGGTCACGTGGGTGTAGATCTGGGTCGTGGAGATGTCGGCGTGGCCGAGCATCTCCTGGACCGCGCGCAGGTCGGCCCCTGGGTTGAGCAGGTGCGTCGCGAACGCGTGGCGGATCTTGTGGG
>QGVE01000259.1 GCA_003242675.1 Bacillota bacterium | reverse complement strand
CTCGCACAAGAACTCGCCGCCGAACAGGGCTAGCTGACGACTAAGGTCGACCTCCGCGCGGGGGTGTTTAGCGCCCGCGGCGACTGCGAAAGCCCGGACCTGCCCACAGCAGGGCTTTGCGGACATTCGTCCTAATAAAAGTTAAGGATCTAAACCTACCCCATCCCAGCAAGAAACCGGCTGGCACCTAGAGGAGAATCCCCCGTGCTCGCGCTTCTGCGCAATCGCAACTATGCCCTGCTCTACTTCGGCCAGTTCTGTTCCGCCATCGGGGATCAGCTTTACGGCATCGCCCTGTTCTGGCTGGCGTTCCGGCTCACGGGATCGTCCACCGCCATGGCCCTGGTCGGGGCGGCGCAGTACATCCCGTACCTCCTGTTCGGCCTCGTGGGCGGCGTCCTGGCCGACCGCTTTGACCGGCGGCGGCTGATGATCGCCACCGACCTCGCCCGGATGCTGGCGGTGGCGCTCGTGCCGGCGCTGCACGTGCTGGGCATCCTGCAGGCCTGGCACCTGGGCGCCGTGGCGATGATCCAGTCATCCGCCGCCGCCTTCTTCATGCCCGCCCGATCCGCGCTGATGGTCGCCGTCCTGCCGGAGCGGGACTACCAGCGGGGCGCCGCGGCCTTCTCGGCCACGATCCGGACCGCCCGCATCCTCGGCCCCCTCCTGGGTTCGTTCCTCTTCGCGCGCATCTCGCTGGAGTACTTCTTCCTGCTGGACGCCGCCGCCTTTCTCGTCTCCATGCTGACCACCGCGGCCATCCGGCTGCAGGCGGAAGGGAATGCCCGGTTCCCCGGCCAGTCCGGGGCCGGCTCCCTGCTGGACGGTCTGCGCCGCATCGGGGCCAACCGGAACCTGGCCTCCTGCCTGATCGGCAACGGCGTGGGCATGGTGGCCTGGACGGGCCTCTACTCCATCGGGATGGTGCTGGTGGCGGAAGAGCGCATCGGCGGGGGCGAGGTCACCTACTCGATGCTGGTCACCGCCTACGGGGTGGGCAACGTCCTCGCGAACCTGGTTGTCGGGAACCTGCCGGTGCGGAACCGCACGGCCTGGATCTTCGGCGGCTGGCTCCCGTTTGCGCTCGGCTACCTGGTCCTCGGGTTCACCACCGACCTCCGGATGGGCCTGGCGGCGATCGCCTTTGCGGCGATCGGCGGCCCCGTCATGGACCTGGGCATGTCCCTGAAGATCCGGGCCGAGGTGGATCCGCGCGACCTGGGCAAGGCGTACGCCCTCTGGTACACCGGCTCCTTCGGCGGTTCGGCCCTGGGCGTCCTGCTGTTCGGGCCGCTCTTCGACCGCTGGTCGATCCCCGAGGGGTTTGTCCTGGGGTCTGCGTGGCTGGCCGCCCTGGGCCTCGCCGGGATGCTGGGGCTGGCCAGGGGGGAGAGGGCGGCCTCCGAGGAGTCCGCTGCTGTGTGACGTCCCGCAGCCGCGCGGAAGGGTTCGACCCGTTCCTGCTGGCCCATGCGGACAAGTTCTACCTCGACCCGGCGCGCTACAAGGCGGTCTTCCGCCCGGCCGCCGACGTCGCCGCGGTGATCGTGAGCGGCGGCCGGGTCATCGGGACCTGGCGGGCTGAGCGCGGCCGGGTGGTCCCGGAGCTGTTCGCGCCCGTCGAGGGTTCGG
>QGVE01000147.1 GCA_003242675.1 Bacillota bacterium | reverse complement strand
GGCCACCAAACGAGCCGCCGCCCGGGCAGCTTCCCGGGCGGCGGCGTGTTCCGGCGCAGGCCAGGCTACCGCCGCGTGCGCACCGTCGTGTAGATGCCGTTGTCCGTGCCGCGCACAAACAGGTAGAGGCGGTCGGCGAAGCGGACTCCCCTCGGCCCGCTGGGCGTCCGCCCCTGGCCGGGCACTTCCGTCCAGCCGGACCACTGGCCCCGCCGGTCCCGGACGTTGAGGAAGATGCCGTCGTTGGTGCCCCGGACGATCAGGTAGAGGTTGCCGCGGTAGACGACAGCCCCGGGGCCGCTCGGCGTCAGCCCGCCCCCCGGGACCTCCGTCCAGGGGGTCCACTGGTTCGGGCCCTGCATGGCGGCGCCGTAGATGCGGTTGTCGGTGCCGCGCACGAAGAGCCAGAGTGTGCCCAGGTACGAGACGATGGCCGGTGCGTCAGGCGTCGCGCCGGTGGGCACCCGCTGCCAGCCCCGCCACTGGCCGTCGTAGCGCTGCACGTAGATGGCGTTGTCCGTGCCCCGGACGGCCAGGTACAGCGCGCCCTGGTGCACGGTCACCGCGGGACCGCTGGTCGTCAGCCCGCCTCCCGGCACCTCGGTCCAGCGGCCCCACCGGTTGCCGGTGAGCCGGTTCTGGTAGATGCGGTTGTCGGTGCCCCGCACGAAGAGGTAGAGGGAGTCCCGGTACGCGACCGCCGCCGGGGCGCTGGGCGTCCGCCCCTGTCCGGGGACCTCCCACCACTCGCCCCACCCGGTGCGCCGGCTCATGCGGTTCCAGTAGATCCCGCTGTCGGTGCCGCGCACGAAGAGGTGCAGATCGTTCTGGTACGTGGCCGGGGCCGGCGAGTCCAGCGTGGTGCCGGTGCCGATCCGCCGCCAGTTGGCCCAGCCCGTGCGGCTGAGGGGCCCGCCCTCCTGCAGCAGGTTCCACTCGATGTCCCGATCGTCGTCCCAGTCGTCATCGTCCCGGTCGTCGTCATTCCAATCCGGCCGGCCCCAGGGCGGCCTCTGCGCGATGAGGCCGGGCCAGCCCGGAGTCCACCAGGGTGGCTGCATCGGGATCCTCCTTTGGTAAGTACGGCTACAGCCAGCGTATGCCGCCGCCCGGCAGATGGCATCTGCCGCGGCGGCACGCGCCGCCCACACGAGGGGCAGCGCGAGGGCACAGCAGCGGACGACTGCGGCGGGAGATGCAGGTACGAGCGACCAAGGCGGGTCTGGCAGGCTTTCCGGCCCGGGATCTCGAAACCGTTTCGTGAAAGCGCCGGCGACGGTCCCGCGAAGCGCTGTCCGGGACGGCGGCGAAACAAGGTTTCCGTTCGGAATCGGACCCCGGTGGCGAAGCAAGGCAGGTTTCCGCGCCGAATCGGGCCCCAGGGATGCGCGGGGGTCACCTTGACTGGGTATGGATAAGAAGGACAGAGGGGAGTGCACGCATGGCACAGGGGAAGCCGATCGAGACGGTAAAGCTTGACGATGCAGGCGGCGCACTGGTGATCGTCGACCAGACCCTGATCCCCAACGAGACGCGGTACCTCCGGCTGACCAAGCCGGAGGAGATCTGGGAGGCGATCCGATCGCTGCGGGTGCGCGGGGCCCCGGCCATTGGCATCGCCGCGGCTTTCGGCGCCTACCTGGGCGTGAAGGGTTCGACCGCCACAGACTTCGAGTCGTTCTACAGCGAGTTCCAGAAGGTGAAAGAGTACCTCGCCTCCTCCCGCCCGACGGCGGTCAACCTGTTCTGGGCCCTGGACCGGATGGAGAAGTGCCTCCTGCGCAACCGGGAGCGGACGATCCCGGAGATCAAGGAGGCCCTGCGCGCGGAGGCGGAGGCGATCAAGGAGGAGGACATCCGGGCCAACCGCGCCATCGGCGAGTACGCCCTCTCCCTGCTGAAGCCCGGGATGGGCATCCTCACCCACTGCAACGCAGGCGCGCTGGCCACGGCCGCGTACGGCACGGCCCTGGCGCCGATCTACCTGGGCCAGGAGCGCGGGTACAACTTCAAGGTGTTTGCCGACGAGACGCGGCCGCTCCTGCAGGGCGCCCGCCTCACGGCGTACGAACTGATGCAGGCGGGCGTCGACGTGACCTTGATCTGCGACAACATGGCGTCCGCCGTGATGAAGAACGGCTGGGTGCAGGCGGTTCTGGTGGGCTGCGACCGGGTCGCGGCCAACGGCGACACGGCCAACAAGATCGGCACCTCGGGGCTGGCGGTGCTGGCGAAGCACTACGGCATCCCGTTCTACGTGTGCGGACCCACGTCCACCATCGACCTCAACTGCCCGACCGGCGCCGACATCGTGATCGAGGAGCGGCCCGCGGAGGAGGTCACCGAGCTGTGGTACGCCAGGCGGATGGCGCCGGCCGGCGTGAAGGTCTACAACCCGGCCTTCGACGTGACGGATGCGGGCCTGATCACGGCGATCATCACGGAGTACGGCATCGCCCGGCCGCCCTACACCGAGTCCCTGAAGGAGCTGTTCCGGCGGAAGGAGCAAGCGCAGGCCCGCGTGTGACGCGCAAGAGGCCCGCACCCTGAGGAGGGGGGCGGGCCGCCTCGCGCGGAGACTGTCTCACCACCCGATGTCGCGCCGATACGCGTGGTCGGGCCACCGCACCAGCAGCAATCGCCCGTCGGGCATCCAGGCCAGCGGCAGGCCCTCGCCGTGGGTGACCGTCTCCCCGCCGGGAGTGGTGAGGGTGATCTCGCCCCAGTAGGTCCGGGTGAAGGCCCAGCCGGAGGCGCTGGAGACCCGCTGGGGCTCATATGGCGGATACGTGAAGGGATCCGCGGCGAAGTCCTCCGCCGCGGTCAGAACCCCCGTCTCCAGGTCCAGCACCGCCCAATACGGCTTTGATTCTGTAAATGGAGCATCCTCCACCCACTGCAGCACGTAGAGGCTCCGGCCGTCGTCAGCCCAGCGCATCGGCACGCTGATGGGGACGCCGCCGCCCCGGTGGGGAACCCGGAAGTTGCCGACCCTCGGGTAGAGCCGTTCGGTTTCGGTGGCCAGGTCGTACACGGCCACGGTCAGCGGGGCCAGCCAGGTCTCGGGGTCCTCGGGGCCTTCCAGGATCCTCCCGGCCAGGTAGCGCCCGTCCGGGGACAGGGGGCCGGCGTAGGAGGCCCGGGCCGGGAGCACCCTGAGCGTGTGCCGGTTGAGATCCCACTCCTGCAGCTTCTCCCAGCCGGCCACGATGAGCCGGTCGGGGAACCAGTAATACCCGGGGATATACGGGGACGCCTCCAGGTCGGTCTTCATGGCCCGGCCCGCAGCCGTGTCGACCAGCCACACGTCCCTCTCATCGGCGCTGGAGGGGCGGAGGGCCTCCATCGCCACCCAGCGGCCGTCCGGGGAGAGCGTGGTCCATAGGATGTCGAGCGGGGCGGGGCCCAGCTCCTCCTCCCGGCCGGTGGCCGGGTCCAGCGCGACCAGCCTCGGCGGCTCGCCGGTGTGGAGGTTCACCACCCCCTCCCGGGTGGTGAGTCCCCGCTCGTCCTCGAGCCAGCGCAGGTCGACGAAGAGGGCCGGCGGCGGCTCGGGCAGTTCGACCAGCAGGGTCCGCGAGTCGAGCCAGGAGATGTGATAGGGGGCGCCCCGAATCCCCGGGGCCGACTCGAAGGCCAGGCGCACCTGGTCGGCGGCGTGGGCCGCCAGGGCGTGGCTGAAGGTGGCCCTCACCCGGGCGGGCCCGGGCGGCAGGAACTCGCCCGGTTCGTGGGGCCGCCAGGGGCCGTCGCCCGCCTGCACTTCGACCGCCACGGTGGGGCTGGCTTCCCGCAGCAGGCGGAAGCCCAGGTCGGCCGGCGCACCGCCCTGGCCCACAGGGCCCCGCACGCGCACGGTGGTCTCGGTGCCGGGGGCCGCAGGGCCAAGGCGCAGGGACAGCACCCAGCGGTCCTCCTCGTAGAGGTTCAGCGCGGCGACCTCGCCGCCGGCCACCTCCAGGGAGGAACGGATGTCCTCCTCGGCGAGGCCGGGCGGGAACTCGAAGACGAGGTAGGCCTCCTCGGCCGCGGCCACCGCCGTGCACAGCCCCTCCGCCACGGCGTGGAGTGCCATCCGGCCGAACGGGGGCGCACCCACGTCTGCCGGCTTCAGGCACGGGGGGCCGCCCGCGCTGGCGGTGCTGGCCGGGTCTTCGTGGGCCACTCGCCGGTCTCCCTGGCCGGGCGCGGGATCGCCGGGGGTCGGTTCGGCGGTCCCGCTCTCGGACGGGGGACCGCCGGTGGACCCGGCGAACGGCGCGGAAGGCTTGCTGCAGCCGGCGGCGAGGGCGATGAGGATCACCAGCAGGGCGAGGAGTGCCGGACGGACAGCACGCATCACTTCACCACCGCCTCCAGTCGTATCAATCGTTCGACGTCTTTCGGGTGGCCCGGAGTTTCCAGGCAACACCCGGGGGATCTCCATCTTCGCCAGCTCGACCGCACGGCGCCGCGCACCGAGTCCCGGCGGGGGCAAGGGGGCATCCAGGGGCGACCGCGCTGGCGCTGTGCAGCATGTCCCGGCGGCGGCAAAAGGGCTCCTCCGGCCACTGCGGGGCTAGGGAGACGGCCCGTCACCGCGCACCGTCCGGGCCGTAGCGCGCTGCGCGTGCGCGACGTCCCAAAGGCAAGGGGAGGGGGAGCCACTTGCGCGACCGCCGGATGCTCACTGTGTACGCCCTCATGCTGGGCAGTTTTCTCACCGCCGTTGACGTCACCATCGTCGACACGGCCATGCCCCGGATCGTCGGCGCCTTGGGCGGCTTCTCGCTGCTCACCTGGCTCGTCTCGGCCTACATGCTCACCTCCACCGCAACGATGCCCGTCTACGGGAAGCTGGCGGACATCATCGGGCGGAAGAAGACGTTCACCATCGGCGCCGTCATCTTCGTCGGCGCCTCTGCGCTGTGCGGCGCGGCGCAGTCGATGGAAGCCCTGATCCTCTTCCGCGCTCTGCAGGGACTCGGGGCCGGCGCGATGCAGCCCACCGTGCAGACGATCCTGGGCGACCTCTTCGACCCGGCGGAGCGGGCGAAGGTGCAGGGCTGGTTCTCGGCGGTCTGGGGGTTCTCCGCCCTGGCCGGTCCGCTGGTGGGCGGGCTGGTGGTCGACCACCTCTCGTGGCGCTACCTCTTTTACATCAACCTGCCCCTGGGCGCCCTGGCCCTGTACATGGTCTGGCGCTACTTCGACGAGCAGGTCCAGGCGCGCAGGGCCAGGGTGGACTACCTGGGCGCGGTGACCCTGACCGGCGGCATGACCCTGCTGCTGCTGGTTCTGCTCACCGGCGGCAGCCAGCTCCCCTGGAACTCGCCGCAGATCCTCGGCATGGCCGCCGGGGCCGCGGTGCTGCTCCTGCTGTTCCTCTGGACGCAGGGGCGCGCCCTGGACCCGATCCTGCCGCTCCGGCTTTTCCGCATCCCGATCATCGGCTGGGGAAACCTGTCCTCGCTCATGGTGGGCGGCGTGATGTACGGCACCTCCGTCTACCTGCCCATCTGGGCGCAGGGGGTGCAGGGGTACAGCGCCACCCGCTCCGGGGCGTCTCTGCTCTGGCTGTCGATCGGCTGGCCGCTGGCGGCGGTGCTGGGCAGCCGGCTGATCATCCGCATGGGCGTGCGCCCCTCGGCCCTGCTCGGCCTCGGCCTCAACGTCGCCGGCTCCCTGGCGCTGGTGGTGCTGGCCCGGAGCATGACCGAGATCCCCGAGGTGCTGCTCGCCCTGGTCACGTTCGTGATCGGCGCCGGGATGGGCTTCTCCACCCTG
>QGVE01000146.1 GCA_003242675.1 Bacillota bacterium | reverse complement strand
CAGCTTCCGGTCCCACACCTGAACCGGCGGCTGCCCGGCGGTGCCGTCCACCATCTCCCGGATGCGGGCGGCGATGAGCCGCGCCTCCCGCTCGATCGCCGTGAGCTCCGCCAGCTCCTCCAGGAGCGGGTCCGCGGCCTCGTCCTCCCCGTCCCCGGCCGTGCCGTCCCCCGCTCCCGCAGCGGCCTCGAACCCTCCCGGGTCGGCCTCCCCGCCCGCTCCGGACGGGTCGCCGGCCCCGTCCGGAGCGGGCTCCTCGCCGTCCAGCAGGTGCACCTCGACCGGCGGCTCCGGCGCGGGCTCACCCCCGTCCCCGCCGGGCAGGGGCGGGTAGCCCGCTCGGTAGACGAGCTCGGCGTCCCGGTCGTACTCCAGCTCGCCGGCCCTCGCCGTCATGATCTGCCGGAAGAGGAAGTTGACCGCGTTCACCACGCCCTCCCGGCTGCGGAAGTTAGCCCCCAGCACGATGCGGGCGCCGGGCGCGCCGGGCTCGGGCGCGCCGGTCCAGGGCCGGTAGGCCGCGTACTTGGCCATGAACAGCCCGGGGTCGGCGTGGCGGAACCGATAGATGGACTGCTTCACGTCGCCCACCATGAACCGGTTGGGCGGGCCGTCCTCCCCGTCCCGGGCGACCAGGGTGAGGATGGCGTCCTGCACCCCGTTGATGTCCTGGTACTCGTCCACCAGGATCTCCCGGTACCGGGCCCGGAGCTCCCGGGCGACGTCCGAGGGGACGAGCCGCTCGGGGGTCGAGGACGGGTCCCGCAGGAGCTCCAGGGCGAAGCGCTCCAGGTCGTTGAAGTCGACGGCGGACTGGGCGGCCTTGGCCTGCCGGAAGGACTCGGCGAACTCCCGCACCACGTCGCCCAGGGTGCGCAGGTGCGGGGCGATCGCCCGCAGGTCGGCCAGCCACTCCTCGGCCGAGCGGCTGAGCCACTGCTCCTGCACGGCGCGGACCGCCTTCTTCGCCCGCTCCCTCAGCTTTCCGACGGCCTCCTTCAGCCGCTCGTCGACCTCGCCCCTCCGGGTGCCGGGCAGCCGGTCGAAGGTGATGGCCGCCACCGCCTGCGCCAGGTCCGCGTAGGATCCCGCCTCGGCGCGGTTCGCAGCCGCCCGGATCCGGTCCTCCTCCGCGGTGAGCACGTCGGCGTACGCCGCGGGGCCCCCGGGGAGGCCGGCGAGCAGCCGGGCCGAGGCCAGGGCGTCGGCCGCGCGCTCCAGCTCCAGCCGGATCCGCCGCCGAAGCGGCGGCCACCACGGCAGGCTCTCCAGGGCGGCGCCCTCCGGCACGTCAAAGCGCGCCAGGCTCTCCTCCAGCCAGGCCTCGGGCCAGGGCAGCGACTGCATGTGGTCGTAGATCGCCAGGACCAGCTTCCGCAGCCCCTCGTCGTCCCGGCTGCCGCCGTAGCGGTCCACCAGGGCGTGGAAGGGGCCATCCTCGCCCTCGTCGAAGCGGCGGGCGAACAGCTCGTCCAGCACCTCGTGGCGCAGGAGCAGGGCCTCGTGCTCCCCCATCACGGAGACCGCAGGGTCGAGCCCCAGCCGGTAGAAGTACTGCCGGACGAGGCTCAGGCAGAAGCTGTGCAGCGTGCTGATGGCCGCGCGGCCCAGCAGCGCCAGCTGCCGCTGGAGCCGCTCGTTCTCCGGGTCTTTCGCGAGGGCGGCCTGCAGGGCGGCGCCGATGCGGTCCCGCATCTCGGCCGCGGCCGCCTCCGTGAAGGTCACGACCAGGAGCTGGTCCACGTCCACCGGATCCCGCTCGTCCATCAGCCGGCGGATGATCCGCTCCACCAGCACCGCGGTCTTGCCGGAGCCGGCCGCCGCGGACACCAGTATGTCCGTGCCCCGGGCGCGGATCGCCTGCTCCTGCTCGGGCGTCCAGGCTACATCAGACATCGCCCTCACCTCCCGCAGCCGCCACCCGCTGCCAGACGGCGGGGGCGTCCAGCTTCTCCAGCCGGCGGTACTCCTGCGCCTCCACGGCCGGTTCGAACTGGCAGACCGGCTTGAACGGGCAGTACTGGCAGGCGGTGGCCCTGCCGAGCCGGAACGGGGCGACCTCCGCCTCGCCCTGCAGGATCTGCTCGCCGCAGGCCTGCACGATCCGCCTGAGGTGCGCAAACAGCCGGCGGAACTGCGCGGGGCTGGCCACCGGCGCGCCCTTGTACACGCCGCCGTCCTTCTTCAGCTTCGCCGGGATGAGCCCCAGCCCGACGGCGTCCATCGCCCGGATGACGTCCGGGTCGTCGCTCACCAGCCCCCTGGCCTGGTACCGCTTCCGCCGCAGCCGGCGCAGCTCTTCGATCGGGATCGGGGCCTTGACCGGCTCCACCGGGTCGTAGACCGGCAGGTAGAGCGCGCCGGCGGGGATGCGCGTCCCGGGCAGAAGCGGTTCGCCCTCCTCCACCACCGCCATCAGGTAGAGCAGGAGCTGCAGGGCCAGGCCGTGGTAGAACTCGCCGAGGCTCAGGTCGCGCCGGCTGGACTTGTAGTCGATCACCCGCACGTACCAGCGGCCGTCGGCGCCCTTCAGGGCGTCCACCCGGTCGATGCGGCCGCGCAGCAGCACCCGCCCGCCGCCGGGGAGGTCCACGGCCACCGGCGGCAGGCCGTCCCGCTCCTCGCCGAACGGCACCTCCACCGCCACCGGCCGGAACTCGCCGTGGAGCACGTGTTCGCCCAGGTACTCCAGCGAGGAGCGCAAAGTACGGCGGATCACCCGCAGGAGGTAGCGGTTCTGGGGGGTGGAGAGCAGGATCTCGTCCTGCAGGCGCGGCGCCAGCCGGTCGATGATGCTCTCCATTCGCCGCCAGGCCTCATCCAGGGTGAGCGCCTCCCACCGGAGCCCCTCCCGCTCCAGCTCCCGCACGAAGAGGGAGAGCGCGGCGTGGTAGAAGAGGCCGAATTCGGGGGCGCTGACGGCGAACTCCTCCCGCTCCCGGAGCCGCAGGGCGTAGCCGGCGAAGTGGCGGAACGGGCAGGCGAGGAAGGCCTCCAGCCGGGTGACGCTGGTCTCCAGGCGGTCGCCGTAGAGGAGCCGGGCCAGATCCCGCCCCAGCGGCGCCCCGCGCCGCCGCAGCCACTCCTCGTAGCCCACCGCGGCCAGCACGGGGGCGCCCGCCTCCCGCAGCTCCGGGTCGCGGACGATGCACTGGTACAGGTCCACCCAGTGGGGCTCGATGGCGTACCCCGACCGGGCCCTGCGCAAGGCCTGCGCCACCGCGGCCGCCAGCTGGCGCGGGGTCGCCGCCTGGGCGACGGCCGACTCCGCATCCCGGGCCGGCGGCGCGGCCGGGCGCGGCCTAAGCTCGGGGAAGAGCCGCCGCAGCCGGCCGATCACCGGCGAGGGGGCCGTCGCCCTCCCCGACTCATCCGCCAGGGGATAGCTGATCCACAGGTAGTCCGACCCCCGCGTCAGGCTGACGTAGGTGAGGAACTGTTCCTGGAAGAGCCGCTCCAGGCTCGTGGGCCCCACGTCCAGGCCCGACTGCTTCAGCCGCTCCCGCTCCCGGTCGGTGAAGATCGCATCCTCCGCGGGCTGGGGCGGGAAGTCCTTCTCGGTCGCGCCGAGGATGAGCGTAGCGCGCACGCCGGCGTGGCGGCTGCGCTCCACCGTCCCGACGATCACCTGGTCCAGCCCCGGCGGGATGAGCCCGAGCTTCAGCCCGTCCAGCCCGGCGCTCAGCACCCGCAGGTACACCTCGGGGGAGAGGACCTGGTCGCCCAGCCCTTCCACGATCTGGTCGAGCAGCTCCAGGACCCGGGTCCAGACCTGCTCGTGCTCCCGCGCGGTCTCCAGGTCCCCGAGCCGTTCGGCCTCGGCCTTCCACGCCTCCAGCTGGCGGGCGACCTTCAGGTCGTCGAGGAGCTGGAACAGGGCGGCGGTGATCTCCCGCACCGTCGGCCCCGGCCGGCCGCGGCGCTGGATGCGCCGCTGGAACGCGAGCAAGGGCGCCGTCGCCCGCTGGCGGATGCGGTGGATCTCGGCCAGCATCGCCTGCTGGGCCGGTCCGGCGGGGGTGTCCTCCTCCTCCAGCGTGTAGCGGCGCAGGTACTGCCAGGGCTCGGGCTGCTGCCAGGCCCGGCCCCGGATGCCGTGCTCGATCACGTAGTTCTCCAGGAGGTCGACCTCGCCCCGGGAGACGCCGGCGAGGTCGGTCTTCAGATAGCGGAAGACGGGCCCGTATGCCCAGTCCTGCACCACGACCTCCAGCGCCGCCCGGAGCAGCTCGACCAGGGGGTGGTGCGCCACCGTGCGCCGACGGTCGATGAACGCCGGGATGCCGTGCTCGGCGAAGATGGCGGCCGCGAGGTCGCCGTAGGCGTCGAGGTTCCGGGCGATCACGGCGATCTCCCGGTACCGGAGCCCCTCCTCCCGGACGAGCCGCAGGATCTCCCGGGCGGCCGCCGCCACCTCCTCCCGGCGGTTCTGCGCCTCCACCAGGGCGATGCGCTCCGGCACCCCCTGCCACGGCGGCGCAGACAGGCGGAACAGGTACCGCTCCACGTGGGCGAGCTCGGGGGCGCCGCGGAACCGGTGGTTCTCCGTGAGGAGGAGGGGCGGGTCCACCGGCACGCCGCTCTCGACGGCCAGCTGCATCAGCTGGTCGTAGGTGGTGAGCACGGGGTGGAACAGGTCCGCCGGGGAGTGGTGGCCGCCGGCCTTGTAGAGCTGCCCGGGCGGGATGCAGAGGCTGACGTGCACCTGCCGGGCCGAGCGCAGGATCGCCCCGAGCACCGCCAGCTCCTGCGGCGTGAAGCCGTTGAAGCCATCCACCCAGACCTCGGCCCCCTCCAACAGCCGGCTCTCCTCCAGCCGCGCCGCGAGGACGGTCAGGTACTCGTCCGGGTCGGTGAACCTGCCTTCCATATAGTCTCGCAGGGCGCCCATCACGAGGGCGAGGTCGTGCAGCTTCGCCCCGAGGCTGGTGCCGCCCAGCCCTTCCGCCTCCAGCTGCGCATACTGCCGGCGCAGGCTCTCCGGCCCCTGCCGGTAGGCGCGCAGTTCCCGGAGGGACCCGGCCACCCGCTCGATGAAGCCGGGCTTGTCCGCGACCTGGTGGAAGAGGCGCAGCTCATCCCGGTGCCGCTCCAGGAGGGCGCGCAGCACCATCTGCTTGCCCAGGTCGCTGAGCGGCGGCAGGGCGAGGCCGCCCACTTTTAGGGATACCCGCCAGGCCAGCCGCCGGAACGAGAGCACCTGCGCCCGGATGATGCCCTTGAGCCGCCCGCTGCCCAGCAGCGCCTGCTCCACCTGGAAGGTGGCCTGCTCGGGCACGAGCAGGATGAGCGGCGGGCCGGAGGGCGCCGCCTGCGCGGCCCGGGTGAGCTCGTCCAGGCAGCGCTGGCTCTTGCCCGAGCCGGCGCTGCCGATGATGAAGCGCAGGCCCATCGTGCACACCTCCTTCGTGTGCGCCTGCGTGGATGGAACCGGTGCGGGGATCGACGCGCAGAACCTGCGGTTCGGTCCGCTGAGCAGGTGCAGGTTTTGCGCGGAGTCTGGGAGATTTCGGGGGTGCGGCGCGCAGAACCTGCAGTTCGGTCCGGGCCCAGGGTGCAGGTATTGCGCGGAACCAGGGTGAGTTCGGGCGTGTGACACGCAGAACCTGCGGTTCTGCCCGGGCACCAGGTGCAGGTTTTGCGCGGAACCAGGGCGACTTCGGGGGTCCGACGCGCAGAACCTGCGGTTTCCCCCGGACCCAGGGTGCAGGTTTTGCGCGGCAGGTGCGGGAGTTCGGCCACCGGCGCGCAAAACCTGCGGTTCAGC
>QGVE01000258.1 GCA_003242675.1 Bacillota bacterium | reverse complement strand
TGCTGAGGGCGGCCGCCGGCTTCACCAAGTAGAAGAGGCAACAGACGCATTCGGCGCCAATTCATGAACCAAAATCATACAGAACACTTTTGGAAGTGCGACGTACCCACTTTCACTTGACAGACCCTACAGCATGCCGAGGCTTGAATCGATCGAGGGGGATACGGCTGTTCTCCGGGTGCCGGCGAAGGCCGGTGCAGGCTACCTGCTTCTCACGATGAAGCGCCTGGCGTCAACGGACGAACGCGGCGCCTGGTTCCTGGTCAGGATCGAAGAGTGGCGGTGACGCTTGACGACCGGCCTGAGCACAGGATGCGAAACCCCCGGTGCCGAGGGCACCGGGGGTTGCCTAGCGACAGTATGGACAGCACGTCTCCTCTGGGTCCGCAGCCATGAACGGCCGCCGGCAGAAGCAGCAGGTTCGGGTCCAGCGGGTGGCCAGAACCTGGTTTCCCAGCGCTGCGGGTTTGACGTCCTGCAACGCTGCCACCGGGCAGAGCTTGTTGCAGAGGCCGCAGTCCAGGCAGTCTAGCGGCCGGTGGGCCAACTCGCAGCAACCGTCTCCTGACGTCAGGCGGAGGGCCCCTGTCGGGCAGGCGGCGGCGCATACGCCGCAGGCGTTGCACTCCTTCGTTACCTGTTTGCCGGTGAGGGGAAGCCCCCGCAGGTCGGCCCCTGCAGGCACCTGGCCCAGCCGGCTGGCCCAGGCCCGCCGCCGTGCCGGAACCCGCTGGACCAGGGGGGCAAGCGGCCCCTCCGTCCAATCCTCGAAGAGCGTCGCCCCGGCCTCGCGCACCTGCACGCCGACCAGCGCAAAGAAGCCCCGCCTGCTGACCGTCGCTTCGGATCCTCCTCCGGAGGTGGGCAGCACGACGAAGTCCACCTCATATCCCAGCGCTCTGGCTGCCCGTTCCGACCGCTCCGCTACCGCGGCCAGCATCTCGCCGCCCCTGGCCCAGGGGCAGTCGGCGCATCTCCCGGTGAGCAGTTCCACCCGCCGGGCGATCTGGGCCAGGCGCAGGCCGTGATCTACCGTAAGCCAGCCCAGACAGGGCAGTTGGGTCACACCCCCGCCCTCCACGCCGTTCGCCTGTGAGCAAGAGAGCCGGACGGTCCCGTTCTCGTCGGGCGAGGCTGTCTCCAGCGTCACGCCCCGGACCTGCACGGCAGCCGTCGGACAGGCACCGGCGCAGAGGCCGCAACCCACGCAGGCTCGATCATCGATCGCGATCGTCTGCCCGTCCACGGCGAGAGCGCCGGTCGGGCAGACCTGTGCGCAGGCGGAGCAGCCAGCCGCCTGATGGCGGGCCGTGAGACATCGGGCTCTTTCCACCCTGACAGGCGGTGGGTTTAGGATCCGAAGCCACGTCTCCAGGCTCGCCACGTCGATTCCCTACCCTACCGTGATCGGGATGCCGGTGGCATAGAACAGCACCCGGGCCAGGACCTCCGCCACCGCAATGCCCAGCAGGGAGGCTGCCATCAGGGCGGCGGGCACCTTACCCTGGTTCTCCGCCCGCCATGCAAGGGCGAGGATGGCAACCCCCGCCACGCCCAGCGCCGACCGGAGTAACCAGAGCCATGCCAGGGAGCCCGTCAGGAGCGCCAGCGACTCCTGGCCGGCCTCGGGTCCGCTGCCCAGGAC
>QGVE01000018.1 GCA_003242675.1 Bacillota bacterium | reverse complement strand
ACTCGGAGGGGTGATGGAAGGTAGGGTATGCCCGTGGTCGGCGGCCGCGGCACGTGCTTATCAGAATGCGGCGCGCGACGGGGTGTTCCACGTAGAACAGCGGGGGTGTTCAGGCGGCCGAACAGCCCGTGGTGCTGGGGTGGACGATGTTCCACGTGGAACTCGGGCCGGTGGGGCGAGTGGGACGAATGTACACAGCGTCCGCTGCGGGGTGTTCCACGTGGAACGTGTGAGCATGGCTGGGTAGGCAACTCTGGAAGGATGGGGCGATGTTCCACGTGGAACACGGGCACGCCCGTGTGGGCGGCGGTTTGTGAACGGGGCTGTCTTGACCGGGAGGACAGTCAGGGGTGAACTCGGTCAGCGATGGAGTGTACGGTTGATGTTCCACGTGGAACAGCGCGGGCGATTCGCCGGTCGCGTGGCGGTTTTGGCTCATTCCCAAGCAGTCGACTGATGTTCCACGTGGAACATCCGAGACGGCCTCAGGTGCCGGGCCGATGGGAGGCGCTCTGGAACGCCGCGCGTGGTGAACAGAGCACGCAGGGCGTGATGGGGTCGAGTGGCGGCGAGATGTTCCACGTGGAACAGTGGATGTGCCTGTACCCTGGTGGGGAATGAGCACTTGCGGAGAACAGCGGCACCGTCCCCGAAAATAGGGTTCTAGGAGACGAGGAAAGGTGGGGCCCCTCCGGAAAGGCGCTTGTGGCTGTGCTTGGCGAATGTGTTCCACGTGGAACAGTGGTTGTCCAGCACGGTGTGGCGTTGTTCCACGTGGAACACTGCCCCTCGGCGGTGCGGGAAAGGCGTCTGAAACACCATGCCCGGCACTCGGAGACACGTCTTGCCGGGTAGGGGAGGGGAGCGGTCCGGTTTGGACCAGAGTTTCGATTTGCCCGGGGAGGCCGCGGGGAGAGGCGCGGATTCGTCTAGAGGCTGTGTGTTCCACGTGGAACACGGGCGGGCCCGTGGCACTAGCGCGAGAGTGGCGGTCACGGTCGTTGAGTGTGTTGACAGGCCCTTGCTTCGCCGGTTGCGGTGCGCCGGGGTTGGGCGGTGTGGCAAGGGAATCGGCTGGAGAGACCTGATGTTCCACGTGGAACACCAGGCCAGTTGGGTTGCCCGTGCGAAGGAACGGCGCCTGAGCCGACCGCAGATCTGCTCTGCGGTGGGCTGGCACACGGCCGGACCATGGCCCATGTGAGGCGGCGGGTGCGCCAGGCGGGTCGGTGTCGTGGTGTTCCACGTGGAACAGTGGAGGGGGGTTGGCGAGGCGGATTGGGTGAGTGCTAGAAGAGAACCGGAGCAAGAGGCACTGTTCCACGTGGAACATCAGTGGCGAAGGATTGGGCCTGGTCGGCAGAGTTCAGGGTAAGAGGCAGCACTGGTTCGGAGTGTTCCACGTGGAACATCGCGAAGCCGCACCTGACGTGCTCCTGTCGCGCCGCTGGCGTAGAGCGGGCGTGGCGTGAAACAACGCGGCGAAGCCGGCTGCTAGCCGGCCGGTGTTGTGATGTCTCTGCCGTCTGCGCCTGGCGGTTGCGGTAGAGTGGCCTAGGGACCTTGTAGACAGAGCCTGTCCCGCAGTGTGCGGTGTGTAATGAGTAGCGTGCCTGAACCAGATGTTCCACGTGGAACACCGTGGGAAGCGAGCCATACGGCGCGGTGGACCTGCAGGCCGTCCGCGTTGTGCAGAGGTTGAGGGGCTCGTGGCGGCAGTGTTCCACGTAGAACATCTGGCTCATGAAGCCAGCGCCTTTCTGAGGGTTCGGGGCTTTGGGCGCGATCGGCGAACTGTTCCACGTGGTACACGGATCGTGGGTCACGTATGGTACACGGTGGTCAGGTTCTTGGGGTCCTGGCGATGTTCCACGTAGAACAGAAGCCGGTGCCGACCTTGAGTGTGCTCCCTGTCATGGTGTGACTTCACCAGGGCGTCGGGTTAGTCGCTGCACTTCGGGCTGCTGTTAAAAGGAGTCGACGGGATGTGGAGCTGTGTTCCACGTGGAACAGTGGCAGGCATATGGCGCAGGTCATGTTGCCGCGGAAGTGGCCCGAAGGCGGCCGCAATATCGGTGTTCCACGTGGAACAGCGGGCGCAACGGAACAGGGGGATGGCAGTGGCCGGTGGGGTCGGGGAATACGAGCGTCGTGCACGCCGGATGTGTCTCGCCACGGCGAGTGGTGTTGCATTGTTCGTGGCCCAATTGCCTGGGATGCCGAGCACCGGCCCTCGGGCGGGACGATGTTCCACGTGGAACAGTGACGCCGCTCGGCACCACCGAGGCAACGGTACCATCCATGAGGCTGAGTTTGCACCAGTGTTCTACGTGGAACGCAGCTCTGCTCCGGCGCCAGTCCGCCCGTCACCGACCTATAAGGAGAAGACCGCGTGAAGAGCGATGTTCCACGTGGAACAGCGGCGCAGTATCTCGCTAGTGCAGAGGGAAGATTGGCAGGCAGCTCCTCCAGAAGCCCGTTGAGATGAAGAGCAGCGGTCAGGGCGAGGTGAGTTACTGCGAGCAGCATCTCACGGTTGTGTTCCACGTGGAACAGTGGGCCGAAACGTGCTGGAAGTATTCCAGTTCGTTTGGGCAGCCGCCGAACGGCGGCCCACACGCCCGGGGGCCTGACACGTGGAGCCTTGCGGGCACGGTTTCAGGCGACTGGCCGTTGATTGGTTTGTGAGTCGTGTTCCACGTGGAACAGTGGTAGAATCGCCCGCTCTGGACTGCTGGGCTGCAGGGAGTGATGCGGACACCGAGTGCAGTGTTCCACGTGGAACATCATGCCGGAGCCTCCGCGGAACAGCGCCGCGCTACCGCCCAGGCGCAACATCTAGCCTGAAGAACAGGTGCGAAGGCAGGGTAGTAGTGTTCCACGTGGAACAGCCCGGAAGGCAGTGTGATGATCTCGCCGACTCGAGCGAGGTGGCGAAAGGACTGCGTCAAGGGGACCTCCCAAGTGGAAGAGAGAGGTGCGAGAGGCGAGCCGCAACGCAGAGGTCTGTCGGCTGGTGAGTCGAAAGGCCTTCGAGCAGTGTTCCACGTGGAACAGGCGTCCACGCGGGGAAGGGCGGCCTGGGAAATGCCTCGCAGGCGCACCCGGACTGGGTGTTCCACGTGGAACATCGCACAGGTCGGGCAGCCAGCGGTCGGTCAACGAAGGGCGTTCAAAGGAAAGCTTGCGGGTGCCCCCGTCTGTTGCCGACCGGCGCGATAGGATGAGGAGGCGGGGGCAAGTCCCTCGTCTCAGTGCCTGCGGGACCTGGCCGGTGCAGCCGGCAGGACCGCCTGATCGATGCAAGATGTTCCACGTGGAACAGTCGGTCCACTGAGGCGCACTGGTCTTCACGGGGAAGTGTTCCACGTGGAACAGTGATCAGGCCCCCGAAGTCTGCCAGCTTGGACACAACCCTTGCAGGCCGCCGGTCCGGTGAGCCGCGCCGTACCGACAGGCCGGGGACCGCTTGGCGACCAACGTAAAGGCGTCGGATCTTGTTGGACAACGCCCAAGGCTACATGCGCCCCACCTGGGCTGCCTGTGTGCGCGACGGTGTTCCACGTGGAACATCCCCGGCGTGGGCGGGGCCTACACAAACGGCGACCGATGGGGGAGGCGGAAGCGACGAAACGGCGGACCGGGGCCCTCGTCCAGGGCCCCGGCATGTCCCTTCGGCGCTGACAAGGAGCCGCGATGGATCAAACCTGATGTTGCGCCAGGCTTCGGAGCCGCGGTGGCCCGGCGGCCCGCCAGAGATCGAGCGGGGGCAAGACCTAAGCGAATGTTCCACATGGAACGACGGCACTACGCACAGCAGGGCCTAATTACGGCACACCACTCTTGAGCAAAGTTCCACGTGGAACACGTCACTGTGAAGACCCCATTCGTCTTGCTGGGCCGCAGCTAGCGTACTCCGCGCCACCACAGAGCGGCCCGCGGCCGCGAGGTGAGCAAATGCCGGCGAAGGCACCCAGGCCTGGCTGTAGGGTGAAACGGTCTGGTGGGCTTCTCCAAGTTGCTGTGTTCTACGTGGAACAGCGCTGAAGGCCCCACCGCCCCGAGGCACCGAAGCGCACGACACCTCTTTCCGGCCACATCAGGGGAACGCACCTGAAGTTCAGCGGTGGCGCACTGTTCCACGTGGAACACCGAGGCGCTTCGAGGCAGGAGATCGACCACCCTATTACTGCACGGACTATATGAGGAAGAGTTCCACGTGGAACAACCCGGACAGCGTCCTGGCGCACGCCCTGTTGGTGTCTCAGGGCCTAATTCGGTTCAGCAGTCCGCGGTGTTCCACGTGGAACAGCAAGAGATCTGCGCCCTCCAGACTCAGGAACATCCCACATCGAGCGCACCTGCGGACTCGAACACATCGGGGCCCCAGCGGCAGTTCGGCTGGACATTCCTCCTTCGTGTTCCACGTGGAACTCACCCCCGGGTTGCTGCCTGGGGCGCGAACCAACGGGCAGCTGTGCGCTCGCTGCGTCCTCCAAGCAATGCAACGGGCCGACTCCACCTGCGGCCCCCTACGGCCAAAGAAATTGCTGAAGACCTCGACCCGCAGGCAGTGTTCCACGTGGAACACTGGCGTACTGGGTGATGTTGAAAGCGAGTGCACCGATGCGCCGGCCGGCGCGGCAACGACGTGTTCCACGTGGAACACTCGCACCAAATCGGCTAGAGCGGAGCGCACCGATAATCCGGTTTGTAGAGCGGCAGGCCCATGGGATGGTCGCCGCGCGAAACGGCCGCCCGGGATGCACGCCCGCGCGGCCGCCACCCAAGAAACCCCAGGACGCGTTCCCCACGGAACATCGCCGGGGCGAACCTGACCGAGCGCATGCGCATATCGCAACCGACAGGCACCACCCCGCACCGCCCGGACACGCGCGCCGACGCCGGCCCGAGCCGCGGGGTACCCCCAGGTCCGGTGGTCACCAGCGGGTCCTTCGCCCAGCCGGTCCCAACGCAGTGAACTTGCAAATAACCGTAAAGGATCTCAGCAGGCCGCAGCGTAATTCATTTAGGTACGTCGATCCGCAGTGTTCCACGTGGAACACGCAGGCCGAGCCCAGCTGCCAAGTCAGCGCTTGCCGACATTCACCGACCCGGGAGCCCACGTGCTCCCGGATTGTCCGGATACTGTCAACAACAGGGAGGCCTTCCCGGTGGCATTCCTTTTCCAGCAGGACCCCTTGCTCGTGGCGTTCACCGCGCTCGGCTTCTGCATCCTGGCCATCATCATCATGCTCATCGTGCTGGTGCGCCAGTCCGTCCTCCTGCGGCGCTACCGGAGCCTGCTGAAGGGCAACATCCACGCCAACCTCGAGGACCTGCTCATCCAGCAGCAGGAGGCCACCGCCGAGCTGCAGGCGGAGCAGGAGGCCATCCGCCGCCGCCTGACCGCGCTGGAGAACGCTTCCCAGAAATACCTGCAGCGGGTCGGCATCGTGCGGTACAGCGCCTTCCCCGACGTGGGCGCGGACCTCAGCTTCTCCTGCGCCATCCTCGACGGGCAGGACAACGGCGTGGTGGTGACCTCGCTCTACGGCCGGTCGGAGTGCCGCACCTACGCCAAGCCCATCCTCGGCGGGGCCTCCAGCTACGTGCTGACCGACGAGGAGAAGCAGGCGATCGAGCTCGCCCGCGGGATAAGCAACAGAAAAGTGTAGCAGCGGTCACCCCGCCGCGGGAAGGAAACGGCTGCGGAGGGGTGGAATTCCATAATGTCTGTCTGCCCAAAGTTCGGCCTGGAGCCTGAACGGGAAGGGAGTCTGAAGGGAGCGAAACCGGGTGCCGCGTCGGGCAGGACGAGTGCAGCTCATCGTCGTGCCATCCGCCGACAGACGTAGCTACACCTTTTTCATTTACCCGGCCCTGCTGGCGGCAGGCCTGGTCCTGATCGTTGCGGGGGTGGCTGCGCTCGCCTTTGGTCTGCGGTTCTTCCAGCTGGAAGCCGCCCGCCTTCGGGCGGAGCTCGCAAAGATGGAGTCGCTGAAGCAGCAGGCGCGGCTGCAGCAGGAAGAGCTGGAGCGGATGCGGACGACGTTCGAGCAGGTTGAGCAGGAACTGCAGGAGATCCGGCAGCTGCAGCGCGACCTGGCGGACATGACGGAGGGGGAGGAGGTCCTTCCCTCCCGTTCCGCCTCCTCCCGTCGCACATCCGGAGCAGAGGCGCCGCGCGGCGGGTCGGAAACCAGCTACGCGCAGCAGGTGCCGGGACTGACCCTGGCCAGCATTCTGCCGGAGGACGTCGGTCCCTTCGTGTTGGGCAAGCGCAACACCCTGGCGATGGACCTGAAGCTGGGGCGCCTGCCCGACTCGATGGACTCCAGCCGGGAAACCGCTCAGGCGCTGCGGGCCCGACTCGCGGGCCAACTGGCCGAGCTGCGCGCCTCGGCCAAGAGCCTGGCTGAGGGGCGCGACCAGCTGGCGGCCAAGCTGGACTACTTGGCGCACCGGCCTTCCGGCTGGCCGATCTACGGCGCCGAGATCACCGATCGCTTCGGGTACCGCTGGAGCCCCTTCGGCGGCGGCTGGCGGTTCCACGACGGCATCGACCTCGGCCAGGATTACGGGACCCCGGTCTACGCCACCGGGGCGGGGACGGTCGTCCACGCCGGCTGGCTGGAAGGCGGCTACGGCTGGAGTGTGATCATCGACCACGGCTACGGCTACCGGACGCTCTACGCCCACCTCCAGGACTGGAACGTATCCGTCTGGCAGGAGGTGGCGCGGGGCGACCTCATCGGGTGGGTCGGCAGCAGCGGCCTGAGCACCGGGCCGCACCTGCACTACGAAGTGCTGCTGAACGGCGTGCCCGTCGATCCCGAGCCGTACCTAGCACTGCAACCGGGGGAATGAGCGTGTTCGGCAGTCGCAAGAGCAGCGCAGCGCAAACCCCGTCCCACGGCAAGATTGACACGCTGATCGGCGAGGGGACCCGGATCCGCGGGACGATCCAGTCTTCCGGCGTCGTCCGCGTGGACGGGTTCCTGGAGGGCGCGATCGAGCACGAAGGGGACCTGATCATCGGGCCCAAGGGCCACATCCAGGCGACCGTCCGGGCGCGCAACCTGGCGACGGCCGGCGAGATCCACGGCGACGTTGTGGTGGCGGGGAAGGTCGAGCTCCTGCCCGGCTCCAGCCTCCACGGGGATGTGCGCTGCGCGCAACTGGTCATCCACGAGGGGGCCCGTTTCTACGGCCGCAGCCTGATGTCCGAGGCGGACGGCCAGGAGCCGGCCGAGAGCGAGGCTTCTCAGGGCTACTGAACGCGACAAGCCGCCCGCCCTGTGCCAGCAGGACGGGCGCTTCCGTCAATGCTCCGCTTCGCTCTGCGCCCGGCGCCCGTGCAAGGCCCGCAGGCCCTGCTCCAGCCCGGCGGCGGCTACCTGGGCCATGCGCATGACCAGGCTGAGCCGGGTGTTCTGCAGGACGAAGTACTCCATGAATCCCCCCACGTTCACCACGCCGGTGAGGTAGAGGTCGCCCGCGGGCGGCAGCGACTTGCTCACACCGGCGCCCGGGCGCAGGCTGCCGGGGCCGACGGCCAGGTAGCCGACCGACTCGGCCCGACCCAGGCAGGCGTCCACGGCCAGCACGAGGGGGCGCCGGAACGTGCGCTCCACCCAGGCCAGCGCATCGGCCAGATTCCCGGCGTGGACGGGCTTGTCCAGGGTGCCCAGCACCGTGACGCCGTCCGGCACGGACCCCTGCAGCCGGCTTCCCACCAGCGGCCCCAGGGCGTCGCCGATGGAGCGGTCGGTCCCGATGCACAGGGCCACGAGGCCGTCGCACCGGTGGATCAGTCCGGCGGCGCACCGCTCCACCGCCGCCGCAATCACCGACGGGGCGGCCGCGTCGTCCATATGGATGCGCGTCTCCCCGGTCGGGGAGGCTGTGCGCCGTGCGGACAGGTTGCTGCCATCAGCCAAGGCCTTTCCCTCCGACTCCGGTCCCCCGGGGACCGTGGTACAGGGAAGTATACGGCAATCCCTGGCGGCCTATGTGCAGCCAGCGGCCACAGGAGGCGCTTATGGAACACGAGGAGCGGTCAGCGATACTGAAGGAGGCAGACGCCCTGTACGCCCGGGGCAAGCTGGAGGAGGCGCTGGAGCTCTACCGGCGGGTCCTGGCCGAGGATGACACCGTCGCCTGGGCCCACAGCCGCACCGGGGCCATCCTGGCCCAGCTCGGGGACCTGGATGCCGCGGAGGCCCACCTGAGGCGCGCGATCGAGCTGGATCCGAAGCTCCCCCAGGCGTACAGCAACCTCGGGAACGTGGACTACACCCGGGGGGCCTACGAGGCCGCCCTGGAGAAGTACAAGAAGGCCGTCGAGCTGGACCCCAGCAACCCCACGTTTTACGAAAACCTGCACGCCGCCTACAAGCGGCTCGGCAAGATTTACGAGGCCGTGGAGGCCATCAAGAAAGCGCAGCAGCTGAAGCGCCTGCAGGTGCGGGAGCAGGCGGACCGGGACATGGCCCAGCTCAAGGGCAGCGTGAAGCGCCGCCTCGGCTGCCTGCCGGGCGCCGTCCTGCTCGCCCTGGCCGCCCTGGGATGGGCTTTCATCGTCTGAGTCCGGGCGCCGCCCGGCCCGGCGGCGCGGAGGTGGAGAGGTTATGGACCTGAGTGCGCTGACTCCCCTGGACTGGGCCGTCGTCGGCGTCCTGCTCCTGGCCCTGGGCACCGGGTGGACGCGGGGCATCGTGCGGGTGCTCCTGGGCTTCCTTTCGTTCCTGCTGGCGGTGATGATCGCCGGCCGCCTCACGGGCCCGGCCGCGGACTGGCTGGACCGCACCTGGGACGTTTCGGCCCGGGTGGCCGAGGGGATCCTCGACCGCTCCGCCCTGAGGGGCGAGCCCCTGTCCCCGTCGCTGGATCAGGTGGCGCTGCCCGAGCCCTACAGGGCGGCCTTCCTGCAGGACGTCGCCCGCGCCGCTGCGGAGTCGGGCCAGGGGCCGGCGCTGGAGCTGGCCGCCCGGCAGATGGCGGAGACGGCCGTCGCGGCCCTGTGCTTCATCCTGCTGGTCGTCCTCCTCACCGCGGCCCTGCGCTGGGTGGGGAGCCTGTTCGCCGGCGTGGTGGAGCACCTGCCCATCGTGGGCCTGTCGGACCGGCTGCTCGGGGCCGCGGCCCTGGGAGCGGTGGCCGTGCTCGCGCTGACGCTGATCCTGGTGTGGGTCGTGCCGGCGCTGTCGGTGCTGGGCGTTCCGGGCCTCGGCGAGATGGTCAGCCAGTCGGTCACGCCGCCCTACCTGGTCGAGGCGTTCGAGTGGATCCGCCGGCTGGTCATCGGAGGAGGGTTGCGGCTGTGGAATGGGTGAAGTACGAGGTTGGCGACCAGGTGCGGCTGAAGAAGCCGCACCCGTGCGGGTCGAACCGGTGGGAGATCTACCGGACGGGCGTCGATTTCGGGCTCCGGTGCCTCGGGTGCGGGCACCGGGTGATGATCCCGCGGCCCAAGTTCGAGAAGGCAGTCCGGGAGCGGTTCCCGAAGGATCAGCTGGAGCAGCAGCAGGAGTAAGGCGCGGGCGGGCGCTTGCGTGGCCTGTCCGCGCGTGTTATATTATGCTGGATGCGCACGCAGGTCGTGCCATTCCCAGGCGCAGCCTTCAGGGCTGCTGCCTCCCTGCTCCACCGGAAGTGGAGCCATCAGTCCACAGGGAGGAGGTGTCGCCGTGGTACGGAAGTACGAGATGATGGTGATCGCCCGGCCGGATCTGGATGAGGCGGGGCTTCAGGCCCTGTCGGACAAGATCGCCGAGCTGATTACCAGCAACGGCGGGACGGTCGAGAGCCAGGATGCGTGGAAGAAGCAGCGGCTCGCGTACGAGATCAAGCATCTGCGGGAGGGCTACTACTCGGTCTTCAACTTCACCGGCGAGCCCCGGACCGCGAACGAGCTGAACCGCGTCCTGAAGATCACCGACGAGGTCGTCCGGTTCCTGATCGTCCGCCCCTGGGAGTAGGGGACATGAGGGGGTAAGGATGTGCTCAATTCTGTCATCTTGATTGGCCGCCTTACCAAGGACCCCGAGCTGCGGTACACGCCGTCGGGCAAGGCGGTCGCGACGATCCGGCTGGCCGTGGACCGCGGCACCGTGAATCAACAGGGCGAGAGGGAGACGGACTTCATCGACGTCGTCGTGTGGGAAAGGCAGGCCGAGACCGTCGCCAACTACCTGCAGAAGGGCCGTCTGGTGGCCGTGCAGGGCCGGCTGCAGATCCGGCAGTACACCACGCAGGACGGCCAGCGGCGGGAGAAGGCGGAGGTCGTCGCCAACACGGTCCGGTTCCTGGACAGCGCCCGTGACCATGCCGGGGCCGGGGTCGCCGCTCCTGAGGTGGCCCGCGAGGACGGCATGGGCAGCGAGGTGCTCCTGGACGACGATGAGGATGTCCCCTTCTAGAACCAAAGGAGGACAGAACGAATGCGTCGTGAACGTGGCCGGCGCGCGCGGCGCCGCGTGTGCAGCTTCTGCGTGGACAAGATCGAGTACGTGGACTACAAGGATGCCGCTCGCCTGAAGCGGTACATCACCGAGCGGGGCAAGATCCTGCCCCGGCGCATCTCGGGCAACTGCGCCCGCCATCAGCGCCAGCTGACCAAGGCCATCAAGCGGGCCCGCATCATGGCCCTGCTGCCGTTTACCGTCGAGTAAGCGGCCCGCGCAACGGAAAGAGGGGGGCACCGCACGGGGCGGGCCCCCCTGTTCAATCCCCGATCATCGCTCGCGCGAGGGAGCATAGCGCATGGACATGCGATCGACGCGCCTGCAGGGGCTGGTCTTCGGCGGACTCATGGCGGCCATGACGGTCGTCTTCAGCCTGGTGCCGGGGCTCTCCGTGCTGATGCCGATCCCGCTGGTGCTGGCCTACGTCCGGTACGGCGGGCGCATCGCCGCCATGACGGCGACCGCCGCCACGCTCTTCACCATGGCGTTCACGGGCGTGATCAACGCCATCCTGGCCATTCCGTCCGGCATCCTGCCCGGACTGGTCTTCGGCATGGGCTTTCGCCGGAAGTGGCGGCCGATGAGCATCGGCCTCGCCTCGGTGCTCACCTTCTTCTTCGGGTTCGCGCTGACCTACGCGGTCACCCGCGTGGCCATGTTCGACGGGCGCGATCCCTTCGTCGCCATGCTGGAGACGCCGGCGGTGCAGAGCCAGATCGAGCTGATCGCCCGGACGATGGAGCAGTCGGCGGAGATGATCGAGTCCGCCGCCGCGAGCGGCTCCGCCACCGCCGCGCAGGCGCAGATGGCGCAGCAGTACCGGAACATGGCCGACCTGATCCGCCGGGACGCGGTCGGCCTCGTCTGGACCCTGTTGCCGGCCTCGCTCTTTTTCGCCGGCGCCTTCAGCAGCTGGTTCAACTACATGCTCTGCCGGCTCATCCTTCCGCGCTTCGGCCACCCGCTGCCCCCGTCGACGCCGTTTGCCGAGTTCCGGCTGCCGGTCTGGGTCATCTGGGCGTACGTGATCGTCTCCCTTCTGGCGCCGCTGTTCGCCGGGGGCGACATGACGGCCCTGCCCTGGTGGGGGAAGCTCCTGCTCAACGTGTTTACGCCGCTCATGTTCATCCTGGTGCTGGCGGGCCTGGCCGTCGCCTACGGATGGATGCGGAAGCGCGGGCTGCAGGCGGGCGTGGCCGCGCTGATCCTCGCCGTCGGGATCCTGCTCCTGGGGCAGATCGGCCTGCAGCTCCTCTTGCTGCTGGCGGTGTGGGACACGGTGTTTGACGTGCGCGGGCTGGGGCACGGCCTGTGGAAGCGGGCGGAGGAGAGCCGTCATCGGGAGGGATAGGGATGAAGGTGATCCTGAAGGCCGACGTGAAGGGTACCGGGAAGAAGGGGCAGACCGTGGAGGTCGCGGACGGCTACGCGCGCAACTACCTGATTCCCCGGGGCCTGGCCGTGCCGGCCTCCGAGGGCGCCCTGCGGTCCATCGAGGCCGAGCGCAAGGCGCAGGAGGCGAAGGAGAAGCGGCTGGTCGCTGAGCTCTCGGCGCTCCGGGACCAGCTCGACGGCCAGACGATTCAGCTGCGGGCCAAGTGCGGCGAAGGGGGCCGCCTGTTCGGGTCGGTCACCAACAAGGACGTCGCCGACGCGATCGCCCGCCACATCGGCAAGCCGTTCGACCGCAAGATCGTGGAGCTGGACGCGCCGATCAAGACCCTGGGGGTCCACCAGGTGACGCTGCGCTTCGGCCACAACATCAGCGGCAAGGTGAACGTGGAGGTTCTGCCTGAGTGACCGTCACCGGCCCGGCCGGGGCGCGTCCGGCCCGGGCCGCCTGTGCACGCGGGCTCCGCGTGAAAGGAGGTGTGGGCTTCGGCCGTTATGATGAAGGAGATCCTGGACAAGCTGATGCGGGGCGCCCAGCCGGCGGACGTCGAGGCGGTGAACCAGCGGCTCACGCCCGAGGACCGGCTGGCCCGGCAGGTCGGCGCGCTCTTCAACGTCCTCATGGGCGTCTGGGGGCCGGAGCGGCTGGTCGTCAAGGCCGGCAAGCTGGACGCCCTCGGGCTGATGAAGTCCGACCGGGTGGAGGAGCAGGTGCTGGCCCTGCAGCGGCTGGTGTATGAGGATCCGACCCTCGACACGGTGCCGGATCCCCGGGAGCTCCCGGAGATCCTGGAGCAGCTGGAGGACGCGGTGGCCGACCTGGCCGCCCGGCGAACGGTCGAGGACCGGATCGAGCGGAAGATCCAGGCCCGCATGCAGGAGCGGCAGGACGAGTACTACCGCGAGATCAAGCAGCAGGTGCTGAAGGAGGAGGCGGGGCCCGAGACCAGCTCGACCCTGAAGAAGCTGGAGTGGCTCGAGTCGCTGGAGAAGAAGGCGCTGAGCCGCAGCGCCCTGGAGCTGCTCCGGCCGCGCTCGCTGGACGAGGTGGTGGGCCAGGAGCGGGCGATCCAGGCCCTCCTTGCCAAGATAGCCTCCCCGTTCCCGCAGCACGTCATCCTCTACGGCCCGCCGGGCGTCGGCAAGACGACGGTGGCCCGGCTGGTCCTGGAGAAGGCCAAGCGGATGCCGCACACCCCGTTCGCCGAGGACGCGCCCTTCGTCGAGGTCGACGGGGCGACCCTGCGCTGGGACCCGCGGGAGGTGACGAACCCGCTCCTGGGCTCCGTCCACGACCCGATCTACCAGGGCGCCCGCCGGGACTTCGCCGACACCGGCGTCCCCGAGCCGCGCACCGGCCTCGTGACCGAGGCGCACGGCGGGGTGCTGTTCATCGACGAGATCGGCGAGATGGACCCGATGCTCCAGACCAAGCTGCTGAAGGTGCTGGAGGACAAGCGGGTCACCTTTGAGTCCAGCTACTACGACGAGAACGACCCCAACGTCCCGAAGTACGTGAAGAAGCTGTTCGAGGAGGGGGCGCCGGCGGACTTCGTGCTGATCGGCGCGACCACCCGCGATCCGGAGGAGATCAACCCGGCCTTGCGCTCCCGCTGCGCGGAGGTCTTCTTCGAGCCGCTGACCCCGGAGGACATCGCCAAGATCGTGCGCCAGGCGGCGGAGCGCATCGGCGTCCAGCTCGAGCCCGGGGTGGACGCCATCGTGGCGGAGTACACCATCGAGGGGCGCAAGGCGGTGGGCATCCTGGCCGACGCCTACGGCCTCGCCCTCTACCGGGCGGCGGAGGCCGGCCGGGCGGACGAGCCCATCACCATCACCCGGGACCTGGTCTACGAAGTGATCCGGACCAACCGGCTGACGCCGTACGTCACCCGCAAGGCCTCGCCCACGGCGGAGGTCGGGCGCATCTTCGGGCTCGGCGTCCTGGGGTACGTCGGCTCCGTCCTGGAGATCGAGGCGGTCGCCTTCCCCGCGCGGGAGCCGGGCAAGGGGCGGCTGCGCATCAACGACACGGCGGGCTCCATGACCAAGGACTCGCTGTTCAACGCGGCCGCGGTCGTGCGCCGGGTCACGGGGGAGGACCTGTCGAACTGGGACGTGCACGTGAACGTCGTCGGCGGCGGCCGGATCGATGGGCCCAGCGCCGGGACGGCCATCTACCTGGCGATGATCTCGGCGATCAAGGGGCGGCCGATCCGGCAGGACGTCGCCATCACCGGCGAGGTCTCCATCCGGGGCGGCATCCGCGCCGTCGGCGGGATCTACGAGAAGATCTACGGCGCCAGGCAGGCGGGCATGGCGCGCGTGGTCCTGCCCGAGGAGAACCGCAAGGACGTGCCGGAGCAGGTGCCGGGCATCGAGATCTGCTTCGCCGCCACGATCGAGGACGCGATGCGCCTGGTCATGGCGGATGAGCCGCAAGGCGGGGAGGCCAGTCAGCCGTGAACCCCTTCAGCGAACGGGTCCCGCCCCAGAACCTGGAGGCCGAGCAGTCGGTCCTGGGCGCGATGCTCATCGACCGGCAGGCGGTGGCCGCCGTCGCGCACAAGCTGGTGCCCGAGGACTTCTACTCGGACCGGCACCAGCACCTGTTCGCCGCGATGCTCGCCCTCTATAACCGCGGCGAGCCGGTGGACCCGATCACGGTCCAGGACGAGCTGATCCGCACCGGGAAGCTGGAGGAGGTGGGCGGGCTCACCTACCTCACGAGCCTGATCAACCTGGTGCCCACCACCGCCAACGTCCTGCAGTACGCCGAGATCGTGGAGTCGAAGGCGATCCTGCGCCGGCTGCAGACGGTCGCCCGGCGCATCGTCGACGAGTGCTACACCGCCGAGGACGTGGACGAGATGCTGCAGGAGGCGGAGAAGTCCATCTTCGCCGTGACGCAGCGCCGGTCCGCCCGGGGGTACGTGCACATCCGCGACGCGCTGGTCACGGCCTATGGCCACCTGGAGCACCTCTACTCCACCCGGGGCCGGACGACCGGCGTGCCGTCGGGCTACCGGGACCTGGATGCCCTGACGTCGGGCTTCCAGCCCTCCGACCTGATCATCGTCGCGGCGCGCCCGGCGGTGGGCAAGACCGCCTTCACCCTGAACATCGCCCGCAACGCCGCGGTGCAGGCGAAGGCGAAGGTGATCTTCTTCTCGCTGGAGATGTCGGCCGAGCAGCTGGCCCTCAGGCTCCTCGCGTCGGAGGCCACGGTGGACAGCCACAAGCTGCGCACCGGCCAGCTCCAGGACCAGGACTGGCACAAGCTGGGCACGGCGCTCTCCGTGCTGGGGGAGAGCGAGATCTACATCGACGACACGCCCAACATCCCCCTGCAGGAGCTGCGCGCCAAGGCGCGCCGGCTGGCGCAGGAGCGCGGCCTCGACCTGATCATCGTCGACTACCTCCAGCTGATGTCGCTGCCGCAGCGGCCGGGCCAGCAGGCCAACCGGCAGCAGGAGATCTCCGAGATCTCCCGCTCGCTGAAGGCCCTGGCCCGCGAGCTGAAGGTGCCGGTGATCGCCCTGTCGCAGCTCTCCCGCTCGGTGGAGCAGCGGCAGGACAAGCGGCCGATGCTCTCGGACCTGAGGGAATCCGGTGCCCTGGAGCAAGACGCCGACGTGGTCGCCTTCCTCTACCGGGACGACTACTACAACCAGAACAGCGACAAGAAGGACATCGTGGAGGTCATCATCGCCAAGCACCGCAACGGCCCGGTCGGCACGGTGGAGCTCTACTTCGCGAAGGAGATCCAGCGGATGTACGGCCGGGAGCAGCGCCGGCAGCCGTGAGCGGTTTCCGCGACGGCGCGCAGATCTTTCACGTCGCGACTTACGAACATTAGTATCCACACCTGTGGGCAACGTTCGGCCGCCGCATTGACACCGCGCGCTGCCGGATGATACACTGTGCCTGGAAATTGGCCAGCGCGGACCGGGGGCCCCCTCGGCGGGGCCCCGGCGCGTTTCGTACGGGAGGTGCCGACATGCCAGTCGTCGTAGTCATGGGCACGCAGTGGGGCGACGAGGGCAAGGGCAAGTTCGTCGACCTGCTGGCGGAGCAGGCGCACGTGGTGGTGCGCTCCACCGGAGGCTCCAACGCGGGGCACACCGTGTGGGCCGGCGGCAAGCAGTACAAGCTGCATCAGGTGCCTTCGGGCATCCTCTACCCGGGCACGCTCTGCGTGATCGGCCACGGCGTGGTGCTGGATCCGCCCAAGCTGCTGGAGGAGATGGACCGGCTGGCGAGCCAGGGCGTCGACCTCTCCAACCTGCGCATCAGCGGGGGCGCGCACATCGTCTTCCCCTTCCACATCCGGCTGGACGAGGCGGAGGAGGACCGGAAGGGCGCCCGGAAGATCGGCACCACCCGGCGGGGGATCGGGCCCGCTTACATGGACAAGTTCGCCCGGGTGGGCATCCGGCTGATCGACATGCTCGACCGGGACGAGTTCCTGCCCAAGCTCACGGCCCTGGTCGAGGAGAAGAACCGCATCCTGGAGAAGGTGTACGGCCTCCCGGGCTTCACCGTGGAGGAGATCGCGGAGCCGTACCTGGAGTACGCGGAGCGGCTGCGCCCGTACGTCGCGAACACGGTGGAGCTGGTCAACGACGCGATCGACGCCGGCAAGAACGTGCTGTTCGAGGGGGCCCAGGGCCACCTGCTGGACATCGACTTCGGGACCTACCCGTACGTGACGGCCTCGCATCCGATCGCCGCCGGGGCGATCATCGGCGCCGGGGTGGGACCGACGAAGGTCACGCGGGTGGTCGGCGTGGTGAAGGCCTACACCTCGCGCGTCGGCGAGGGGCCCTTCCCGACCGAGCTGCACGGCGAGGAGGCGCACCGCATCCGCGAGGAGGGTCACGAGTACGGCACGACCACCGGCCGGCCGCGCCGCATCGGCTGGCTGGACCTGGTGATGGTGCGCTACGCCTGCCGGGTGAGCGGCATCACCGACCTGGCCGTGCCGCACCTGGACACCCTGGCCAAGACGGGCATCCCGACGCTGAAGGTCTGCGTCGCCTACCGGCTGCCCGACGGCACGGTCACCCGGGAGTTCCCCGTCGGGCTGAAGGCGCTCCAGCAGGTCGAGCCGGTGTACGAGGAGCTGCCCAACTGGGAGTGGTCCGAGAAGCTGAGCACCGCGCGGCAGTTCGAGGAACTGCCCGAAGGGGCCCAGCGGTACGTGCGGCTGATCGAGGAGGTCACCGGCGTGCGCGTCTCCATCCTCGGCGTGGGCAGCGAGCGCACCCAGGCGATCTACCGCTCCTCCATCTTCTGAACGAAGTCTGCGCGCGGGACGGCTGGCAGCCGTCCCGCGATTTTCAAGCGGAATCCGCCTTGCATTCGGGGCGGGCCGCCGCTATAATAATGGTCGTCGAGAAGCTGCGGGTGTAGTTCAATGGTAGAACATCAGCTTCCCAAGCTGAAAACGTGGGTTCGATTCCCATCACCCGCTCCAGGATGGCGGAGACGTCGCTCGTCTCCGTTTTCCGTGCCGATGTAGCTCAGCCGGTAGAGCAGCTGATTCGTAATCAGCAGGTCAGGGGTTCGAGCCCCCTCATCGGCTCCAGATTCCCCCGGGATCCGCGGGATCCCGGGGGCTTTTTCGCGCCGTGCGACAGACTTCGACAAGTTTCGCGCCCAGGGCATGGTAAAGTTTCCCTGAGGTGGGAGAGCATGGCAACCGTCCGCACGCGCAAGAGGTTCCGGGTGCGCCGCCTGCGCCGCGACCTGATGGCGCTGGTGGTGTTCCTGTTCGTGTTCACGCTGCACGGGTTCCAGGGCCGCCTGGAGGCGGCCGGCGTGCCCGAGGTCCGTCACCTGGGGCCGGTGGAGCCGGCCATCCCCGAGCACGACCTGCTGATGGCGGAGCGGCGGGCGCAGGCGGCCCGGCGCGCCGCCGCCCGGCTGGCCCTGCAGGCCGCGGACGCCGCGGCCGACCTCACGGCGGCCCAGCGGGAGCTCGCCCGCCAGGTCGACGCCGAACGGCGGCGCGACCTGGAGCGCATCGCCGACCTGGTGCCGCCGGAGTTCCGCCAGATGGTGCTGGACCTCTCGGCCCAATACGGCGTCGACCCGCGGCTCGTCGCCGCAGTGGGGCACGTGGAGAGCCGGTGGAACCCGTGGACGGTGGGCAGCCACAACGACACCGGCCTCATGCAGATCCTGCCCACCACCGCGGAGTGGATCGCGGGGCGCCTGGGGTGGTCGGAGTACGACCTGTATGACCCGTACACGAACCTTCACATGGGCATATGGTATCTCCAGGCGCTCCATCGGGAGTACGGCTCCTGGGAGAAGGCCCTGGCGGCGTACAACGGCGGCCCGCGGCAGGCCCACCTGGGGGCCGCGCATCCCTACGTGAGCAGGGTGATGCGCGTCTACGGCAAGAATTGACAGAATAGGCCATTCCTTTCGCGCATAAACGGGCCAGGAACCGGTTCCGCGATCTCCCGATTCCGGGCAGGAAATAGACTGTATAAGGCGAAACAGTATACCGTTCATGCACTGAGGAGGTGGATCCCGTGCAACGCCGCCCCCTGCTGCTGGTGGTGCTCGCAACGATCATCTGCCTCGGTCTCGCAGCTGACGTCGGACTGCGCAGCCTGCAGCGCTCACAGCCGGCCCAGGCGGCGGGGGAGCGGGACAGCGGCGCCGCTACGGCCGGCGCGGCCCAGAGCCCGCTGGAGAGCGCGGAGGATCCGGAGCGGGAGCGGGTGAGCATCGCCTCCCGCCAGGGGCTTGGGCCCCGCGCCGCGCGCGAGCGCCTCGGTGAGCCCGCGGCCGCGGAGATCGCCCCTGAACCCCAGCGGAAGCCGGCCGCCGTGATCACCGTGAACGGGGATCCGGTCGTGGCCGTGGCCAGCGCGGAGGCGGCCCAGCAGGTCGTGGATGCCATCCTCGCCTCCTACCGCGAGACCTATTTGAGCGACGCCGCCCTGGTCGAGGAGCTTTCCTTCGCCGAGGTCGTCTCCTGGGAGCCGGCCGAGGTGGAGGAGAGCCGCATCAAGACGGTGGAGGAGGCCATCAACGTCCTCCTGCTGGGCACGGACAAGGTGGCCACCTACACGGTGCAGTCCGGCGACACGGCGTGGGACATCGCCCTCGAGTACGGTCTGACCACCGACCAGCTGGCCAGGGCCAACCCGGGCGTCGACATCGAGCTCCTGCAGATCGGTCAGGAGCTGCGGATCACGTACAAGGAGCCTTACGTCCACCCCCGCTCCGTCGCACAGCGGGTGGTGTACGAGAGCATTCCGTTCGCGGAGCAGCGGATCGAGGACGACACCCTCTGGCCCTGGGAGTCCGTCGTGGTCACCCCCGGGTCCGCCGGAACCCGCGAGAAGGTCATCCGGGAGTACCGGGAGAACGGCGAGGTCGTCCGGACCGAGGTGCTCTCCAGCCGCGTGACGCAGGAGCCGGTCACGCAGGTGCGCCGGGTCGGCGTCAAGCAGGTGCCGGAACTGGGCACCGGGTCGCTGATCCTGCCCGTGGCCGGGGAGATCTCCTCGTACTTCGGGCCGCGCTGGGGCACGATGCACCAGGGCCTCGACATCGCCGCCCCGCACGGTACCCCGGTGCGGGCCGCCGACAGCGGCATGGTCACGTTTGCCGGGTGGAACGGGAATTACGGCCGGATGGTGGAGATCGACCACGGCGGGGGGCGGGTGACCTGGTACGCCCACCTCTCCGGCATCAACGTGTCGGTCGGGCAGCAGGTGAACCAGGGCGACGTGATCGGCTGGGTGGGCAGCACCGGGTACTCCACCGGGCCCCACCTGCACTTCGAGATCCGCGTCGACGGGACCCCGGTGAACCCGCTGAACTACTACCGCTAAAGGAGAGAGCCGTCCAGGCCGTCGGCAGGTCTGCCGGCGGCCTTTCTGCATGCCCGGCCGGGCGCACGGGGAGGCTAGTGCACGACCGACCAATCGCAGCCAGGCGCGTTCCGGCAGAAGGAGAACGGCGCGGAGTGGTCGAATCTTTCAAGAAACTTTCGGTCCCTTTTCCCGTTTTGAGTCCATCTCCGGGGAGGTTGCGGTATGGAGAGGCCAAGGGGGACCAAGAGCAAGGCGGACCAGATCAAGGCCTTCCTTGAGCAGTACCAGCCGAAGCTCTCGGAAGCGCGCGGCTTCCTCCAGTTCATGCTGTCCAAGGAGGAAATCCTCCGTCGCACCGACCTGGTGTCGGATCTCTCGGGCTACGACTGCGCCATTCTGGTGTCGGCCAAGGGCTCGGGGACGTGGCCGTTCCTGTTTCGCCGCGGGGACAAGATCTACACCAAGACCTCCCAGGCCGTGGTGGAGCTCATGAAGTCGCTGCCGGAGCGCATCGGCCTCTGCCTCTCCACCGCCCCGCCGCCCTGGAGCGAGGAGCGGGAGGAGTTTCTCCGCATGCTCGCCCGCTGGCACGACGAGGTGTTCCAGGAGGATCTGGAGCGCCTGACGCGCCGGCAGGAGCTCCTGCGGGAGATCGATCGCGCCCTGGACGAACGCGACCGGAAACGGTTCGAACAGCTGTCGGCCGAGCTGCGCCGGATGCGCTGAACCGAAGATACGCCGCACGGGGCTGCCCGCTCGGGCGGCCTCTTCTTTTCGTGCCTGCCAGAGTCTGCCGGGTCGCCGCCGCCCGCGGGCGGAAGGATCGGGCGCCTTGCGGAGCGAAAAGGCCTGCTGGAAGAGTGAGCGAGGAGAGGACGACATGGCGGATCGCATCCTGGTGGTCGACGACGAGCGTCCCATAGCCGAGATCCTGAAGTTCAGCTTCGAGCGCGAGGGCTTTGCGGTGGACATGGCCTTCGACGGCGAGGAGGCCGTGGCCAAGGCCCGGGCGTCGCATTTCGACCTGGTCATCCTCGACATCATGCTGCCCAAGCTGGATGGCTTCTCGGTGTGCCGGGAGATCCGCAAGTTCTCCGCGGTGCCGATCCTGATGCTGACGGCCAAGGAGGACGAGGTGGACAAGGTCCTGGGGCTGGAGCTCGGGGCGGACGACTACGTGACCAAGCCGTTCAGCCCGCGGGAGCTGATCGCGCGCGTGCGCGCGATCCTCCGGCGCACCCGGGCGGCGGCCAGCAGCCGGGCATCCTCCCCGGAGATCCTGCGGCAGGGCGACATCACCATCAACCTGACGAGCTACGAAGTGCGCAAGGGCGACAAGCTGGTGGAGCTGACCCCCCGGGAGTTCGAGCTGCTCCGCTTCCTCGTGGCCCACGCCGGCCAGGTCTTCTCGCGCGAGGCGCTCCTGCAGGAGGTCTGGGGCTACGACTACTACGGCGACGTGCGCACGGTGGACGTGACCGTGCGCAGGCTGCGGGAGAAGCTCGAGGACAACACCGCTCAGCCGGAGTACATCAAGACGCGGCGGGGGGTCGGCTACTACTTCCAGCGGTTCGACTGACGGAGAGGGTGGACGGCGTGTTCCGCAGCATTCAGGGGAAGCTGGTGGTGGTCTACCTCCTCCTGATCGTCGTCGCGATGGAGCTGGCGAGCCTCTACCTCCTGCGCGAGCTGGAGCGCAGCTACATCGGGAAAGTGCAGGACGACCTGCACCAGAGCGCGCAGCTCCTCGCCGGGCAGCTCTCCAACTTCGTCGTGAACGACCGCCTCGACCCCGAGGCGGTTGAGCGGTACATGGAGCGCTGGCCGGGCGAGGTGCTGGTGCTGGACGCCAACGGCGTCGTCATCGGCGCCACCGCGCGCGTCGCCAACCGGGACGAGCTTCTGGGCTTGAAGTTCAGCCACGACGACGTCTCGCCGGCGTTCTTCGGCAACACGAACCGGCGGATCGGCCGGGAAGGCACGCAGCGGATGGCCTACGAGGCGGTGCCGATCACCGAGGCCGGCAACGTCATCGGGGTGATCTACCTGAAGGACTCCCTGGAGGAGGCCTACGCGCGCCTGCAGGACCTGCGGGACATCCTGCTGGTCGCGACCCTGGTCGCCATGGCCTCGACCGTCGTGCTGGGCATCGCCCTGGCGCGCACGATCACCGGGCCCATCCGGGAGCTGACCCGCACCGCCGCCCTGATCGCCGGCGGCAACTTCGACCAGCAGATCCCGGTCCGGTCCAGCGACGAGATCGGCCGCCTGGCCGAGATGTTCAACCGCATGAGCCGACAGCTGAAAGAGATGATGAGCGAGATTCAGGAGGAGAAGAGCCAGGCGGAGGCCATCCTGACCCACATGGCCGACGGCCTGATGGCCCTAAACGGCGTCGGGCGCATCATCCGGCTCAACCCCGCGGCGCAGCGGATGTTCCAGGTCCGGGAGCTGGAGGCGCTCGGGCGCCGGCCTGAGGAGCTCGCCGCGGACTCCGGGCTGGAGGAGGCCCTGGAGGAGGCCTGGCAGCAAAGCGCCCCGGTCACCCGCCAGATCCGGCTGAAGGACCGGGTGCTGCAGGCCTACATCACTCCCCTGAAGAGCGACGGACGGCACCCCGGCACGGTCATCGTCTTCCACGACATCACCGAGTGGGAGCGGCTGGAGAGCCTGCGGCGCGAGTTCGTCGCCAACGTCTCGCACGAGCTGAAGACCCCCCTGACGACGATCAAGAGCTACGTGGAGACCCTGCTGGACGGCGCCGCCGAGGATCCGGAAGTGCGCGACCGCTTCCTGCGGGTGGTGGACGGCGAGACGGAGCGGATGGCCCGGCTCGTGCGGGACCTCCTGCGGCTGACCCAGATGGACGAGGGGAGGCTGCGCTGGAACATCGGGCCGCAGGACATCGGCGCCCTGGTGGCGGAGACCGTGGGCCGGCTGCGGCTGCAGGTGGACCGCAAGCGGCTCTCCGTGCAGTGGGAGGTGGACCCGGCGACGCCGCCGGCCCTCTGCGACTACGACAAGATCCAGCAGGTGGTCACCAACCTGCTGGCCAATGCCATCGACTTCACGCCCAACGGCGGGCAGATCCGCATCACCGTGGCGCCGGACGGCCCGAAGGCCGTGCGCGTCACGATCGCCGACACGGGCATCGGCATCCCAGCCGAGGACCTGCCGCGGGTCTTCGAGCGGTTCTACCGGGTGGACAAGGCCCGCTCCCGCTCCATGGGCGGCACCGGGCTGGGCCTCTCCATCGCCAAGCAGATCGTGGAGCTCTCCGGCGGCACCATCGCGATCGCTTCGGAGGTCAACCGGGGGACCACGGTCACCTTCACGCTCCCCGCCGCCACGGCCGAGGGGGTGAGCACGGCATGAGGCCCTCCGGCCGGGCGAGGGAGGCCTTGCTCAACCTCCTGCTCGCCGTCCTGGTGCTGACCAGCGTGGCGCTCTCGGTGCGGATCTGGTACCCGGAGCCGCTGTTCGGCGACGCGGACGCCGCCGAGCCCAGCCTGCAGCAGCAGCCGGTCCCCGCCGTGCGGGAGATGCCGGAGATCTTCCGGCCCGAGCGCATCGCGGTCGTGGACGCCGATGGCCGCCGGGCGGAGCTGCACGCCGGGTCGCCCACCTACAGCACCGTGTGGCAGCGGATTCGCACCGCGCTCACCGGGCTGAACGTGCAGGGCGGCGCCACCCTGATCGACCAGGCGCCCCGCCCGGGCGCGGCGGCGCCCGCGGTGGAGCTCTACCTGCCCACGGCCCTGCAGGTCAGCCAGTGGGCCGGCCTGCTGCAGTGGCGTGCGCCGCTCCTGCGGAACGGGTCGCTGCTGGTGGACCGGATCATCGTGACCCTGGGGGAGCAGCCGGCCGTCTACCTCACGGGTCCGCTCGGCTACGACCTGTACCTCACGGACCTGCCGGAGGGGCCGCGCTCGGCCCTGGCGGCCCACGTCGAGCGGCTGGATCCGGCCTTGTTCGGCCCTTACCGGGAGCTGGTCCTGGACGGGCTCGGGGTGACCGCGGCCCCGGGCGTGGTGGTGCCCGATGTGGCGGAGTGGCCGGCTGCACAGGTGACGGTCCTGCTGCCCGACCTGCGGGAGGAGGAGGCCCGATACTTTCCCGACCTCACCGTCGTCCGGCAGATCGACGAGCACGACGCCCGCAGCCTGACCGACGGGCGGCGGCTCCTGCGGATCACCGAGTCGGGCATCCTGCAGTACCGGGCGGCCGAGGGGTCCGGCAAGGCCGCTGCGCCCGCCCTGGAGGACGCGCTGGCGGCTGCGGCCGAGTGGGTGTCGCAGGGCGGCTGGCCCCAGGATGTGGTGCTCCATCGCTACGTGCGGGAGGCAGGCGTCGGACGGCTGGCTTTCGAAGTTCATACGGGGTCAAAGTACCCCGTCCAGTCGCTGCCGGGTGCGATGGAGGTGCACGTCTCGGCGGCGGAGCGGGTCGTGTACTTCCAGCGCACCCCGACCGTCGCCAACGTGACGTTTGGCGGCGATTGGCTTCCCCTGATGTCGCCGGAGGCCGCGCTGGCCCATGCCCTCCCGGCGGCGCCTGCCCTGTCGACGGAGCCCATCCGGGCGATGTACCTGACCTACCTTCTTCGGCCCCCTGCAGCGTCCGGGGAGCCCTGGACGGCGGAGCCGACGTGGGTCATCCAGGCGGGCAGCGTTGAGGTCTACGTCAACGCGGTCGCCCGGGAGTACCCGCTTCCGCCGAAAGTGGTGCAGTGACGCGGACGGCCGTAACCTTTGCAGGGTTTCTTTCGTTTAGGAGGTGGGGTAGTGGACTGGACGCGGGCGCGCGCCATCCTGATCGCGGCGTTTGCCGTGGTCAACGCGATGCTGGCGTACGCGCTGTGGGGTCCGAAGGACGACCTGAACGCCGGCGAGGTCACCGCCCGCTCCCAGCTGGTTCAGCTCCGCGCCCGGCTGGACGAGCGGGGGATCGTCCTGCCCGGCGGCGTGTCGCTTCCCAAGACCCCCGGCCCCATGCGCCTTTTGCGCGTCGAGTTCCGGCTGAACCCCACGAATCCGGATCCGGCGGTCGAACCCTTTGTAGGAGCCGTTAACGCTTCGGAACTGCGTTCCCGGTACGACGCGGCGACGCGGGAGACCGTTCTGGAGCCCGTCCGCAGGGAGGAGAGGAGCCTGTTGGACCTGTCTGACCGGCTCCTGCTGCGCCAGGCGGCGGAGGATTTCTTGCGGAAGCACGGGCTGTTCCCGGCCGACGTGCAGCTCTCGGGGATCTTCCTGCGGGAAGACGGCGCGATGGTGGAGTTCGTGCCCACCTACGGCGGGTTGCCGGTCTTCTCGGGGTACCTGCGCGTCTACCTGTCGCCGCGGGGCGTCGAGCGGGTGGTCCACCACTGGGTGGAGCCGGTGGGCTTCAAGGAGGGCGCCGCGAAGGCGGTCCGCCCCGCTGCCGAGGCCCTGCTTCGCCTGGCCGGCCACCTGGAGACGGGCGGTCAGGTGCGCACCGTGGTGGACGTCCGGCTGGGCTACTATTCGGGCCCTTCGGTGACGGCCCCCGCGGCCGGGGAGGTCAGCGCGTGGGAGACGGTTCCGGTGTGGCGCATCACGCTGGACAATGGTCAGGTCTACTATGTCAATGCATTTAACGGTGAGCTAGAATCATGACTTGGATGCCCCAGTAAGAGTGGCTAGACCGGCAAGGAGGAAACGCTTTGACAACGTTAAGGATTCGCGGCGGCCGCCCGCTGAAGGGTACGATTCGGGTTGGAGGGCGGAAAAACGCCACGCTTCCGTTGATTGCCGCAACGCTGCTCGCAGACGGGACGAGTCGGCTGGAGAACGTGCCGCAGATTCACGACGTGGTGGTGTACCGGCAGCTGCTCACCGGACTGGGCGCCCGAGTCGACTGGGACCCGGTGCACGGCATCCTCACCGTACATACCGATGGGGTCCGGCCCGGCGAGCCGGACTACCAGCTCGCGTCGTCGATTCGCGCTTCCTATTACCTGCTCGGGGTGATGCTCGCGCGCTACGGGCGGGCGAGCGTTCCCATGCCCGGCGGGGACCGGATCGGCCATCGCCCGGTGGACCAGCACTTCAAGGGGCTCTCCGCCCTGGGGGCGGAGATCTGGGTGGATCGCGGGATCATTCACGCGCGGGCGAGGCGGCTGCGCGGGGCCAACGTCTACCTGGACATCATCAGCGTCGGCGCCACCATCCAGGTGATGCTGGCGGCCTCGCTGGCCGAGGGCACCACGGTCATCCAGAACTGTGCCAAGGAGCCGCACGTGGTGGCGGTGGCGAACTTCATCAACGCCTGCGGCGGCAAGGTGACCGGCGCGGGCACCGACACCATCCGGGTCCGGGGGGTGGACCGGCTGGTCGGGGCGACGCAGACGGTCATCCCCGATGACATCGAGGCCGGCACCTGGATGATGGCCGCGGCGATGACCCAGGGCGACGTCATCCTGCAGAATGTGATCCCCACGCACATGACGCCGATCATGGCGAAGCTCCGGGAGGCGGGCGTGGAGATCCACGAGATGGGCGACGCGGTGCGGGTGATCGGCCGGGGGCGGCCCAAGGCCGTCAACGTGAAGACGCTGCCGTACCCCGGCTTCCCGACGGACGCCCAGAACCAGATGACGGCCTTGCTTTCGCTCGCCGAGGGGACGAGCTATGTCACCGAGACCCTCTACGAGGACCGCTTCCGCTTCGTGCCGGAGCTGCTGCGCATGGGCGCGCAGATCCGGGTCGAGGGCCGCACGGCCATCGTGAAGGGCGTGGAGCGGCTCTACGGGGCGCCGGTGGAGGCCACCGACATCCGGGCCGGCGCCGCGCTGGTGATCGCCGGGCTGGCCGCGGAGGGCGAGACGACGATCTACGGGATGGAGCACGTGCAGCGGGGGTACGAGAAACTGGAAGAAAAGCTGCTGGCCCTGGGCGCGGATGTGAAGATGGAGCGGAAGGGCGCAGCGGCGGTTTAGCGGAACACTAGAGGCGGTGCCCCGGAGGGCACCGCCTCACGCATGTGGAGGGGGTGACGCCTTGCGGATCCGGCTGGTGACGGTGGGCAAGGTGAAGGAGCGCTACCTGCAGGAGGGGGTGCAGGAGTACCTGAAGCGGCTGCGCCCCTACGCCCGGGTGGAGATCGTGACGGTGCCGGACGAACCGATCCCGGACGGCGCCTCGCCCGCGCAGGAGGCGCAGGTGATGAAGCGGGAGGGGGAGCGGATCCTGCGCGCCCTGGACCAGGGCGGCCAGGAGCACGTGGTGGTGCTGGACGGGCGCGGGCGGCAGTTTTCGTCGGAGGAGCTGGCGGCCTTCCTGGCGGAGCGGGCGCTGCAGGGGGACGCGAACCTGGCCTTCGTCATCGGCGGTTCGCTGGGGCTGGACCCGGCCGTGCTGGCCCGGGCGGACACGGTGCTCTCGCTGGGGCGGATGACATTCCTGCATCAGATGGTGCCGCTCATTTTGCTGGAGCAGATTTATCGGGGGTTTAAGATCAATCGGGGGGAGCCGTATCACCGCTAAAGGGAACACGTGGCGGGGCCGCAATCGCCGCGTCAACCCGCCAGTCCTTGAACACACGAACTTGTTTCCCTGAGACGCATGCTGCCCCGGGGCGACCCCGCCGCTGATCCGCCGAAGCG
>QGVE01000017.1 GCA_003242675.1 Bacillota bacterium | reverse complement strand
GTGGAACTCCACTCCTGCCGCGCAAGACCTGCACCTCCGAGCCACAGCCAGGCGCAGGTTCTGCGCGTCGACCCCCTGGAACTGCGCCCCTGCCGCGCAAGACCTGCACCTCCGAGCCACAGCTAGGCGTAGGTTTTGCGCGTCGACCTCCTGGAACTCCGCCCCTGCCGCGCAAGACCTGCACCTCCGAGCCACAGCCAGGCGCAGGTTTTGCGCGTCGAACCCCTGGAACTGCGCCTCTGCCGCGCAAGACCTGCACCTCCGACCCACAGTCAGGCGCAGGTTCTGCGCGTCAAGTCCCTGGAATTGCGCCTCTGCCGCGCAACACCTGCACCTCCGAGCCGCAGCCAGGCGCAGGTTCTGCGCGTCAACCCGTTGGAGCTGTGCCTCTGCCGCGCAAGACCCGCACCTCCGACCCACAGCCAAGCGCAGGTTCTGCGCGTCAACCCCGTGGAACTCCACCCCTGCCGCGCAAAAGCTGCACGTCCGAGTCACAGCCAGGCGCAGGTTTTGCGCGTCGACCCCCCGGAGCTCCGCCCCCGCCGCGCAAAAGCTGCACCTCCGAGCCACAGCCAGGAGCAGGTTCTGCGCGTCAACCCGTTGGAGCTGTGCCTCTGCCGCGCAAGACCCGCACCTCCGACCCACAGCCAAGCGCAGGTTCTGCGCGCCAACCCCTCGCCACTCCGCCACCCCGCGCAAGACTTGCACCTCCGGCCCACGGCGACCGTTCCAGGAGTGCGCCCCGCAGAGGGGTGGCGTGACCCGGGGCTTGTCAAGGGACCTGCTCCTGGGGGAGAATAGAGTCACAGCGTGCGAATCTCCGGCGAGCAGGGGGGGTTCCGGTGAACTTCTGGCTGTGGGTCCTCGGCTGGATCGCCGCCTCGGCGGTCGTCATCTTCGCCCTGTCGATCAACGGGAAGACGGAGTCGGTGGACGCCCTCGAAGAAGGCCACGGACACGGCCATCACTAGGAACGCAGACACGAGCCCGCCGTGACAGCGCCTGCCACGGCGGGCTTGCGCAACACTCCGGCCGGGTGGGAGGGCAATCGTGTAATGGAAGTGATCAAGATTACCCCGCGGGGGTATTGCCACGGCGTCGTCGGCGCCATCCAGCTGGTCCGCCGGGTGGCGCGGGACCCGAATGTGCCCCGGCCCATTTACGTCCTCGGGCAGATCGTGCACAACCGCCACGTGGTGGAGGAGATGGAGGCGCTGGGCGTGATCACGCTGGACGGCGAGGATCGCCTGAGCCTGCTGGAGCAGATCGACTCCGGGACCGTCATCTTCACCGCCCACGGCGTGTCCCCGGCGGTGAAGATCCGGGCGCGGGAGAAGGGGCTCCACGTGGTCGACGCGACCTGCCCGGATGTGACCCGGACCCACGAGCTGATCGCCGAGCTGGTGGGCCGGGGGTACGAGGTCATCTACATCGGCAAGAAGGGTCACCCCGAGCCCGAGGGGGCGGTGGGGGTGGCCCCCGGGCACGTGCACCTGGTGGAGCGGGCCGAGGACCTGGACGCGCTGTCGTTCCGCCCTGACCAGAAGCTGGCGGTGACCAACCAGACGACGCTCTCGCAGTGGGACACCCAGGCGCTGATGGCCGAGGTCAAGGCGCGCTGGCCCCAGACGGAGGTCTACAACGAGATCTGCCTCGCCACCCAGCAGCGGCAGGAGGCTGTGGCGCGGATGGCGCCCGAGGCCGACCTGGTGATCGTCGTGGGCGACCGCCGCTCCAACAACTCCAACCGGCTGGTGCAGGTGGCCCGGGAGGTGGCCGGCCGCGAGGCGTACCTGGTCGACAGCGTGGAGGAGATCGATCCGGCCTGGCTGAAGGGGAAGCGGAGGGTCGCCGTCACGTCGGGCGCCTCCACCCCGACGCACATCACCCGGGCGGTCATCGAATTCCTGGAGAAGTACGACGTCGTGGTGGAGGAGCTCTGAGGGGCCATGCGTACCGAGGGTGAGCTCCGCGCGCTGGTCAGCCTGCTCGCCGACGAGCAGGAGGGCATTGCCCGGACGGCCTGGGACGAGCTGCTGAACGCGGGCGATGCCGCCGTCCCGTTCCTCGAGGCGGCGTTCGACGATCCCGACCCCCGCCTCAGGGGGCGGGCGCGCGCCCTCCTGGAGGAGCTGCGCCTGGCGGCCCTGGAGGAGCAGTGGCGCCGTTTGGCCCGGAAGGACGACGACGCCATCGGGCTGGAGGAGGGCTGCATGCTCCTCGCCGCCCTGGGCGGCGCGGCGGGGCGGGAGCGCGCCGTGGCCTCGTTCCTCGACGCCGTGGCCGGCAGCGTGCGGGCGCACCTGCCGGCGCTGGGCGGCCTGCGGGCGATGGGCGAGGTGCTCTTCGAGAACCTGCGGTTCCGGGCGGGCGACGAGGGCAACCCCGAGCACCACTTCCTGCCCAGCGTGCTGGAGCGGCGGCGCGGGAGCCCGATCGTCCTGGCCGCGGTCTACATCCTCGTCGGCCAGCGGCTGGGGCTGCCGGTTTACGGGGTGGCCATGCCGGACCACTTCCTGGCGATGTACGTGGAGGCCGACGGGCCCGCCTACGTGGACTGCTTCAACCAGGGGCAGGTCTACCGCTACGAGGTCCTGAGCCGCATCCTGCGCCGCCGGGGCGTGAGCGCCCCCGACCGCGTGCTCGCCCCGTGCAGCACCCGGGTGATGCTCTACCGCATGCTCGGCAACCTGGAGCGGCTCTACACCCGGGCGGGCCAGGACCGGCTGGTCGCCCGGATCCAGCGCTGGCGGGAGCTGCTGGTGACGGAGGGCAGGGAATGAGGAGCGGGCGTCTTGAGCGCCCCGACGGGCCGGCCGCTGCGGCGGTCCCGCCGGGGCGTTTGCGCCCGCGCGGGCGCTGGGCGCGCCTGCCGCTTGCCCGCGCGGGAGGCCGGGCGCGCCGGGCGCCCGTGCGGTCGCTTTTCAGGTATCTGCGCCGGAGACCCCGGCGTCTTTATCATTGCTGGCTGCCGTTCGCTCCGAAGGGCCCGCCGCGGGCACGGTTTCGGGGCGAACTTCTGGGAAAGATGAGGAAAGAGGGGCGTGAGCCCGTGCTGAAAAACGTGTTCCGCAAGGTGATCGGGCTTCTGGTGGTCGCGCTGTTCGCGATGGGCGTGGTCCAGTACGTCCGACAGACGGCGGGGAGTCCCTACGTGTGGTCGGCCCTGGCATCCGGCTTGTGGATTCTGCTCCCCCTGGCGGCGGCCATCGGGGCCGCCTGGTGGGCTGACCGACGCGCCCGGGCCCGCGAAAGCAGAGGAGGGCGCTGGTGAGCTACCGCATCGCTCCGACGCAGGTCGCCGAGCTGCCCAACGGCCTCATGGTGTACGTCCGGGAAGTCCGGCATGCGCCGGTGGTGACCTCGATGGTCTGGTACCGGGTCGGCAGCCGGGATGAGGGCCCGGGGCAGACCGGCCTCTCGCACTTCCTGGAGCACATGATGTTCAAGGGCACACCCCGCTTCCCGTACGGCATGCTGGAAGAAGGGGTGAAGCGGCGCGGCGGCATGTGGAACGCGTTCACCTCCTACGACTACACCGCCTACTACGAAGTCCTGCCGGCGCAGCACCTCGAGTTCAGCTTCGCCGTCGAGGCGGACCGCATGGCGGGGATGACCTTCGACCCCGACCTCACGGTGCGGGAGCGGGGGATCATCGTCAGCGAGCGGGAGGGGAACGAGAACCACCCGGCGTTCTGGCTCAACGAGGCGTTCATGGCCACCGCGTTCCAGGTGCTCCCCTACCGGCACCCCATCATCGGCAGCAAGGACGACATCCGCGCCACCACGGCCGAGGCGCTTGCGGCGCACTACCGCCGCTACTACCGGCCCAACAACGCCGCCCTGGTGGTCGTGGGCGACGTGGAGGCGGAGCAGGTGGTGCGCCTCGCCGAGCGCCACTTCGGGCCGCTGCCGCCCGGCGAGCCGCCGCCCCCCTTCACGGCGGTGGAGCCCGAACAGGAAGCGGAGCGGCGGGTGACCGTCCGGCGGCCCGGGCCGCACCCGATCCTGCTGGCCGGCTACCGGATCCCCGAGGCGGCGCACCCCGATCAGCCGGCGCTCACCCTGCTGTCGACCCTGCTTTCGGGCAGCGCACAGGGCGGCGGAGCGATGGGGCGCTCGAGCCGGCTGCACCGCCGGCTGATCGACACCGGCATGGCCGTCGCTGCCGGGGCTTACGTCCGGGCGTTCCAGCACGCGGGGCTGTTCCTGCTGACCGCCACGCCCGCCCCCTCGGTGAGCCTCGAGGCCCTGGAGGAGGCCCTGTTCGACGAGGTGGAGCGGCTGCGGGAAGGCGAGGTCAGCGCGGAGGAGTTCGCGCGGGCGCAGAAGCAGGTGCGGGCGAGCCTCCTGTACGCGATGGAGTCCGCCCTGAACCAGGCCGTCCTGCTGGGCAGCACGGCCCTGACCCGGGGCGTGGAGCGGTTCGACCGCGCCCTGGAGGAGCTGGAGGCGGTGACCCCGGCGGACGTGCTCCGGGTCGCCCGGCAGTACCTGGATGCGCGCCGGCGCACGGTGGGCCACTTCATCCCGGCGGACGAGGCCCCCGCGGCCGGCGGGGCGGCGCCGGCCCGCGCCCCGCAGGTCGCCGCCGCGGCGCCGGCGGCGGGCGGCCAGCCGCCTGACGGGGCCGCAGCGGCGGACGGCGCTGCCGCCGGCGGCACCCCGGATTACCAGAGGTCGGCGGACCGCCGGGTCCCCCGGCCCGAAGCCGGGCCCGCCCGGCCCGTGCTGTCGCCCGAGCGCGTCGTGCGCCGGGAACTGCCCGGCGGCGCGGTCCTCCTGGTCTTCCCGACCCCGACGGTGCCCTCCGTGTTCGTGCGGGTGCAGATGGAGGCCGGGGCGGTGCACGAGCCGCCGGGGAAGGCGGGCCTGGCCCAGCTGGTCGCCGGGCTGCTCACCCGCGGCACCGCACAGTACACCGCGCAGGAACTGGCCCTCATCACCGACGCCCAGGGGATGTCGCTGCGCGTCGATGCCGGCCGGGAGACCGCCGTCGCCTCGCTGAAGTGCCTGCCGGAGGACCTGGAGAAGGGGCTGCACCTGCTGGCCGAGGTGATCCGGCGCCCGACCTTCCCGGAGGGCGAGGTGGAGCGGCTGCGCGCGCAGATGCTGGTCGCCTGGCGCCGCGCGGAGGACGACACCCGGGCGGTGGCGGCCCGGCGGCTCATGGAGCAGATCTACCCGGAGGGCCACCCCTACCGGCAGCCCCTGGGCGGCACCGAGGCGACGCTCACCGGGCTGCAGGTGGAGGATCTGCGGCGGTTCCACCAGGCGCACTACGGGCCGAAGGGCGCGGTGGTCGTGGTGGTGGGCGACGTCGAGCCCGAGGCCGCCCTGGCCGCGGTGGAGGAGGCCCTCGCCGGCTGGAGCGGCGGGTCCGGGAAGGCGGCGATACCCCCGGTGCCGCCGCCGCAGGGCGGCCGCCTGCACGTGCCCCTGGCCGGCAAGACCCAGACCGACATCGCGCTGGGCTGGCCGCTGGTGGACCGCAGCCACCCCGACTACCTGGCCCTGGAAGTGCTGGCCACCCTGTTCGGCGGCAACGGCACGCCGGCCAGCAGCCGCCTGTTCCGGGACGTGCGGGAGCGGCACGGCCTCTCCTACTACCAGTACGCCGTGTTCGGCGGCACGAGCGGCCCGGGACCGTGGTCCGCCCACCTGGGCGTGAACCCCGCGCGGCTGGAGTTCGCCGTGCAGACGGTGCTCGCCGAGCTGCGCCGCCTGGTCGCGGAGCCCGTGCCGCTGGCCGAGCTGGAGGCGCTGCAGGACTTCCTCACCGGCTACCCCGCGGTGCAGCACGAGTCGCCGGAGCGGATCGCCGCCCGGCTGGCCGAGATCGAGCGCTTCGGCCTGGGGCTGGACTGGCTGGAGCGGCACCCGCGGGAGCTGGCGGCGCTCACCCCTGAGATGCTGCAGGAGGTCGCGGCCCGCCACCTGATTCCGGAGCGGCTGACCATCGTCACGGCCGGGCCGGCAGAATCTCCGGCTGAAATTTCGGCGTCGTAAGAATGAGAAAAAGCGGGGCCAGAGGCGCCCCGATCGGAGGAGAGTTTTCCGTGAGCACGCTCGTTCCGATCGTCATCGAGCAGACGAGCAGAGGGGAGCGCGCGTACGACATCTACTCCCGGCTGCTCAAGGACCGGATCATCTTCCTGGGTACCGCGATCGACGACCAGGTGGCCAACGCGATTACGGCGCAGCTCCTGTTCCTGGAAAGCGATGACCCGGACAAGGACATCAATATGTACATCAACTCCTCGGGCGGCGTCATCAACGCCGGCCTGGCGATCTATGACACCATGCAGCACATCAAGCCCAGGGTGAACACCTACGCCATCGGGATGGCGGCGTCCATGGCCGCCGTGCTGCTGGCGGGCGGCACCGGGACGCGCTACGCCCTGCCCCACGCGCGGATCCTCATCCACCAGCCCTGGGTGAGCGGCGGCATCGGCGGTCAGGTGACGGACGTCGAGATCACCGCCAAGGAGCTCCTGCGCATCAAGGACCGGCTGGCGGAGATCCTCGCCAAGCACACCGGCCAGCCCCTGGAGAGGGTGAAGGCGGACACGGAGCGGGACCACTGGATGTCGGCGGAAGAGGCCAAGGCCTACGGCCTGGTCGACGTCGTGGTTCAGCCTCGGGAGCGCAAGAAGGCGTAGCGGCCGGTCCGCCCGGGCGATCCCGCCCGGGTGGACCGGGGGACGGGGCCGGCGCCGCTCACGGCTCGATGAAGTGGCGGTACAGGATCGCCACGGCCCGGCCGACGGCCAGCACCCCTTCGTTGTCCTCGATGGGCCGCTCGTCCTTGCAGTCCTTGGTCATCACGCTGAATACGAATCCCCGGCCGCCCTTCCAGACCGCCCCGACCTCGTGGCGGCAGCCGGTGATGCTGCCGAACTTGGCGGCGATGACCGGCCCTGCGGGCGGCCGGTCGTACTGTGCCCCGCCGGGCAGGTACCGGGCCGCATAGGGGCTCTGCACGCGCTTCATCACCCGCAGCATCTCGTCGCAGGCCGCCGGGGTCAGCACCTCATGGCGGACGATCATGTCCATCAGCCGCCCGAGCTGGGAAGGCACGGCCGAGTTGACCGGCTGGCCCTCCGGGGCGCAGAAGAACTTCCAGCGCAGGCGAAGCCCCGGGAGGCCCAGCGCGTCCATCGAGCGGTTGACCGAGTCGATGCCCACGGCGTCGATGCACATGTTGGACGCGGTGTTGTCGCTGATGGTCATCATCAGGGTGGCGAGGTCCCGCAGGGGGAGCCGGATCCCCGGCGTCAGGTCCCGCAGCACGCCGCAGCCGGGCACCTTGTCCTCGGCCCGGAGCGTCCGCGCCTCGTCCAGATCCAGCTTCCCCTCGCCGGCCTGGCGCATCAGCTCGTAGAAGATCGCCAGCTTGATGGTCGAGGCGCTCGGGAAGGGGTCGTCGCAGGCTCCCGCCCGGATGACCTCGCCGGTGTCCAGGGACCGGGCCCACACGCCGATCGTGCCGGAGAAACCCGCCGCCAGGGCGGTCAGCTCGCTCACCGGATCTGCCATGGTGTCGCCCACCTCCTCTGGGTTCCGGCTTCGGTGTTTCGCCGCCGCCGCCGCCCACTCCTGTGACCGGGGCGAAGGCACCGGCGATCGCCGGGCTGGTCCGACCTGGCGGCGCTTGAGTCCGGGCTCGGCGGAAGGGATCCGCCCGGGAAGAAGCGAATGTAGACTTTTGAGCTATCGACAGGAGTTCGCTGACCCCGACATCCGTCCCAGAACCTAGGGTCCCGCGGGGAGATGGCGCGACGGCAGGGGTGGGCGCTTTGACACATCCAGCAGGGGTAGTGGGGGTCTAGATGCGGTTGCTCGCATACCTGCACAGCCGGACCAGCCTGTTTACCAAGGTCCTCGTGGCCAACGCGGCCATCGTCGTGGTGGGCGCGATCGGCGCGGCCGTGGTCGCAACCCACTTCTGGAACAGCGAGCAGCACCCGCCCACCTGGGAGTTCGGCCTGATCGCCGTCGGGCTGGCCGTTTCCCTGGGCGTCAACTACGCCCTGCTCCGGGTGGCCTTCCGGCCGCTCTTCATCCTCCACGCCACGCTGGACAAGGTCCGGCAGGGCGACTTCTCGGCCCGGGTGCCGCTGGTCCCCGGCGATCCCGACATCGCCCGGGTGAGCGAGATGGCCAACCTGATGCTCGACCGGCTCGCCGAGCACCGGCAGGCCGTGGCGGCGCAGATCCTGCGGGCGCAGGAGGAGGAGCGGAAGCGCATCGCCCGGGAACTGCACGACGAGACGGCGCAGTCGCTGACCTCGATCGTCGTCAACCTGGAGGCGATCGTGCAGCAGGCCACCAGCAGCGGCGTCGACGAGGCCCTGTGCGAGCGGCTGCGCCTGACCAAGGAGGTGGCCCAGCGCACCCTGGACGAGACCCGGCGGCTCATGATGGACCTGCGCCCGTCCGTGCTGGACGACTTGGGCCTGGTGCCCGCCCTGCGCTGGTTCATCCATCACCGGGTGCTGCCCGCGGGGCTGGAGGCCGACTTCCAGGTCAGCGGACTGAGCGAACGGCTGCCGGAGGAACTCGAGACCGCCCTGTTCCGGATCATGCAGGAGGCGATCACCAACGTCGTCAAGCACGCGAAGGCGAAGACCGTGCTGGTGCGGCTCTACCGGGAGGGCGACGAGATCACCGGACTGGTGATCGACGACGGTCAGGGTTTTCACGTCGTGCATACGGTGGGTCAGCCGGTCCGGGACCGCGGGCTCGGGCTCTTCGGCATGCAGGAGCGCGCCGCCCTGGTCGGCGGCAAGGTCGTGATCGAGTCTGCACCGGGGCGGGGGACCACGGTGCGCGTTACGGTTCCCGGTCGCAGAGGAGGGGACGTGCGGTGAGTCCGATTCGTGTGCTGCTGGTTGATGATCATGCCATCCTGAGGGAAGGCATTCGCTACCTGCTCTCCGCCAGCGGCGAGGTGGAGGTGATCGGCGAGGCCCAGGACGGCCTGGAGGCCCTGGAGATGGTGGAGAAGCTCCGGCCGGACGCGGTGCTGATGGACATCGCGATGCCGCGCATGAACGGCATCGAGGCGACGAAGGAGCTGAAGAAGCGCTACCCGGACCTGCCGGTGCTGATCCTCTCCATGTACGACAGCGAGGAGTACGTCCTGCCCATCCTGCGCGCCGGCGCCGCGGGCTACGTCCTGAAGCGCGCCGCCGCCCAGGAGCTGGTCTCCGCCCTCAAGGCCGTGACGTCGGGCCAGGTGATCCTCCACCCCGACGTGGCGCGCACGGTCATGGACAACCTGCAGGAGCAGGAGAACCCGCCGGGGCCGCCCGCGGCGCCCCGGGGCGCCTCCGAGGCCCAGGCGCTGCTGGCGCAGCTCACCGAACGGGAGCGGGAGGTTCTGACGCTCATCGCCCACGGGCTGACCAACCAGCAGATCGCGGAGAAGCTGTTCATCTCGATCAAGACGGTGCAGGCGCACCGCGCCAACCTCATGGAAAAGCTCGACCTGCACGACGCGGTCGAGCTGACCAAGTTCGCCATCAAGAGCGGCCTGCTGTCGCTTGACGAGATCTGACCCCGGCCGGAGTCACACGAAGGCGCAAGCGGCAGCAGGCCACTTGCGCCGGAGGGAGCCCGTCAAGGCTGCAGGCGGGGCGCCGAGCTTTGGGCGGCAAAGGTCCGCCGGGGCCGGACGTCGTAGACGAGCCCCTCGTACAGGACCGTCAGGTTGCCCAGGGACACGGCGCGCAGCCCCGGCAGGTACTCCAGGTCGTCCACGTCAAACCCCGGTTCCACGTGAATGGAGATCGTGCGGCCGTTCAACAGCTTGAGCTGCAGCTCGTTGAACACGTCTCCGCCTCCTCCCATGCAGTGCAGGGTATACGGGGACACGGTCGGGTGCGTACGAAACCCGCGGCCGGCCAGGGTGACATGAACGCCCGCGCGTAGTATGCGCGCTTCGTCGCCGGCCGGCGCGCGTAGCGCCCACACTGCACGGGTAAGACTAGCTCATAATCGTCATGAATATAGCCCAAATGGCTTCACCGTAGCTTTCACCGTAACTTTCCGACTAGGGCGAGGGATCGGTTGTCCGGTATGCCCTGACATGTTAAAGTCTAGTTGGAGAGGAGGGCACCCGAACGATGAAAGTCTTGATCGTAGATGATCATCTCATGCTTCGGAAGGGTGTGCTCAGCGTCCTTTCGAACACCGATCTTGAGGTCGTGGGCGAGGCTTCGAACGGCCAAGAGGCACTGGAACTGGTCCCCAAGCTGAAGCCTGACCTGGTGCTCATGGACATCAACATGCCGGTCATGGACGGCGTTGAGGCCACGCGCAGGCTGAAGCAGATGTATCCGGACCTCAAGGTCGTGATCCTCACGGTTTCGGAGATCGACAAGGACCTCTTCGAGGCGATCAAGGCCGGGGCGGACGGCTACCTGCTGAAGAACCTGGGGCCCGAGGAACTGATCTCCTCTCTGCGTGCGGCCATCTCCGGCGAGGCGCCCATCTCGTCGGTCATGGCGGCCAAGATGCTGAAGGAGTTCCGCCAGCCGCGCGCGACCACTGCGGGCAAGCAGCCCGGGCAGCAGCTCTCGCCGCGGGAGATCGAGGTGCTGCGCCTGGCTTCGACCGGCCTGACGTACAAGGAGATTGCCGCCAAGCTCTACGTGGCGGAGTCCACGGTGAAGAACCACATGCGGCACATCCTCGAGAAGCTGCACCTGCGCAACCGGTCCGAGGCCGTGGGCTACGCCATCCGCACGGGCCTGGCCGGCGAGCCGCCCACCAAATAGCGGAAAATGGGGGGACCACCTGTACAGACAGGTGGTCCTTTTCTCTTTCTTATGACTTGGTGTTGTGAGCCAATTCGGCTACGTTAGAATCAGTCGAACATACGATACCGGTCTATCCCACGGCACGGATAAGATGCTGGTAGGAGCACCAAGCTGTGCCGCGGTGGGCGCGGCGCCGCGGCGGTTCCACGTTGGGAGGAGGCGATGGGGCGTGAAGAAGATTCTGCTCGCGACCGACGGCAGCGAAAGCTCGCTGGCCGCCGCCCGGATTGCGGGGCAGCTCGCCTCGCTGCAGAAGGATGCCCAGGTGATCGTGCTCTACGTGGCGCATGTGCCCCGCGCGTACTACGCCGTGGACGAGTTCGGCAACAAGGTGACGCCCGAGGTGCCCATGGACGTGCTGATCCGCCGCACCGGCGAGCCCATCCTGCGCAAGACCGTGGCCGCCCTCGGCCTCCCCGAGTCCCAGGTGGTCACCGAGGTGCAGGTGGGGGAGCCGGCGGAGGAGATCGTGGACTACGCCCGTCTGGAGCAGGTCGACCTCATCGTCATGGGAAGCCGCGGCCTCAGCCCCATCAAGGAGCTTCTGCTCGGCAGCGTGTCCGACAAGGTCCTGCGCACCGCGCCCTGCCCGGTGCTCATCGCCAGGTAAAGCTCCAGGACAGCCGACCCCGGTCGCCCGGAAAAGGACGGCGGCCGGGGCCTTCGCGTTCCCGCGCACGGCACGCTAGTTCCAGAACTCCCGGACCGCCCCGGCCAGCTCGGCGCCCTGGCGGCGCCCGCTTTCCAGCGCGTCGAAGATCCGGGTGGGGTCCATCAGGTTGTCGCCGAAGACCTGCGCCGTAGCCTCGTCGGGCAGCACCACCATCACCCGGGAGCCGCCGGCCTGCAGCGCGGCCCGCTCCTTCTGCAGCATCTCGTGCCCCAGGGCGTACTTCGGGCCCCCCATGGGCGCGACGATGAGGACCCGGGCGAAGCCCGCGGCCTGGTCGGCGTGGGTCCCCGAGCGCGCACCGCCGTCCAGGTACCGGCGCCCGTTGATCTCGACGGTGGGCAGCAGGTTGGGGACGGCGCAGCTGGCGGCCAGCGCGCGGGCCAGAGGGACTCCGGAGTCCCGGGTCCACATGACCGGCGCGCCCGTCTCCACGTCGACGGCCGAGATCCGGAGCGGCCGCTCGGGCCAGGGCGCGTCCCCCAGGGGGGCCTGGAACAGGGAGACCCACTCGCCCTCGGTGAGCCCGGCGCCCGTCATCACCTTGGCCAGGGCGGTGGCCGGCAGGCCCAGGCCGGCCTCCACGAGGCGCGTGACCTGCGCCAGGTCGATCCCGCTGCGGATCAGGGTGCCGACCACCGAGCCGGCGGAGGTCCCGACCACCAGGTCTGCGCGATCCAGGTCCACGCCCGCGTCCTTCCAGGCGGCGGCCAGCCCGACCATCCAGCCAATGCCCAGCAAGCCGCCGCCTCCCATCACCAGAGCTCTCTCGTTCATCTCCGTCATTCTCCCTTCCACAGGAGTATGGCAGAGGCGGACCCCGGGGATACTGGTTCCGGCACCGCAAGGGTCGGCGGCACGCGGACTCGTCTTGATAAAGTCGTAACTTTCACGACGAACCCTCCGTCACGTCCTTGGCGTCACAAGTACGGAATCCCCTAGATTGATTCTAAGTACCAGGGAGGTCACTGCGACATGCGACTGGTTGGCAAGCCGGCACCTGACTTCAAGATGCTGTCTACCAAGGACCTGGACAAGCTCGATCAGTGGGTCAGCCTGTCGGACTACAAGGGCAAGTGGCTGGTCCTGTTCTTCTATCCCGCGGACTTTACGTTCGTGTGCCCCACCGAGATCACGGCCTTTAGCGACCGGGTCCAGGAGTTCAAGGACGCCAACTGCGAGATCCTGGGCGTGTCCGTCGACTCGGTGTACTCGCACCGGGCCTGGATCCGGACCCCGAAGGAGCAGGGCGGCCTCGGCCCCATCAACTACCCGCTGGCCTCGGACATCACCAAGGAGGTCTCCCGGGCGTACGGCGTGCTGATCGAGGAGGAGGGCGTGGCCCTGCGCGGTCTGTTCATCATCGACCCCGAGGGCATCGTCCGGTACCAGGTCGTGCACGACAACAACATCGGCCGCAACGTCGACGAGGTGCTGCGGGTGCTCGAGGCGCTGCAGGCCGGCGGGCTGTGCGCGGCCAACTGGAAGCCCGGCGACGCGCTGCTTGAAGTGAAGTAGGTAGGGAGGTCGGCGCCATGCCGATGCGGCTCGGTACCCCGATGCCCCCCCTCGAAGGGGCAACCGGGTCCTACAACGCCGAAAACTTCGATCCCAAGTCGCTGGCCGGGCATCCGGTGCTGATCCACTTCTGGGCGGCTTCCTGCCACATCTGCCACGAGGTCATGGACCAGGTCTGCCGGTACCGGGACGAGTACGCGCCGAAGGGGCTGAAGGTCGTCGCCATCCACATGCCCAAGGAGGAGGGCGACCTGGACACGGCCAAGGTGGAGCGGGACATCGCCCAGTACGGGATCACGCAGCCGGTGCTCCTCGATCACCGGCACGCCCTGGCGCAGGCGTTCCAGAACCAGTTCGTGCCCGCCTTCTTCCTCTTCGACGCGCAGGGCAACCTCTACTTCCGGGCCGCGGGCGACAAGGGGCTCCAGAACCTCGGCCCGAAGCTGGAGCAGCTCTTCGCCTGATGCTTTCGGCCTATCGCGGTCGCCCCCCTGCGGGGCGGCCGCTACTGTTCTTGGCCTAGGGCCGCAGCCCCAGGGCTGCGGGCGTGGAATCGCAGGCCGCACCGATGGGAGCCGCGGCCCCGGGGGAGTATACTGACGCCAGCAGAACCGCCGCGCGGCGAGGGGAGGCGAGGATGCGTGGGCTGGAAGACGGTGCGGGATCTCCTGCCGCTGCTCGTGCTGCACGGGGCCGCCGCGGCGGTGCACGTGGCGAGCATGGTCGGCCTGGTCGGCCGGCCCGGTCTGGCCTACGAGGTCGCCCTGGCCTTCCTGATCCTGGTCGTGCCCATGTCCGCCGTGCTGGCTCTGGTCTCCGGGATGCGCCGGCTGGGCGCGGCGCTCCTCTTCCTGACCTACCTGGGCGCCGCGAGCCTGACCCTGGTGGGCGACCTGGGCCTCAATTTCCTGGCCGAAGCGTTCTACAAGGACCCTTCCGCCCTGCGGACGGCCTTCTTCGCCAGCGCGCTGGTCCTGCCGGTGATCCAGATTCTCGGCATGGTGGAGGCGCTGCGCACCTGGGGGCTGATCGCCGAGCCCCAGCGCAACCGGCTGTCGGCCAAGTGAGCCTGCTCGGCTCCCACCGCCCGGTGGGAGCCTCGTCGTGTCGTGTGACTCGCGTCACGGGGCGAATCCGGCGAAGTGGGGTATGGTGGAGGCAAAGCGCACGTTCTACGGGAGGTCCACGCCCATGCACGCAGCCGAAGCTCTGCTCCGCGCTTCCGCCCGGTGGCTGGCGGTGGTTCTCCCCCTGGGCGTCCTGCTCCGTTCGGCCTTCGTCTCGCTGTACACGCCCGGCCCCTTCTACTGGGGGAACCTGATCCACGCCCACAGCCACACCGCGTACTTCGGCTGGGCGGGGCTCGGGCTGATGGGGCTGATCCTTTCCCTTCTGCCCCGGCTCACCGGCCGGCCCGTGGCCGGCTCCCGGCCGCTCGCCTGGCTCCTGCGCCTGGCCCCCTGGGCGGTCGGCGGCGCCTTCGTCACCTTCGCCTGGTGGGGCTACGCCGGGCCGTCCATCGCCTTCGCCGCCCTGAACGAAGTGCTCTGGGTCCTGTTTGCGGTGGTCTTCTGGCGCGAGGTGCGCGGGCGGCCGGTGCGCGAGTGGCCCGCGCCTTTGGTGCTGATGGGCGCGGCGGTGCTCATGCTGGTGCTCTCGCTCTCCGGGACGACCCTGGTGATCGTCTCCGAGGCGGTGCTGGACTCCGCCTTTCCCCTGCTCTACCAGGCGGGCGTCTACCTGTTCCTGGAGCTCTACGCCGACGGCTGGGTGCAGGTCGGGCTGATGGGCGTGGTGCTGGCCCTCGCCGGGTGGCGGCCGGAGGACCAGCAGGCGGCTCAGCGGCTCGCGGCGGCCGCGCTCCTGCTGGTGGCCCCCGCGGCCCTGCGGATGCTGATCCCGCGCGGGCTGGTGGGGCCTCTGGCCTGGCTCAGCATCGCCGCGGGCGCGCTGTTCGGCGCGGCGCAGCTCGGCTTCCTGGCGCGGGCGCGGCGGCTCCGGCTGCCGGAGGCGGTCCGCCCGTGGTGGCACCTGGCCGGGGTCAGCCTGGCCGTCAAGGCCGTCCTGGAGTTCCTGCCGCTTCTGCCAGTCTGGTCCGACTGGGCTCTGAGCCGCAGCCCGGTCATCGCCTACCTGCACCTGAAGCTCCTGCTGCTCTCGTCCAGCGGCCTGCTGGGCGGCCTGGCCGCGGTGCGCGGGCCCGCCAGCCCGTGGGCCTTCCGGCTCTTCGCCACCGGATCCGTGCTCATGGTGGCCGCTTTGGCGGCCCACGGCTTCCTGGCGGAGGCGATTCCAGCGACCTCCTGGCCGCTCTACCTGGTGGCGTTTCTGGCGGCGATTCCGGCGGCTGCGGGCGGCATCTGGGCCGCCAACGGGCCGCGCGGCGGCCCCGGCAGCCGGAGCGCCTGAGGCATGGCTGCGGCCCCGGCGACGGCACGCCCGGTTTCCCCGAGAGGGAAACCGGGCGCTTTCCGTTACAGCCCCTTCTTGCGCCGCTCCGTCACGGTCTCGCCTGCGATGCCCCAGTTGTCGGTGTCGACCTCCTCGATGATGACGAAGGTGGTCTGCGGGTTCTTGCCCAGGACCTCCTGGAGCAGGCGGGTGACGCCGGCGATCAGCTGCTTCTTCTGCTCGGGCGTGGCGCCCTCGCGCGTGATCTTGATGTTGACGTAAGGCACGGGCGCGATTCACCTCCCCGCTTCCGTTCTTGCATCAGCCAGCCGCGCTGGCTGGGCGGCGCGCAGAGCGGCGGATGGGCCTTCCGTCCGGCTGCGCCGCGTCAGAGTGTGCGAATTTCCTTACGCAGATTGTAGTCAACGACATGAATTAGCGGAATGGCCACAAGAGAGCACGTGGCCGGACAGTCTGGTGCTGGGACAAAAGTGCCACCACTTGAACCGCTTGGCTCACTCCAGTCAATAGGCACCACTTGCATAGCTGGATCGATTACGATGGGAAGAGAACGGTCGATGGGAGGAGGACCGATGGCAACCAACCCGAAACGCTTCTCCATCGCAATCAACACCGCATACTGCAAGGGGTGCGAGATCTGCGTTCAGGTCTGTCCCAAGAAGGTGCTGACCCTGGACGACCGCCAGAAGGCCCGGGTCCGGGCGGCCGAGCTGTGCATCGGCTGCCTGAACTGCGAGATCTACTGCCCGGACTTCGCGATCGAGGTTGAGGAACTGGAGGAGGCGATGGCGCATGTCTAGCCCGGCCGCAACGACCCGGCGCAAGGTCCTGATGCAGGGCAACGAGGCGATCGTGGAGGGCGCGCTGGCCGCGGGCATGCGCTTCTTCGCCGGCTACCCGATCACCCCGTCGACCGAGATCGCCGAGCTGGCCAGCGAGCGGCTGCCCGCCGTCGGGGGGCGCTTCGTGCAGATGGAGGACGAGATCGCCTCCATGGCCGCCGTGGTGGGCGCTTCGCTGGCGGGCTGCAAGGCGATGACCGCCACCTCGGGGCCGGGCTTCTCGCTGAAGCAGGAGAACCTGGGGTTCGCCCTGGCGGCCGAGGTGCCGTGCGTCGTGGTGAACGTGCAGCGCCAGGGCCCGAGCACGGGCGTGCCCACCGCGCCGGCCCAGGGGGACGTGATGCAGGCCCGCTACGGCGCCCACGGCGACTATGCGACCATCGCCCTGTGTCCGAGCTCCGTGGGCGAGGCCTACCGCCTGGCGGTGCGGGCGTTCAACCTGGCGGAGCGCTTCCGCATGCCGGTCATTCTCCTGACCGACGAGATCATCGGCCACCTGCGGGAGTCGGTGGTTCTGCCCGATCCGGCGGAGCTCATGATTGTGAACCGCGCCCGGCCGGCGCTTCCCCCGGGGGAGCACAAGCCGTACCGGCCCGGCCCGGACGGCGTGCCGGTGGTGCCGGACTTCGGCATGGGCTACCGGTTCCACGTGACCGGCCTGACCCACGGCGAGGACGGCTTCCCCACGACCCATCCGCCGCTCGTGGACGCCGCCGTCCGCCGGCTGACCACGAAGGTGACCGACCACCTGGACGAGATCTGCGAGGCCGAGGAGCTGGAGCTCGCCGGCGCGGAGGTCGTGATCTTCGCTTACGGCGGCACGGCCCGGGCCGCCCGGCGCGCCGTGCGTGAGGCCCGGGCGAAGGGCCTGAAGGTCGGGCTGTACCGGCCGATCACGCTCTGGCCGTTCCACGACGAGCGGGTGCGCGCCGCCGTGGCCGGGAGGCGGGCCGTCGTCGTGCCCGAGCTCAACATGGGCCAGATGGCGCGCGAGGTGGAGCGCGCCGCCCGCGGGAGCACGCGCGTCGTCCCGGTCAACAAGGTGGGCGGCGAGCCCCTCACCCCGGGTGAGATCCTCGCCGCGATCGAGGAGGTGTACTGAAGTGGCGATCCCGGGCAAGGTTCCCGTCAAGCAGTACCTGCGCCTGAACAAGATGCCCCACATCTGGTGCCCGGGCTGCGGGCACGGCATCGCGCTTCAGGCCCTGATCCGGGCGATCCACAACGTGGGGCTGCCCCGGGACCGGACGGTCATCGTGAGCGGCATCGGCTGCTCGTCGCGGGCGACCGGCTACCTGGACTTCGACACGCTGCACACCACCCACGGCCGGGCGCTGGCCTTCGCCACCGGCATCAAGATGGCGAGGCCCGACCTGCACGTCATCGTGATCACCGGCGACGGCGACGCCGCGGCCATCGGCGGCAACCACCTGATCCACGCCGCCCGCCGGAACATCGGGATCACGTGCGTCTGCTTCAACAACTCGATCTACGGCATGACCAGCGGCCAGTACTCGCCGCTGACGCCCACCGACGCCTACGCGACCACGGCGCCCTACGGCAACATCGACACCCCCTTTGACCTGTGCGAGCTGGCCCGGGCGGCCGGCGCCAGCTACGTGGCGCGGGCCACCACCTACCAGGCCCGGCAGCTGGAGCGGCTGATCGCCAAGGGGCTGCAGAACGACGGCTTCTCCTTCATCGAGGCCGTGGTCCAGTGCCCCACCTACTTCGGCCGCAAGAACAAGCAGGGCGACGCGTTCCGCATGATGAAGCTGATGCAGGAGCGGTCGGTGCCGGTGAGCAAGGCCGCGGCGATGAGCCCGGAGGAGCTGGAAGGGAAGATCGTGGTGGGCGAGCTGTGGAACCGCCCGCGCATCGAATACACCAAGGCGTACGACGCGATCATCGGGAAGGCGGGTGGCCGGGCATGAAGCAGATCATGCTGACGGGCTCGGGCGGCCAGGGCATGATCCTGGCGGGCATCATCCTCGCCAAGGCCGGCGTCCGCGACGGCTACGAGGTCACCCAGACCCAGTCGTACGGGCCGGAGGCCCGGGGCGGCGCCAGCCGGGCCGAGGTGATCCTGGACACGGAGCCGATCGATTTCCCGAAGGTGACGCAGGCGGACGTGGTCCTGGCCATGACCCAGGAGGCGGCCGACAAGTTCCACTCCCGGCTGCGCCCGGGGGGCACCTTCATCGTCGACCCGCAGTTCGTGCGCACCGTTCCGGCCGTGGACGGCGAGGTGCACCGGGTGGAGATCACCCGCATCGCCCGTGAGGTGACCGGGCGCGCCATCACGGCCAACATCGTCGCCCTGGGCGTGCTCAACCGGCTCTGCCGGCTGGTGAGCGACGAGGCGCTGCGGGAGGCGGTGCTGGAGACGGTGCCCCGCGGCACCGAGGAGCTCAACTCCAGGGCGCTGGAGGCCGGCATGGCGATCGCGTGACGGAGGGCCCAGAGCCGTCCCCCGCGGCGAGCCAGACGATCGCCCCCGGCCCCCGCTCGCGCCTTTGATTGATAACCATTCTCAACCAGAAAACAGATTCTGGCGCCCTTGACGGGCTTGGGCCCGGACGGTATCCTTAAAGTGTGTTTTGACCACCCGCGTGGGGTGACGGGGGCTACGCTATCATTAGGGCTGCACACCAACGGAATGTCGGCGTGCGCCTCAAAGGAGGAGAAGACTCGTGGCGGTAAAGATTATTGATACTTGCATTTCGTGCGGCGCCTGTGAACCGGAGTGCCCCAACGAGGCCATCAGCCCGGGCGACACCATTTACGTGATCGACCCTGACAAGTGCACCGAGTGCTACGGCTTCTACACCGAGTCCCAGTGCATGGCCGTGTGCCCGGTTGAGTGCATCGTCCCCGATGAGGACCACGTCGACGACATCGAGAGCCTGACGGCCAAGTTCAACCGGATGCATCCGGGCCAGGAGATGAAGAACACCGACGGCTGGAAGAAGCCCGGCGCGTAAGGTGAAAGGCAGAGGACGGTCTCGCCGACCGTCCTCTTCTTGTGCCCGGTGTAATCAGAATACTCGGTATATACCCGCATCCCCGGCGGCCCCTGGAGCGTCTCACGAAAGAGAACGCAGGCAGAGGTGGGCAGAGGGTGCAGCGGGCAGTGATCGCCGGGGTTCTCTGGGGCATGGTGGGCCTGATCGTCGCGGTCGGCGGTGTCTGGCTGCTGGCGCAGTCGGTGAAGCCGGCCGCTCTCGCGTCTTCGCCGGGGACAGGGCCGGCCGGGGCCGGGCAGGGGGCAGGGCCCGGGCTGGCCGCGGCGGAGCCGGCGTCGGGGATGGGGATGGCCGCGGTGGAGCAGGCGTCGGAGGCGGGGCTGGCGGCGGCGGGGCCGGTGTCGGGGTCGGAGTGGGCCGCGGTGGAGCAGGCGTCAGGTGCGGGGATGCCCGCCGCCGGGCAGGAAGCGCGGCCGGAGCCGGTGGGATCCGGGACCGGGGGATCGGGAGCGGAGGGGCCGCAGGGGGCGGCGTCGCCGGGTTCGGATCCCGGGGCCTCGGGGGCGGTGCTTCCGCGTGCGACGCATCCGCTGGCGGACTACCAGCCGATGCACGTGGAGCCGGTGGAGCCGATCCTCCCCGATCCGCCGGGGGCCGTGCCCGAGCCGTGGCAGGCGCTGCATGAGACGGTCTACGCGGTCGCCGCCGGGTACCCGGGCCGCATCAGCGTCGTGGCGGTGGACCTCACCACCGGGAGCCGCTACGAGTTCCGGGCGCGGGACCCGTATCTGCCGGCCTCCACGTTCAAGCTCCCGGTCGCCCTCTGCGTGCTCGAGGCCATCGACGCCGGGGAGCTTTCCTGGGACACGCTGATCACCTACACGGAGGCGGACTATGAGCCGGTCGGGGCCGGGGCCTTCGCCCAGGCCGCCTTCGGGAGTAAGTGGACCGTGCGGAACCTGGTCGACCGCTCCCTGATCTCGTCCAACAACGTCGCCGTCAAGATGCTGGCCCGGACCCTGACCTGGGACGGGCTCCTCGCCTGCACCACGGCGATGGGCGGGCCGGTCACCCGGACGGAGGAAGGCTCCACGCCCGTTTCGGCCGCGGACGAGTCCGCGTGGTGGCTGCGCCTGTGGGAGCTCAGCCAGGAGCGCCCCGAGCTGGCGGAGGAGCTCCTCCGGCCGCTCCGCCGGGTCACCTACCGCGGGCGCATCCAGGCCGGCACGCCCCGTCCTGAGCTGGTGACCCACAAGTTCGGCACCTACGCCGGCTACGACCACGACGGGGCGATCGTCTGGGCCGAGCGGCCCTACGTGCTGGTCGTGATGACCTACGGCGGGGGCGAATACGCGGCCGACCGGGCTATTGAGCGGATCGCCGCCGCCGCGTGGGACTCCGTGATGGGGGCCTCTGCCGGTCGCAGGGACATGCAGGGCGACTAGCCGGGCCGGAACCTGCCCAGGCAGCGGCCCATCGCGGGATTCACGTCGCCATCGCCCGCGCACAGGCCCCCCGGGCCAGGCCGGCCCGGGGGGCCTGATTCATGTAGCGAGAAGGGCAGGGCAATCAGGCCCGCACCTTCACCCCGGCGAGGTCCTCGAGCGGGCGGATGAGCGCTGCCTGGTCCGAGCTGCCGTAGCCCAGCGCACGGGCTTCCTCCAGCAGCTGCTGCGTCACGGCCCCGAGGACCATCCGCACGTTCACGTCCTTCCCGAGCTCCACCGCCAGCGCGACGTCCTTGTGCAGGTGGTCGATGGAGAAGGCCGCATCGAACTTGCCGGGGAAGACGAACTGCGGGATGTTGCGCGCGATCTGCGCCGAGTGGCCGGTCGCGTTGGAGATAATCTCGTAGAGCGCCTTCGGATCGACGCCGGCCTTGGTGCCCAGCACGAAGGCCTCGGCCATCGCCGCCGTGTGGATGCCGACCAGGAGGTTGTTGCAGAGCTTGGCCACGGAGCCCGCACCCACCGGACCCAGGTAGTGGATCTGCTTGCCCTCGATCTGGAGGTACGGAAGCACCGCGTCGAAGGCCGCCCGGTCGCCGCCGCACATGATCGTCAGGGTGCCGGCCTCCGCCCCCCAGGGGCCGCCGGAGACCGGCGCGTCGATGAACTGGACGCCCTTCTCGGCGCACATCGCCGCGATGCGCCGGGCGTCACGCACGCCGATGGTGGAGTGGTCGACAAAGATGTCGCCCGGCTGCGCGCCTTCCAGCGCCTGCCGCAGGATGTTCTCGACGACGTCGGGGGTCGAGAGGCAGGTGAAGAGCACGCGGGCGTTCCGGGCGACCTCCGCCGGGCTGGACGCCCGTCTGCCGCCCTCGGCGACGAGCTCATCGACGATAGCCTGGCTCCGGTTCCAGAGCGTGACCGTGTGTCCGGCCTTGATCAGGTTGCGCGCCATGTGCCGGCCCATGCGGCCGAGTCCGATGAATCCGAGGTTGGCCATGTCACTGCATCCTCCTCTGCCAGGATTGCAAGTCCATCCTATCACATCCGGGGCGACGACCCCAGACAAATGTGGTACAGTGCAGACAACGGGGGGATCACCATGACCGTGGACCTGCGCCTGATCGCCGAGGCCCGCCGGCTCCTGGCCGACGTGACGCCGCTGCCCTTTGACTGCGGCACCCTCTGCGGCCACCGCTGCTGCACCGACTTCGGCCCCGACGAGGGGGTCTACCTGATTCCGGGCGAGCTGCCGCTGTTCGACGGGACGGAGGACTTCACAAGCTGGCAGTTCCACTCGACCCGCGAGTACGAATTCGCCCCGTCGTGGGAGGAGCGGTTCGACGCGGTCCCGTTCCTCCAGTGCACGCGGCTCTGCGACCGGTCCAAGCGCCCGTTCGAGTGCCGCACCTACCCGCTCCTGCCCTACCTGCGCCCCGACGGGGAGCTGGAGATGCGGTACTCCTTCCTGGCCCGGGGGCTCTGCCCGCTGCCGGAGCGGTACCGGGTGGACGAGCTGAACCCGGCCTTCGTCGCCGCCGCCCGGCAGGCGTGGGCGGTGCTGATGCAGGACGAGGCGATGCGGGAGCACGTCGCGTGGCTCACCGCCCAGTTCGACGCGCTGGAGCTGCCGGCCGCGGAGGAGGAAGGCGAAGGGGCCCGCCGGGTGGGAAGCGAAGGCGGATCCGGCGGGGCTCCGGCGTGACCCGGCCCTTGCCCGACTACCTGGCTCCCGGGCTGCGCGTCGTCTTCGTCGGCTTCAATCCCGGGGAGTCTTCCGCCCGGGTGGGGCATTACTACGCGTACCCCGGCAACCGGTTCTACTGGCTGCTCTGGCAGGCCGGCCTGACCGACAGGCTCTACGCGCCCCACGAGGACGCGTCGCTGCTGGCGCTCGGCTATGGCCTCACCGACCTCGTGGGCCGGTCGACCCGGTCCAGCGGCGACCTCACCCCGGCGGAGCTGCGGGCCGGGCGGGAGGAACTGCTCGCCAAGCTGGCCCGGTACCGGCCGCGGGTGGCCTGCTACAACGGAAAGGGCATCTACGCCGCCCTGACCGGCAGCCGCCGGGTCGAATACGGCCTGCAGCCGTCGTCGGTGGTGCCCGGGGTGCTGGACTTCGTGGCAGCGTCGCCCAGCGGGCGGAGCCGGGTGCCCCTGGCGGAGAAGCTGCGGCTCTATCGGGAGCTTCGGGCGCTGGTGGCGGAAGGGGGATGAGGAGGATGGACGACTGGGGCGAGTACGTGCACGGGATCGCCGCGCAGATGGCGCTTTACCGGGAGTCCGCCCGCAGGCTGTGCGAGCTGGCGGAGCTGCGGCCGGGGATGACCGTGGTCGACCTGGGGGCCGGGACCGGCCTGACCAGCGCGGCGGCCCTGGACCAGGTGCCCGGGGGGCTGCAGCTGACGGTGGTGGAGGCGGACCCCTCCCTGCTGGCCGCTGTCCGGAGGCGGATCGGCAGCCGGGCGGGGGCGTACCACGCGGCCGATCCCATCGCGGCGGCTGATCTGATCCCCGGCAAGGTGGACCGGGTGCTCTGCAACCTCGCGCTGCTCTCCTTCCGGGACCCCGAGGGCGTGCTGCGGGCCTGGCGGAGCAAGATCAAGCCCACGGGGTATTTCTGCTTCTCGCTTTCGGGCACGTACTTCAACGTCCTGCGGGACCAGGTGACGCCGCAGTACGTGTTCATCCAGGAGCTGCACCGGCAGGGGCTCCTGCCGCGCGGGCTGCCGAGCGTCGAGCGGCTGCCGAACCAGCGGTCCATCGAGGGCACGCTGAAAGGGGCCGGCTACAAGCCGGTCCGCTACGAGGCGCAGGCGATCCCGACCGAACGGCCCGAGACGGAGCCGGGCGGCGAGCTGTACAACCTGATGCGCATCCGCCCCGCCCTGCCCGGCAAGGACCACCGGGATGCGGTGGAGCGGACCCTGGCCGCCCTGCCGGCCGCGGCAGAGGCCATCGCCGCGCAGAAGGCCCGGTGGCACGTGGTGCACTTCGTCGCCCAGCCGGCGCTGACGCCGGAGGAGCTGCTGCTGGAGCGGTTCGGGGGCCGGCTGCCGGGCTGACTCCCGCCGTCCAGGTGCTGGACGGCGTTGCGCCGGGGCGTGCGGGTACATCCGGACTATCCCGTCCGGACGAATGGTGCGCGCAGGAGCCGGTCGAGCTCGAGGGCGGCCCGGGCGGTTGGCCCGTCCCACGCCGCGGCGTCGCCCCGGCGGACGGCCAGGGCCGCCTCGATCACGGGGTGCCAGCGAGGATCCAGGCGGCGGCGCGCCCACTCGGCCCCCTGCGCCTTCGTTGCCGGCCGCCCCGCCTCCAGGGCGTATAGGGAGCGAAGCAGGTCGAGCAGTTCATCGGCCTGCTGCTCGGGCCCCAGGGCGGGCTTCGGCGGCTCCGCCAGCATCGCCCGCACCGCGTCCCGCACCTGGTCCGGGGTGACCGGGGGCAGCACCTCGGCCGGCGGCGGACCGGCGAAGGCGATGCCGTTCTCCCGCATGTTGTAGATGTTGTCGGCGGAGAGCATGACCTCGTCGACGTGTCGCTCGAAGACGCCCCGCCTGCACCGGGGCACCGGGACGGTCGTGCCCTCGGGGATGATGCACTCCCGGGGCGCGTAGTCCCCTTCCAGCCGGCTGGCCGCAGGGTGGGCCTCCAGGAACTCCTGGTGGAAGATCGCCAGCGCGTCCAGTTCGTCCGGGGTGAGGTGCCCGGCGGTGACGACCAGGAAGTCCAGGTCGCTGTTGGTGGCGCAGTAGTCGCCCAGCGAGATCGATCCGCCCAGGTAGACGCCCACCAGCCGGTCGCCCAGCACCCGCCGGAGCCCGGAGGCGAAGCTCTGCATGAGGTCCGCGACGTCAGGGGGCAGGGGCCTGTCCATGCACATCCTCCTTGATTGTCGTCGTTGCTAAGCAGGGCTCGCGGAGTTGGACGGGAGCATCCCCGCACCCTGTTCCAGCCGCCCGCCGCGCCTGCCCACCGGCACGGCTTCCACTGGTCCGACTTCGGGACGTCGGGTTACAATGGGTCCCGACGCCCGGCCTGATGGAGGGCTGCAGTCGCGTGGGGCCTCCCGGGCGGCGGATCCCCGCGGGAGGCGGGGCGAGGGCGGGCCCCCAAGACCGCGGCGGGGACCGGGCGACCGCAACGCACCTTTGCGCCGGGGGACCGGGCAAGCACAGAGCACCTCCGCGACGGGGGACCGGGCGAGCGCAGAGCACCTCCGCGCCGGGGGACCGGGCGAGCGGGCTGCGCCTGCGCGGGTAGGGCTCCCGGGTTTCTACAGGAGGAGATCCCATGAACCTGAAAGAGCTGGACCTGCGTCACCTCATTCACAACGAGGTCCGCTTCCGGGATCTGGCCCGGAAGGGGACGACGATCATCACCCGCGCCGAGGGGTCGACCGTCTACGACATCGACGGCCGGGCCTACCTGGACGCGCAGGCGGGCATGGTGCTGGTGAACATCGGCTACGGCCGGCGGGAGCTCGGGGCGGTGGCCGCGGCCCAGATGGAGCGGCTGATGTACTACCACACCTACTTCCAGTTCTCCAACGAGCCGGCGGTCCGCCTGGCGGCCAAGCTGGCCTCGCTCGCGCCGCAGGGGTTGGGGAAGGTCTTCTTCACCCTGGGCGGGGCCGAGTCGGTGGAGACGGCCGTAAAGATCGCCCGGCTCTACCAGCGGGCGCGGGGGCGGAAGGACGGGTACAAGATCATCTGCCTGGACCTCGGCTATCACGGCAACAGCCTCGGGGCGCTCTCCGCCACGGCCTTTGAGGCGCATCGCGCCCACTACGGGCCGCTGGTGCCGGGGTTCGTGCACATCCCCTCGCCCGACACCTTCGAGGGGCCCTACCGGGGGGACGACCCGGAGGCGGGGCGCAAGTACGCCGCCCTTCTGGAGGAGCGAATCCTCGCCGAGGGGCCCGAGACGGTGGCCGCCTTCCTGGCCGAGCCGATCCTGGGGGTGGGCGGGATCATCGTGCCGCCGGACGATTACTTCCAGCACGTGCGGCAGATCTGCGACAAGTACGGCGTGCTGCTGATCCTCGATGAGGTGATGACCGGCTTCGGCCGCACGGGCACGCTGTGGGCGTGCGAGCAGTTCGGCGTCGTGCCCGACCTGATGTGCCTCGCAAAAGGGCTCACCAGCGGCTACCTGCCGCTGGGGGCCGTGCTGGTCGGCGACCACGTGATCGAGGCCATCGCCGAGGCGGACTTCCCCTTTGAGCACGGCTTCACCTACGCCGGCCATCCGGTGGCCTGCGCGGTCGCCATGGAGAACATCGCGATCCTGGAGCGGGAGCGGCTGGCCGAGCGGGCCGCCCGCCTGGGCGAGCGGCTGAAGCAGGCCCTGATCGCCCGGGACAACCCCTACATCGCCGAGGTGCGCGGCCGGGGGCTGATGGTGGCCGCCGAGCTGGTGCGGGACCGGGAGACGCGGGAGCGCTTCCCCGAGGGGGACCGGGCCTTCCGGTTCGACGTGGAGGCTGGCTGCCTCCGGGAGGGCGTCATCACCGGCATCGCCCCGTACCGGGACACGCTGATGATCACCCCGCCGCTGGTGATCACGGAGGAGGAGATCGACCGGCTGGTGGACGTCTACGACCGGGTCATCCGGCAGGAGGGCGACCGGCGCAGGGGATAGCGGGGGCCTGTGGACCGGGGGCGACTGGCGTACGGGGTAGGGGCTGCCTCTAACGCGGGGGACCAGCGCCCCCGGCCGGCAAGGACAGGGCAACTAAACGAATCGTCATCATCTCGCCCTGCTCTGATGCCACAAAAAACCAACCGACCCTCTGTTGGGAAGGGTCGGTTGTTCGTTTGGGGGTACCTGTGTTCGTCAGAACTTGACACAGCTTTTCGGCAGGGGGCGTCTATTCCCGATTTCGACGGGGGCTAGTCCCGGCCCGGCAGCGGGCATCCTTCCTCGCTGCACTGCCCAACGGGCACGATCGCCCGCCGACGGGCGATGAAGTCGTAGACGGCCTGCCCCAGGCCGGTGAACCCCGCCAGAACCAGGAGCGGCCAGAGGGGCCAGAGGAGGGGGAGCCGCGCGGCGATGGCCGCCACCGCCCAGATGCCCTCCGCCCAGCGGCCGGTGCCGGGAGAGTAGACGTGCAGGCGTGCCGCCAGCCGCTCCGGCGACACGCCGGCGCCTTCGGCCGCACCCGGATCCCGGATCGAGACGAACTGCAGCCTGCCCAGCCAGTCCAGCCGGGCCAGGCGATGACGGGCCGCGGTGCATAGCGGGCACCACCCGTCGTAGAACACCGTGATCCGCTGCACGGCCGGCACCTCCCAAGGTCCTCCCCGACCTCTCCGCCATTGTACCCGCGTAAACACCGCCGGGCCAGCCGCATCGCGCTTTTCGCTCCCTCAACCCTCCGTCCCGCGGCCGCCTTCTTCACACCTCAACTATCCAGCATGGGTCGTTTCGCCGCGCTGCGGCCGTCCAGTGGAAGTCCGTCGCACTTCGTGCCCTTCGCCGAACGACTAAACGCCTCAACTACCTGGCACAAGGCCGCGGCTACGCCGAACTGCGACAGATTGCCATTCCGTGCGCCCGTCGGGTGGAATTCCATCGCACTGTGCGCCCCGCGCCCGCGCAACGGCCGCACGGCAGGCTGGAACTCGCCCACTCCGCCGAACCGTCCAACGCTTCAGAAAGGGGTGATCGCGAGCCGCCATGGCTGGGGGTGTGCACGGTTTTGGGACTTGGTCG
>QGVE01000016.1 GCA_003242675.1 Bacillota bacterium | reverse complement strand
ACCTTTGCTTACCAGTCGATCTCTCCCAGCGCCCTGAAGCCGTTCCCGGAGCGCTCCTCAGCTGCATAGACCATGCAACTGATATACATGTCTTCGCTCAGGTATTGACATCAGGAGTCTCACAACCCACGACTCACGACCCACTACCCACTACCCACTACCCACTGCCCACTGCCCACAACCCAAAAGCGGCTCCCCGGCAGAACCGGAGAGCCGCTTCGTCGTTGCATTCCGGACTACTGCTTGTACACCGCACGGGCCGCCTCGACCGCCGCGCCCCGCTCGCACCGGTACCCCTGCTCGACCAGGGCCGCCTCCAGCGCGCTCAGCAGGGTCAGCACCGGCGCCGGGTTGGCGTTCACGCCCATCAGCCCGACGCGCCAGACCTTGCCGGCCAGGGGGCCGAAGCCGCCGGAGATCTCGATGTTCTGCTCCAGAAGCCGGCGCCGGACGGCCAGGTCGTCGATGCCTTCCGGGATGTTGATCACGTTCAGCATCGGCAGCCGCTTCCCCTTGGTGAAGAGCTTGAGACCCATGGCCTCCAGCCCGGCGACGAACGCCTCGTGCGCCTTGTGGTGCCGGGCAAAGCGGGCCTCCAGCCCCTCCTCCAGAACGATCCGCAGGGCCTCCCGGATGGCGTAGATCATCGTGATCGGCCCCGTGTGGTGGAACACCCGGGTGTTGGCCTTGCCGTCGCCCCAGTACTCGAAGAGCAGGTTCAGGTCCAGGTACCACGACTGGCACTTGGTCTTGCGCCTGGCGACGACCTCCATCGCCCGGGGGCTGAACGTGACCGGCGAGAGCCCGGGCGGAGCCCCCAGGCACTTCTGCGAACAGGACGCCGCCGCGTCCACGCCCCACTCGTCGATCTTGACCGGCATGCCGCCCAGCGAGGTCACGCAGTCGATCGCGAGCAGCGCGCCGTACCGGTGGGCGATTTCGGCGACCGGCGCGATCTCCTGCTCCGCCCCGGTGGACGTCTCCGCGTGCACGAGGGCGACCAGCTTCGCCGGCTTGCGCCGCAGCTCCTCCTCGAACCGCTCCGGCGGGATCGCCTCGCCCAGGGGCGCCTCGATCACCCGGACGTTGGCCCCCGTGCGCGAGGCCACCTCCGCCATCCGCTGACCGAAGTAGCCGATGATCCCCACCACGACGTCGTCCCCGGGCTCCAGCAGGTTGACCATCATCGTCTCCACGCCGGCCGAGCCCGTGGCGGAGATGGGCACGGTGTGGTGGTTCTTGGTCTGGTACACCTCCCGGAGCCAGCCCATCGTCTCATCCATGATCGCCAGGAAGGCCGGATCCAGGTGGCCGATGACCGGCGTGGCCATCGCCCGCAGGATCCGCGGGTCGACGTTGGAAGGACCGGGCCCCATGAGGAGCCGTTGCGGGGGGTTCAACTCTGCAAGCCTGCGCTCCAATCCCATTCCCTCCTAGGCCGTGGTCACTCTACACAAAGGAAGCGCCGCCCTGCTAGTGCAGTACGGGCTCCCCCTCATCATCGTTCTCCGGCAGCTGGATCCGCACCTGGCGCGCAGACAGCTCCTGCTCGTCGACGCCGGCCTCTTCCAGCACCTTCTCCTCCGCCAGGATCGGCACCTTGAGCCGCAGGGCGAGCGCCAGGGCATCGCTCGGGCGGGAGTCGATCTTCAGCTCCCGGCCATCCGCCGTGGTAAGCTCCAGGTTGGCGAAGAACGTCCGGTCGCGGAAATCGCAGATGACGACCCGGTTCAAGGTCGCCCCCAGGGCTTCCATGACCCGGAGGGTCAGCTCGTGGGTCAGCGGGCGGGGCGTCCGGATTCCCTCCACCTCCAGCGCGATGGCCCGGCCCTCGGGCAGACCCACCTCCATCACCAGGAGGCGCTTCAGGGCCGCCGCCCGCAGCACCAGGACGACGGATCCCGTTTCCTCGATCATGGCCACGCTCATGAGGTCCACGCCAACCATTCGGAGTGCCCCCTTTCCCGATTTCAAGTATACGCCTCCCGATGGCCGCGGGAAAGCTTCGGCCCTGCGCCGGCCGGACCGGGTGGACGGTCTCTCCGCCTCTGGTCTATACTGGAGGCAAGCATTCGCGTTCCCGGGAGGGTTCCCACGTGGTAACGGTCAAGTTCTTCGCGGCTGCGGCCGACGCCGCGGGCCGGCGCACCCTGGAGGTGGACTGGTCCGGCCGGACCCTCGCGCAGCTCCTGGAGTTCCTGGAGCAGCAGTACCCGAACCTCGCCCGCCTCGCGCCGGTGCTCTCCGTGGCCGTCAACCGGGAGTACGCCTCCGGCGACCGCGTGCTGGCGGACGGCGACGAGGTCGCCCTGATCCCCCCGGTGAGCGGGGGCGCCGATCCTGCCCAGCGGCCGCTCTTCGAGATCACCACCGAGCCCCTCTCGGCCGATGAAGTCGCCGCGCGGGTGACCAACCCCTACTCGGGCGCCACGGTCGTCTTCGTCGGCACGGTGCGGGAGTGGACCCGGGGCCGGCGGACGATCCGCCTGGAGTACGAGGCGTACCCCGAGATGGCGGTGGCCCAGATGGAGCAGATCGGCCGGGAGATCGCCGAGCGCTGGCCCGGCGCCCGGGTCGCGATCGCGCACCGGGTCGGCCCGCTGGCGATCGGGGAGGCCAGCGTCGTGATCGCCGTGGCCACGCCCCACCGGGCGGACGCCTTCGAGGCCTGCCGGTACGCCATCGAGCGGCTGAAGCAGATCGTGCCGATCTGGAAGAAAGAGGTCTGGGAAGACGGCGAGGCCTGGGTCGGCAGCCAGCTCGGGCCCGACTGGATGCACGGCGCAAACCAGGACGGGGAAAAGCCGGAGCAGTGACGGCGCGCCGGAAAGCACGCCGGAAAGCGACAGCCTGCACCCACCGTGCAGGCTGTTTTCGTTCGCTATCGCAGCACCCACCCGCCGTCGTACTGGTACTGGACGCAGAGGATCCCGGCCTCGCAGAAACGGGCGCCGCCGGCGATGAGCGAGGCGCTGAGGCCGAGGCCGCCCTGGACGATGACCCCCCGCGCGGGCCGCTCGGACCCGGGGAAGTGCATCACCCGCAGCGACAGCGGCAGGCTGCGGTTGACCTCCTCCTCCAGGGCGTCCACCGGGACCCACCGGCCGCCCTGCTGCCGGTAGGCGATGAGCACCGCCGCCCGGTCGGAGCGCCCCAGAAGCAGCAGCCGCTTCTCCTCCCCGGCCTGGACGATCTGCGCCCCCTCCCACCGCGCGACCAGGCCGTCGTACGTCTTCACCAGCTCGGCCTGGCCCGGGGCGTGAACCACGGCCATCCCCATGCCGCCCGGGCCGGACGGCAGGGCGACCACCCGGGTGTTCTCGCCGGCGTCGAAGACCTGGATCCCCAGGGAGCCGTCGGGATCGATCAGCTGGCTGAGCCGCGGCGCCGTCACGGCGGCCGGGTCGATCATGGCGAGGAAGTCGGCCATCTGGCCGGCCGCCCAGACCAGGTCCTCCTCTCCGTGCGGGCGCCGGAGCTCGCCCATGTAGTGCCTGAGCAGCCCCATCGAGTGCACCCGGCCGTCGACCCACGTGAGCTCATGGCACTGGCCCGGGGACTGGCACACCTGCACGTGCGGCTCCTCGCCGTCCTGAAGCGCGACGCGGAACTGGGGGTGCTGCACGGGGTCCCAGGCGACGGTGATCCGGTCGGCGGCCACCTCGCCGATGTTCCAGTACGGCGCCCGGGCCACGTAGCCCACCCAGTCCGACGCGTACTGCCAGTCGTTGCCCGCGTCCAGCCGGAGCAGGTACAGCGTGCGGCTCGCGGTCTCGCCCTCGCCGCCAGCCGCCTCATCCACGACCACCAGCATCGCCGGGATCCCGCGGTGCGCCATCGCCCGCACGGATTCCACCGTGCCGGGCAGCGGAAGCGGCCGGGTCATGGGCACGCCGGCGGTGCGGAACTGGACGACGTTGAAGTACCGCCCCTTCAGGTGCTCCCCCGGGGCGGGGATGGTCAGCAGGTTCACGGCAAGCCCGCGCGCCTCGTCGGAAAGAAGGCGCGATCCGGCGGGGAGGCGCGCGGTGAGGCCGTCGGACCAGCCGGCCTCCAGCTGCCGGGTGAGCCGCGCTTGCGCCAGCTCCCAGGCGGCCTCGGCCGCCTCCCGGGGAGAGGACGTGACCCTGGCCATCACCGCCTCGGGGCAGTCGCCCGTGCGCCGGCACAGCCGGACCGGATCGGCGGCGATGTCCAGCAGCGCCAACGCGTCGAAGCGCGATTCATCCACCAGCGCAAAGCGGCCGTCGAACTTGAGGAAGACCTCCGGCGCCAGGTGGAGCGCGCCGCTGTCCGGATCGAAGGCGGGCTCCCAGAGCCCTTCCTCCACCGCTGCGCGCAGGACGCCATCGACGAGGCTGAGCCGCACCGGGCCGTAGGTCCCCTCCATCCCGGCGAACGCCTCGGTGGCGAGCGCAAACGGCCCGCCCGCCGGACCGGCGAAGTGGGCGATGTAGCCGGCCCGCTCGCTCTCCCGCAGGACGAGGGTGATCCGCCGCTCCCCGGACACGTCGTGCAGGTGGGCGGCGACCAGGCGGCCCGCCGGCAGGGGCGCGAGCTCAAAGGCGCGCGCCGAATTGCCGGATCGCACCTGGACTGCGATCCGGTCGACCTCGTCCACCAGGGTCCGGCCCGGAAGGGCCAGGGCGTAGAGGTGGAACCCGGCGCCCAGGTCGGTGTGGCGCACCATCGCCTCCACGCCGGGCCGCGGGGACGCCGCCCACTCCTCGTCGCGGATGCGGAACGACTCGGGCCGCTGCAGCAGGTCGAGCAGGGTGCGTACGGCGCTCTCGGCGGCCGTGCGCCGCTGCGCGCTGGAGACGGTGCCGTCAAAGGCCGCCGCCGCCCGCTCCCGCAGCTGCGCCAGCGTCGGCGCCTCTTCCTGGGGCTGCGCCTGCCGGGCGCAACCGGCGAGCAGGAGCGCCAGGGCAAGCACGGCGCTGGCCGCCCGTTTCGGCAAGCTGGTCATGGGCTACCTCCGCTGAGGAAGATTGGCGTGTGCCGCTACGCCCATGTTTCGCCCGGGCCCGCGCCGTTTCCTTCCCGCGGCCTACGCTTCCGCCGCGGCGTCCGGCCAGTTCCGCTCGTACATCAGCCGAATCCCCTGCAGGGTCAGGTGCGGGTCGACCATCTGGATCGTCTGGCTCTCCACGGCGACCATCGAGGCGAGCCCGCCCGTCGCCACGACGACCGGGTCGGGGCCGTCCGGGGCGATCTCCCGGGTGAGCCGCCGCACCAGGCCGTCGGCCAGGCCGGCGAAGCCGAAGATGATGCCCGACTGCAGGCTGGCGGCCACGTTCCGCCCGATCACCGCCTTCGGCTTCTGGATCTCCACCCGCTGCAGGAGGGCCGTGCGGCGCGTCAGCGCCTCGGCGGCGGTGCGGATGCCGGGCGCGATCACGCCGCCCAGGTACTCGCCCTCGGCGCTCACGCACTCCAGCTTGGTCGCGGTGCCGAAGTCGACCACGATGACGGGCCGCCCCTGCGGCCGCCCGTAGATCTCCCAGCCCGCCAGGGCGTTGACCAGCCGGTCCGTGCCCAGCGCGGAGGGGTTGTCGTACCGGATCGCCGGCAGGCTGCGCAGGTCGCTGGTGAGCTCCTTCACCTCGACCTTCAGGTACTGCTGCACGGCCCGGCTGATGACCGGGCTCAGGGGCGGCACCACCGAGGCCATCGCGGCGCAGGTGATGTCCGCCGGCGTGTGGCCGTCCCGCTCCAGCATCTGGACCAGGCGCAGCCCGTACTCGTCCCACGTCTCCTCGCGGTTGGAGGCCATCCGCCACATGGAGATCAGCTCGTCCTCCAGGAACAGGCCCGCGGTGATGTTCGTGTTTCCGACGTCAAGCGCCAGCAGCATGGGCTACCTTCCTCCCCGGGCGTGGGCCTGGTGTCGTTCGTAGATGATGCGCAGCCCCATCAGCGTGAGGTAGGGCTCCCAGTGCTGGATCGTCTCGCACTCGCCAACCAGGAGCTCGGCCTGCTCGCCCGTCGCGACGACCTTGCACCCCTGCCCCTCCGGGTCCAGCTCCGCCTTCATGCGCTCCACCAGGCCGTCCACCAGGCTGGCGAAGCCGAAGATGAGGCCCGACTGCATGGCGTGCACCGTGTTCCGGGCGAGAGCGCGCTCCGGACGCACCAGCTCGACCCGGGGCAGCTTGGCGGCGAACTGGAACAGCGCGTCCGCCGAGACGACGACGCCGGGCGCGATGACGCCGCCCAGGTACTCGCCCCGGGCGGAGATGGCGTCGAGGATGATCGCGGTGCCGAAGTCCACCACGATCAAGGGCCCGCCGTACTTCTCGAAGGCGGCGACCGCGCCCACGATGCGGTCGGCGCCCACCTCGCGCGGGTTGTCGTACCGGATCATCATGCCCGTGCGAACACCCGGCCCGACCACCAGCGGCTTCAGGCTGAAGTACTTCTGGCACATCCACTCCAGGGTGGGGACCATCGGCGGGACCGAGGAGGCGATGGCGGCCGCCTTCACCTGGCCGGGCGAAAAGCCGGCGCGGGACATCAGCTGGGTGAAGAGCATCCCGTACTCGTCCATGGTCCGGCTCGGGTCGGTGGTCACGGTCCACTCCGCCAGCAGCGACGGCCCCTCGAATACGCCCGCGACCGTGAACGTGTTCCCCACGTCGATGGTGAGCAGCATCCTGTACTGCGCGACCTCCCGGGTGGCCGGCCTGCAGGCGCGCGGGTCCGGCCCCGAAAACTCATGGACGATTATAACATGACTGCGTGCGGCCCGGGTCAGCGACCCGGGCCGCACGCGGTTCGCTATGCAGTTCGGAGTCGATAACCCAGGCACCTCCCCGGGGACCGGCTCGGAAGTCCCCGGCTCCCCTTGGCGGCTCGTTCACCGACTCCTGCGGGTAAGGCCCGCCGCCGTCCCGCCTGGGGATTCGGTCACTTCCTGCACCTCCATTATACCGGATTGCCGGCCCCTTCAACCAGTCAATCTTCAGGCTTCTTTTTCCTGTGCCTTCGCACCCTCGATCGACAGCCGGAACGGGATGGACTTCGCCGAGTGGGCGAGGTCGCAGACGCTGATGATGTCCACGCCCGTCTTCGCGATCTCGATCAGGTGGCTGGGGTCGGCGGTGCCGCAGGCCTCCAGCACCGCCTTGCCGGATGCCTGCTCCACGGCCCGCTTCACGGTCTCCGGGTCCATGCCGGTGAGCACGAGGATGTCCGCGCCGGCATCCAGCGCCTCCTGCACCTGTTCCAGCGACGCCACCTCCACCGCGACGCGGCTCAGGGGCGGGGCGCTCTTCCGGGCGGCGACGACCGCCTCCCGCACGCCGCCCGCCAAGGCGAGATGGCCCGACCGGATCAGGACCCCGCCGGCCAGCCCGTAGGGCTGCACCTGCCCGCCCCCGACCCGCACGGCGTACTGCTCCAAAAGCCGCAGGCCGGGCAGCGTCTCCCAGCCGGCGACCAGGCGCGCGTGGTAGTACTTAATTCCGTCGGCGAGGCGGCGGGTCGCGGTGGCGATGCCGCTCATCTTCTGCAGCAGGCCCAGCGCCGCCCGCTCGGCCGTGAGGATCGGCCGCGCCGGCCCGGACAGGGAGGCCACGGGTGCGCCGGCGTCGACCTCGCTGCCCTCGGGCACCAGCGGCGTGTACTCCACCGAGGGGTCCAGGGCGCGGAAGACCGCCCGGGCCACGGGGTGTCCGCAGAGTATACCGGGCGCCGCGGCCACGATCTGGGCCGTGCACCGGACATCTTCCGGCACCACGGCCGACGTGGCCACGTCGCCGGGCCCCACGTCCTCCAGAAGGACCCTCCGCACCAACTCCTCGAGGGCAACCGGGTTCAGGGACATTGCGCAGACCTCCTCGCCTTCTCATGCCGGCCATGCCGGCTTTCCCTGCCCACTGGTCTTATTCTACCCCCTGGACCCGCTTCAGCAAAGAGGCCCGGTCCAGGACCCGCTCCACCGGCTGGCTGGCGAGCTGGCCAAGGCGCGCCTCCAGCCCGGCCCGGCTGATCCCGGCCGGCCCGTCCCCGTCCTGCCAGACCTCCAGGAGCGGGACCAGCACGAAGGCGCGCTCCAGCATGCGCGGGTGGGGCAGGGTAAGCCGCGGGTCGCTGAGCCGCGCCTCCCCGTGGAGCAGGATGTCGATGTCGATGGTGCGCGGGCCCCAGCGGATCGTGCGCACCCGCCCGAGGGCAGCCTCGACGGACTGCGTGAGCGCCAGCAGCGCGTACGGGTCCAGGGCCGTGTCGAGGGCGACCGCGCAGTTGAGGAAGTCCGGCTGATCGGTGAACCCCTGCGGAGCCGTCCGGTAGAGGCTGCTCACCGCCGCCAGCCGGTTGCCCGGGCTCACGGCCAGCCGGCGCAGGGCTTCGACCAGCTGCGCCTCCGGGTCGCCGATGTTGGCCCCGAGCGAGAGGTAGGCGCGCGTCACGGCTGCTGCCTCCGGTGGATCTCCACCATCACGCCGCCCAAAGCGCCGGGGATCGGCGCCCGCGGCTTGTGCACCCGGATGGTCACGGCCTGCACGTTGCGGTACTGCTCCAGCAGTTCGGCGGCCACCCGCTCGGCCACGGCCTCGATCAGCTTGAACGGGGTGCCTTCCACGATCGCCTTCACGGTCTGGTAGACCTTTCCGTAGTGCACCGTCTGCCGGATGTCGTCATCCCGGCCGGCGCCCTGCAGGTCCAGGTAGAGCTCCGCGTCCACCAGGAACTCCTGCCCCAGGCGGGTCTCCTCCGGCAGCACGCCGTGATAGCCGTAGAAGCGCATGCCCGAAATCACGATCCGGTCCACGTCCGCCGTCACCCCTCAAACCCGCCGCGGCCGGGCCGCGCGATGGCATCCGCCACCTGCGCCACCCGCTTCATCGCCCGCACGTCGTGTACCCGGACGATGTCGGCGCCGTTCGCGATGCCGATCGCCACCGCCGCCGCCGTCCCCTCCAGCCGCTCCTCCGGCGGCAGCCCGCCCAGCACCTTGCCGATCGTCGACTTCCGGCTCACGCCCAGGAGCAGCGGCCGGTTCAGCTCCTTCAGCTCCCCCAGCCGCTGGATGACCTCCAGGTTCTGCAGGGGCGTCTTGCCGAAGCCCACGCCGGGGTCCAGGATGATCAGCTCCTCCGGCAGCCCGGCCGCTCTTGCCAGGTCCAGCGACCGCCGGAAGAAGGCCTTGATGTCCGCCATCAGCTCCCGGTACTGGGTGCCGTGCTGGTTGTGCATCACCACCACCGGGCACCGGTACCGGGCCGCGACCCGCACCATGTCCGGGTCGCCCTGCAGCCCCCAGATGTCGTTGAGCATGTCCGCGCCGGCCTCCAGGGCCGCCTCGGCGACTGTCGCCTTCTGCGTGTCCACCGAGATGAGGGCGTCCGGCGCCAGCCGCCTCAGCCGCTCGATCACCGGCAGGATCCGGCGCATCTCCTCCTCAGCCGGCACGGGCTCGTAGCCCGGCCGGGTCGACTCCCCGCCGACGTCGATGATGTCCGCGCCCTCCTCCAGCATCTGCAGGGCGCGCTCGACGGCCCGGTCCGGATCCGCCCAGCGGCCGCCGTCGGAAAACGAGTCCGGCGTCACGTTCAGGATGCCCATGATCACCGAGCGCCTTCCCAGCTCCAGGGTGCGGCCCCGCCAGGAAATCTGCCACATGGACTTGCGTCACCTCGCTGAAAACTGTGCGAAGGCCGGGGAGTGATTCGCCCCGGCCTTCGCCTCTCCCTGCAAGGGCGTGCGCGGCACCCGGTCCCGTCAGAAGAGCCCCACGATCTCGCCGTCCGGGGAGATGTCGATGTTCTCCGCGGCCGGAACGGGGGGCAGCCCGGGCATGGTCATGATCTCGCCCGTCAGCACCACCACGAAGCCCGCGCCGGCGCTCGGCCGCACCTCCCGCACCGTGAGCCGCCAGCCGGTGGGCGCGCCCAGCTTCTTCGGGTCGTCGGAGAACGAGTACTGGGTCTTGGCGATGCAGACCGGCGCGCGGCCGAAGCCCTCGTTCTCCAGCTTCTTCAGCATGCGGCTGGCCTCCCGGGTGAAGTCCACGCCGTCGGCGCCGTAGACCCGGGTGGCGATCTTCTCGATCTTGGTCTTCAGGCTGTCCTCGTCGTCGTAGACGAAGCGGAACCGGTTCGGCTGCTTGACCAGCTCCACCACCCGCTCGGCCAGCTCGATGCCGCCCTCGCCGCCCCGGGCGTGGACGTCCGCCACGACGGCGGTCGCGCCGGCCTCCTCCACCAGGGCCCGCACCAGCGCGATCTCCGCGTCCGTGTCGCTGGCGAAGCGGTTGATGGCGACGACCGCCGGCAGGCCGAACACCTCGGTGACGTTGTGCAGGTGGCGCAGCAGGTTGGCGCTGCCCCGCCGCAGGGCCTCCAGGTCCTCGCGGGTGAGCTCGTCCTTCTTCAGCCCGCCGTGCATCTTCAGCGAGCGGATGGTGGCCACCAGCACCACCGCATCCGGGCGCAGGCCGCTCAGCCGGCACTTGATGTCGATGAACTTCTCCGCCCCCAGGTCCGCGCCGAAGCCGGCCTCCGTGATCACGTAGTCGGCCAGCTTCAGGGCCAGCCGGGTCGCCACGACGGTGTTGCACCCGTGGGCGATGTTCGCGAAGGGGCCGCCGTGCACGAAGGCGGGGGTGTTCTCCAGGGTCTGCACCAGGTTCGGCTTGATCGCGTCCTTCAGGAGGGTCGCCATCGCCCCCTCCGCCTTCAGGTCGCGCGCCCGCACCGGCTTGCCGTCGTAGGTGTAGCCCACGATGATCTCGCCGCAGCGCCGCTTCAGGTCGGCCAGGTCCTCGGCCAGACAGAGCGCCGCCATGACCTCCGACGCCGGCGTGATCATGAACTCCTCCTGCCGCGGCACGCCGCCGTTCATGCCGCCGAGGCCGATCACCACCGACCGCAGGGCCCGGTCGTTCATGTCGAGGACCCGCTTGAAGGTGATCTGCCGCGGGTCGATCCCCAGCTTGTTGCCCTGGTGGAGGTGGTTGTCGATCATCGCCGCCAGCAGGTTGTTGGCCGCCGTCACGGCGTGGAAGTCGCCGGTGAAGTGCAGGTTGATCTCATCCATCGGGACGACCTGCGAGTAGCCGCCGCCGGCCGCGCCGCCCTTGACGCCGAACGCCGGCCCCAGCGAGGGCTCCCGCAGGGCGATGATGGCCCGCTTGCCGATCCGCGCCATCGCCTGGCCGAGCCCCACCGTCACCGTGGTCTTGCCCTCGCCGGCGGGCGTCGGGCTGATGGCCGTGACCAGGATCAGCTTGCCGTCGGGGTTGGACTTCACGCGCGGCCACACGTGGGAGGCCACCTTGGCCTTGTAGCGGCCGTACAGCTCCAGGTCGTCGGGACCCAGTCCGATCTGCTCCGCGATCTTCACGATCGGTTCAAGCCGTGCGCGCTGCGCAATGGCGATGTCGGAGAGCAAGTTCCGTTCCTCCTCCACTGGTCACTCCGCTGCTGCCTACTGCTTCTTCAAGAACCGCTCCACCGGATCGGGCACCAGGCTTCGGAAGGCCTCCAGCACCTCCTCCCTTTCCGCACGCATCTTCTCCACCTTCTCCATCGTCTCCTGGCGGAAGGCCTCGTCCGCGATGGAGCCGAGGTTGATCGCCACATTCCACAGGGCCCCCTCGAAGCCGGTCGAGGCCATCAGGAGCCCCACGCACGCGTCGGTGGCGGCGCTCGGGTTGCCCTGCGCCACCACGGCCAGCGCGTGCCGCATCACCTCGAGGCAGTGTTCCATCGTCTCCAGCGGCGTGCGGGTCGCCGCGCGATACGCCTCCTGAACGGCCTGCCGGCGGGCCGCCTTCTCCTCCGGCGTGCCCTTGGGCAGCGCCAGCGCGGCCATCACCTGATTGAACGCCGCCTGGTCCTCGTTCGCCAGCTCCAGGAGCGCGCCGGCCTCCCGGAGGCCTGCCTCCTGGGCGGCGGCCATCACCTCTTCCACGTCCCGGAACTTCTCCCGCCCCCGGGTCAGCCCCGCCACCATGGCGACCAGGCTGGCGCCCAGGGCCCCGGCCACCGCTGCCACAGCCCCGCCGCCGGGGGCCGGCGTCGCGGCCGCCACCTGATCGCAGAACGCGCGAACCGTCTGTTCCCCGATGTGCATTCCCGCCACTACCTCCTGAGTACCTTTCCCTCGTCCACGATAAGCCTGCCCCGTTTCACGACCTTTGCCACCACGCCGATGCCCATGTGGTAGGGGATGTGCCAGTGGCTCGGCGTCGTGAGCACCACCACATCGGCGAGCTTGCCCACCTCCAGCGAGCCCACCTCCGCCTCCAGGCCGATCGCCGCCGCGGCGTTGATCGTCGCCGCCGCGAGCGCCTCGCTGGGGTCAAGCCCCAGGTGCATGCACGCCAGGGTGAGGATGAAGGGCATCGCGTAGGCCGGGCAGGAGCCCGGGTTGTAGTCGCTGGCCAGGGCCACCGTGCAGCCCAGCTCGATCATGCGCCGGGCGCGGGCGTACGGGGCGTTCATCAGGCAGAACGACGTCCCCGGCAGGCAGACCGCCACGGTGCCGGCCTCCGCCAGCCTGGCCAGCCCCTCGTCCGAGCTGTGGAGCAGGTGGTCGGCGCTCACGGCCCCCATCTCGGCTGCGAGCGCGGCCCCGCCCAGGTCGGACAGCTCATCCGCGTGCACCTTCAGCCCGAACCCCAGCGCCTTCGCCCGCGCGAGGATCCGGCGGGACTCCTCGACCGAGAAGACCCCCTGCTCGGTGAAGACGTCGACGAACCGGGCCAGGCCCGGCTCCGCCGCCACCGCCGGCAGCATCTCCTCCACCAGCAGGTCGACGTACGCCGCGCGGCGGGTGCGGTACTCCGGCGGCACCTCGTGCGCGCCCATGAAGGTGGGCACGACGGTGAGCGGGTGCCGGCGGGCCATCGCCCGGATCGCCCGCAGCTGCTTCAGCTCGTGCTCCGTGGTAAGCCCGTAGCCGGACTTCACCTCCACCGTCGTCGTGCCGCTCAGGGCCAGCTGGTCCAGCCGTGCGAGGCCCAGGTCGACCAGCTCGGCCTGGCTCGCGGCCCGGGTCGCCCGCACGGTCTCCAGGATGCCGCCGCCCCGCGCCGCGATCTCCTGGTAGGTGGCCCCGCCCAGGCGCAGGGCGAACTCCTCCGCCCGGTCCCCGGCGAAGCAGAGGTGCGTGTGCGGGTCGACGAAGCCCGGGATCACCGCCCGCCCCCGGGCGTCGATGACCTGCGTGTCCGGGCCGGTCTCCACTGCCGCCAGCACCTCGTCCTCCGGCCCCACGGCCACGATGCGCCCGTCCTTGGCGGCCAGGGCCCCGCCGGGGATGACCCCGGCGTCCTTCAGCCGCTCGCCCCGGCGGGGGCCCCCGGCCATCGTCACCAGCTCGCTCGCGCCCACGATCAAGAGATCCACCGGCGCCATCGTCATCCCCCCGTCTCCCCTGCGGGGCCGGCCGCGCCCTTCCTGCCGGCCGCCGTCACTCCAGGAGCCGCTTCTCCAGCACCTGGTCGCTCTTGAAGCCCTCCAGACGCAGGTAGTGGCGGGCGACGCCCACCAGGGCGTCGACGGGCACCAGCCCGATGATCTCCGACCCCACCACCGGCACGCCGTAGCGCTCGGCCTCGATCCGGATCAGCTCGAACGCCCGGTGAAGCGGCGTCTCCTTGTAGTTGACCATGTTCATGCTGACCTGCACCTGGTTCCGGTCCTGGAGGGGCACCGCAATGGCCTTGCAGTGCACGAGGCCGCCGCTGGAGCCGCGGACAGCCCGCGCGATCTTCTTCGCGATGGAGAGGTCGGACGTCCCGAGGTTGACGTTGAAGGCGATGAGGGGCATGCGCGCGCCGACGGCGGTGCAGCCCGCGGTGGGGTGGATCCGCTTCGGGCCGAAGTCCGGGTCCTTGGCCGGATCGACGCCGATCAGCTCCCGGAGCCCCTCGAATTCCCCGCGCCGGATGTCGGCCAGGTTGCGCCGGTCGGGGCGGGTCGCCGCCTCCTCGTACAGGAAGACCGGCACGCCCATGTTGCCCAGGGCCTCGCCGACCTGCCGGGCCAGGGCGACGCAGTCCTCCATCGTGCAGTTCTGGACCGGCACGAAGGGGATGACGTCCACCGCGCCCATGCGGGGGTGGCTGCCCTTGTGGTGATTGAGGTCGATCAGCCGGATGGCCACCTCGGCCCCCCGGAGGGCGGCCCGGGCCACGGCCTCGGGCGACCCGATGAAGGTGATGACGCAGCGGTTGTGGTCGGCGTCGGCCGAGACCGAGAGCACCTTCACCCCCTGGGCCGCGATGGCCCCGGCGATGGCCTCGATCACCTCCGGCCGCCGCCCCTCGCTGAAGTTCGGCACACACTCGACGAGCACGTTCGGATTCAACGGACCCCCTCCTCCCCGTGCGGCTCCCGGTCACTCGTACATGGGGAGCCGGATGCCGCGCTCCCGCGCGACCTGCAGCGCCTTCTCGTACCCGGCGTCCGCGTGGCGCACGACGCCCATGCCCGGGTCGGTGGTCAGCACCCGCTCCAGGCGGAGCCGCGCCTCCTCCGTGCCGTCCGCCACGACGACCATGCCGGCGTGCTGGCTGTAGCCGATGCCCACGCCGCCGCCGTGGTGGATGGAGACCCAGGTCGCGCCCGCGGCGGTGTTGAGCAGGGCGTTCAGCAGGGGCCAGTCGGCGACCGCGTCGGACCCGTCTTTCATCGCCTCGGTCTCCCGGTTGGGCGAGGCCACCGAGCCGGCGTCCAGGTGGTCGCGCCCGATGACGATCGGCGCCTTCAGCTCGCCGCTGGCGACCATCTCGTTGAACTTGAGCCCGGCCTTGACCCGCTCGCCGTACCCGAGCCAGCAGATGCGGGCCGGCAGCCCCTGGAAGCGGACCTTCTTCTGCGCCATCTCCAGCCACCGGCGCAGCGACTGGTTCTCGGGGAACAGCTCCATGACGGCCCGGTCGGTCTTGTAGATGTCCTCCGGATCGCCCGAGAGCGCCACCCAGCGGAACGGGCCCTTGCCCTCGCAGAACAGCGGCCGGATGAAGGCCGGCACGAAGCCGGGGAAGGAGAAGGCGTCCTTCAGCCCCTCCTCATACGCCTGCTGCCGGATGTTGTTGCCGTAGTCGAAGACGACGGCCCCCGCCTTCTGCAGGTCCAGCATGGCCTGCACGTGCTTGACGATGGAGGCCTTCGCCCGGCGGATGTACTCCTGGGGATCCCGCTTGCGCAGCTCCGCGGCCTCCTGGACCGAAAGTCCCTCCGGGATGTAGCCGTTCAGCGGGTCGTGCGCCGAGGTCTGATCGGTCACCACGTCCGGGATCACGCCGCGCCGGACGAACTCCGGGTAGATCGTCGCGGCGTTGCCCAGAAGGCCGATGGAGAGCGGCTCGCCCTTGTCCATGGCCTCCCGCGCCCAGGCCAGGGCCTCGTCCAGGCTGCGGGTCATCCGGTCGAGGTAGCCGTGCTCCAGCCGGCGCCGGATGCGCGCTTCGTCGACCTCCACGATGATCGCGACGCCCTCGTTCATCGTCACCGCCAGCGGCTGGGCGCCGCCCATGCCGCCCAGGCCGGCCGTGAGGGCCAGCCGCCCCTTCAGGGTGCCGCCGAAGTGCTGCCGCGCCGCCTCGGCAAACGTCTCGTAGGTGCCCTGGAGGATGCCCTGGGTGCCGATGTAGATCCACGAGCCGGCGGTCATCTGGCCGAACATCATGAGGCCCTTCCGCTCCAGCTCCCAGAAGTGTTCCCAGGTCGCCCACCGGCCGACGAGGTTGGAGTTGGCGATGAGGACGCGCGGCGCCATCCGGTGCGTGCGGAAGATCGCCACCGGCTTGCCGGACTGGATGATCAGCGTCTCATCGTCCTCCAGGTTGCGCAGCGCCTTCACGATCGCGTCGAAGGCCTCCCAGGAGCGGGCGGCCTTCCCGGCGCCGCCGTACACGACCAGCTCCTCCGGCCGCTCAGCCACCTCGGGGTCCAGGTTGTTCATCAGCATCCTGAGGGCGGCCTCCTGCTGCCACCCCTTGCACGAGAGCTGCGTGCCGCGCGGGGCGCGAACCGTCCGGGTCATCTCCCATACCCCCTCGTTGCTTCACTCGCTCCTCTACTCCAGGGGGCCCGTCACCGCCTCGACGGCGGCGACCAGCTCCCCGCTGTGCACCAGGTCCGCGAGGGCTTCGATGTCCGGCGCCAGCACCCGGTCGCCTTCCAGCGGCGCCACGCGCTCCCGGATCGCCTCGTAGGCCGCGCGGGTGGCCGGAGCCAGCCGCTCCGGCCCGACGAACTCCAGGGCCTGGGCGGCGCACAGGAGCTCGATCGCCAGCACCCGGCGGACGTTGGTGATCACCTGCCGGGCCTTGCGGGCCGCGGTGGTCCCCATCGAGACGTGGTCCTCCTGGTTGGCGCTGGACGGGATGGAGTCCACGCTGGCCGGGTGGGCGAGCACCTTGTTCTCGCTCACCAGGGACGCCGCCGTGTACTGGGTGATCATGAGGCCGGAGTGCACGCCGCCGTTGCGCGTGAGGAACGCCGGCAGCCCCGAGAGCTGCGGGTTGACCAGCCGCTCGATGCGCCGCTCGGCAATGTTGCCCAGCTCCGCGACGGCGATCGCGAGGTAGTCCATCGCCAGGGCCACGGGCTGGCCGTGGAAGTTGCCGCCCGAGATGACCTCATCCCCGTCGGGGAAGAGGAGCGGGTTGTCGGTGACGGCGTTCATCTCCCAGTCCAGCACCTGCGCCACGTGCTCGATGGCCGTCCGGCTGGCGCCGTGCACCTGAGGCAGGCACCGCAGGGTGTACGGGTCCTGCGTGCGCATCTGACCGGGCCGCGTGGTGAGGCGGGAACCTTCTGTGAGCCGGCGCAGGTTGCGGGCCGCGGCCTGCTGCCCCGTGTGGAGCCGCAGGGCCTGCACCCGCGGGTCCCACGCCGCGGGGATCGCCCCCAGGGCCTCGGCGGTCAGGGCCGCGGCGATGTCCGCGGTCTTCGCCAGGATCTGCGCGTCGTAGAGGCCGAGGCTGCCCAGGGCCGTCATCGCCTGCGTGCCGTTGATCAGGGCGAGCCCTTCCTTGGCCGTGAGCGTCAGGGGCCTGAGGCCCACCCGCTGGAGCGCCTCCGCTCCGGGAAGTCGCTCGCCATTGACAACGGCCTCACCCAGGCCGATCAGCGGCAGGCTCATGTGGGCCAGCGGCGCCAGGTCGCCGCTCGCGCCCAGGGAGCCCTGCTCCGGCACCACAGGGGTGAGGCCGAGGTTGAGGAACGCCACGAGCATCTCCAGGGTCTCCACCCGCACGCCGGAGTGGCCCCGGGAGAGCGCCTGGGCGCGCAGCAGGAGCATCGCCCGGACGACCTCCGGCGCGAGGGGCTCGCCCACGGCGCAGGCGTGGCTCATGAGCAGATTGCGCTGCAGCGCTTCCGTCTGCTCGGCGGATATGGGAACGTCGCTGAACTTGCCGAAACCGGTGGTGATGCCATAGACCGGCCGGCGCTCCCGCACCAGCCGCTCCACCATCTCGCTCGCTCTGGCTACCCGCTGCCGCACCTCCGGGGGGACCACGACGCGCGCCCCATGCCGGGCGACAGCCACGACTTCCGGGAGGGTTAGGTGGGCACCGAGTGCAACCGTCTTCATGGATTGTACCTCCCGCATTAGCCTGCTCCCATTATAGGAATCGAAAAACCCGGGAGGCAAACGACTACGGTGTCGCTTTAAACCGGTCAAAGGGCGCACAAAAAAAGGGGGCCAGCGTCCCGTGGGGGGAGGACGCTGGCTACGGCAAAGGGGAGGGTTGTCCTCAACCCGTGGGGGCAGGCTGAGGACCGGAACAAAGGAGGGTGAGCGGTGGGTGATCCTCGGGTCGACTGGATGCGTGTACAGAGCGCGTGTGGATGCTGGGATTGAGCTTGGTCGGCTGCTGCGTTGTGTGTGGCCGATTGGGGGGTCAGCTACCGGGCGTGGGCTCAGCCGACCCAAGTGATCGCCTACGCTTACAACATAGCTCACGCCCCTACAGTTGAAAATCCAACCTTCGGACGCTAAAAGTCTACGCCCGGGACTACGCTGTGGGGCCGAGCATCCCCCCTCCGTGCCTCACCCCCGCGACCGGGCTAGGACCGGGGGGCGATGACCGACGTCGCCGCCATGGCCGCGTCGAAGTGCTCCCTCAGCCGCTCGTTGGCCGCCTCGACCGTCAGGGACTGCAGCGCGGGGATCTCGTCGAAGAGCCCGATCCCCTTGAAGAAGCCGTCGATGAACAGGTAGGAGAGCCCCTCCAGGTCGTTCATCAGGTTCAGGATGCGGCCGACCAGCTTGCGGCGGGCCCGCTCGAAGTCCTCCGGCGCGATGCCCTCCTCCCGGGCCCGGTCCAGCCCTTCCAGGAGCCGGGCCTCCAGGGCGGCCGGGTCCGGCGTGGGGCCCGTGAGGTAGGTGTAGCCGAAGGTGACCCCCGGCTCGTGGCCGAAGCCGAAGCGCTGGTCGATCAGGCCGCTCTCGTACAGCTGGGTGTAGAGCGGGGAGCCCTTGCCGACCAGGACGTCCAGGACGATGGCGGTGAGGAGGTCCCGCTCCAGCAGGGGCCTGCCCGTCACGCCCACCCGCTTCTCTTTGAAGCCCAGCCGGAAGATGGGCTGGCTCACGACCAGCTCCTGGACCCGCCGCCGCTCGGCGATCGCCTGCGGCTCCTCGGGCAGGCAGCGCTGGATCGGCCCCCGGGGCGGGTAACGGCGGCGGGCGAAGGCGGCCCGCGCCCGCTCCACCACCGCCTGCGGGTCCAGGTCGCCGGCGACGAAGAGCACCATGTTGGACGGGTGGTAGAAGACCCGGTGGCAGAGGTAGAGCAGATCGGGGTCGATCCGGCGGATGGACTCCACCGTGCCGGCGATGTCCAGGCGCACCGGGTGCCGGACGAACAGCGCCTCCATCAGGTTGGCGGAGGAGCGCCAGCCGGGGTCGTCCATGTACATCCGGATCTCCTGTTCGATGATGCCCTGCTCCCGCGCCACCGACTCGGGGGTGAAGTAAGGCTCCTGCACGAACTCCAGCAGGAGGTCGAGGCAGGCCGGGAAGTGCGCCGCGGTGGTGAAGTGATAGACGGTGTGGGTGTACGTCGTGTAGGCGTTCACCTCGGCCCCCAGCTCGGCAAACCGGTCGGCCACGTTGCCGTCGGGATCCTCGAACAGCTTGTGCTCCAGGAAGTGGGCGATCCCGTCCGGCACCTGCACCTCTTCGCCCGAGTCCGGGTCCACGAAGCAGTTGTCGACGGAGCCGTAGTGCACGGCCAGGTGGCCGGTGGCCTGCCGGAAGCCGGGCTTCACCAGCACGGCGACGGTCAGGCCGCACTCCAGCCGCTCGGTGTAAAGCTCATCCCGCAGGATGGGGTCGAAGTGGCGCTCCACCGCTTACGCTCCCCCTTCCGGTCTGGTCAGCAGGTAGACCGTGTCGGGCGTGAAGTGGCGCGCGGCCTCGGCCACCTGCTCCCGGGTCACCTGCCGAAAGCGCGCGACCCGCTCGTCGATGGAGAGGTCGCGGCCGGAAAACACCTGGTCCACGGCCAGCTCCGCCATGGCCGCCGGGCTGTCCGCCGCGCTCAGCATGTCGTTCACCAGGGTCGCCTTCGTCATCTCCAGCTCCGCCTCCGAGAGCTGGCCCTCCTGCAAGGCCCGCAGCTGCTCCAGCATGATCGCCCGGCACTGCTCCGCGTCGGCGAACTCCACGCCCGCGTACATGTACCCCACGCCCTTCACCGTCTCGACCGCCGAGTAGGCGAAGTAGGCCAGCGAGCGCTTCTCCCGCACCTCCTGGAACAGCTTGGAGTGGGAGAAGCCCCCGAGCACGCCGTTGGCCACCAGCATGGGGAAGTAGAGATCGTCCCGGAGCGTGATCCCCGTGCGGAAGCCGATGACGACGACGCCCTGGCTGACGTCCATCCGCTCGACCACTTCCCTGAGCGGCCCCTCCGGCCGGCGCTTCACGAGGGTGTCGGGGAACCGGCGCCTCCCGGCCGGAAGCGGGATGCGGCGGGGAACCTCCTCCGCCAGCCGCTCCGGGTCGACGTCCCCCAGGACGAAGATATCCACCGGCGCCTCCGCCAGCACCCGCCGGTGGTGGGCCAGCAGGTTCTCCGGCGTGACCCCGTCCAGGTCCTCCACCCGCCCGAGCCGGTACAGGGCGAAGAGCTCACCCGCGCACATCTCGGCCGTGCACCGCACCAGGGCGTAGCGCCGCTTGTCGTTGATGAGCCCCTCGATCATCTGCCGGAGGTTCGTCCGCTCCTGCTCCACGTACTCGGGCTTGAACCCCTCGCCCGCCAGCAGCGGCCGGGTGATCACGCTGCCCAGCACGTCCAGGCCCCGCAGCAAGAGGCCGCTCTCGCCGGGGATGTGCTGGTCGTCCGCCACCTCCAGCCGGAAGACGATCGACTGCACCTCGCCCCGCCGGGCGACGTCGGCGCTGAAGGACGCTCCGTACAGCTCATCCAGGTGGCGGGAGAGGGCCGCCGTCGTGGGGAAGTCGGCCGAACCCCGGGCGAGCACCATCGGCAGCAGCGCGTTATAGGTCACCGTCACCGGCTCCAGCGGCATGTGGAAGTACACGTAGACCGCCGTCGTCTTGAACTTCTTCGTCGGCTGCACGTAGAGGTTCACACCCTCGTGCAGGGGGAAGCGGGTGAAGCGATCGGCCAACGGGAACCCTCCTTCTGCGCCTTAGTCTGCCCCGGCCCGCGGGCTCTCCTCCCGGGCCCAGTCGAGGCACAGATAAACGGAGTCCGTGACGGGCAGCCGCTCCAGCTCGGACAGCGCCACCCAGCGGACGTCGGCCGCGTCGTCGGCCGCGGCCAGGGTGCCCCCGGCCGGCCGGGCCGCGAAGTAGTGTACGACGTAGTGGAAGCGGACCCTCCCCGCCTCGTCCCGGTCGATCGCGTCCATGTACCCCAGGTAGCGCTCGACGGCCACCTCGAGGCCCGTCTCCTCCCGCACCTCCCGCAGGAGGGCCTCCTGCACGGTCTCGCCCAGCTCCACCCGGCCGCCGGGGAGCCCCCAGTACCCCTGAAGCGGCGGCGTGGCCCGCTGGACCAGCAGCACCCGGTCGCCGTCGCGGATGAGCGCGTGGCAGGACGGCATCGGGTAGCCCGCATAGGCACGGCCCACAGCACCATCCCCTCTCCCTGCGAAAAGCCCCCGCCACGTCGCTGGCGGGGGCATTCAGCCTTGATCAGAACGCCGGGGCCACCTGAGAGGTACCACCGCCGGTGGCCCACCGCGGCTTCAGCGGCTCGGGCTTGGGCCTGGGCGGCAGCACCTGCTCGAGCAGCTCCTGCAGCTCCTTGCCCTCCAGGGTCTCCTTCTCCAGGAGCACCTGGGACACCTTCTCCAGGGCGTCCCGGTGCTCGGTCAGGATGTCGATCGCCCGCTGGTAGGCCATGTTGACGAACTTGCGCACCTCTTCGTCGATCAGCCCGGCGACCTCCTCGGAGTAGTTGCGCAGGCGGGTGATGTCGCGGGCGAGGAAGACCTCCTCCTGCTTCAGGCCGTAGGTGAGGGGACCGAGCTTCTCGCTCATGCCCCACTCGGTCACCATCCGGCGCGCCCACTGCGTGGTGCGCTCGATGTCGTCCTGCGCGCCGCTGGTGATCTCGCCGAACGTGATCTCCTCGGCGGCCCGGCCGCCCAGGGCCATGGTCATCCGGTCGAGGATCTCCGACTTGGAGATGTTATAGCGGTCCTCCACCGGCAGGAAGAGCGTGTAGCCCATGGCCCGGCCGCGCGGGATGATGGTGATCTTGTGCAGCGGGTCCATGTGGGGCAGCATGTGGCCCACCACGGCGTGACCGGCCTCGTGGTAGGCCGTGATGCGCTTCTCCCGCTCCGAGATCACCCGGGACCGCCGCTCGGGCCCGCCGGCCAGCACGCGGTCGATCGCGTCCTCCACGTCCTGCATGGAGATCTTCTTCTTCCGCCGCCGCGCGGCCAGAAGCGCCGCCTCATTCATCACGTTGGCGATATCGGCGCCGGTGAACCCCGGCGTCCGCTTGGCCAACACCTCCAGGTCGACGTCGGGCTCCAGCGGCTTGCCCTTCGCGTGCACCTGGAAGATGGCCAGCCGGCCTTTCAGGTCGGGCCGGTCGATGACGATCTGCCGGTCGAAGCGGCCCGGCCGGAGCAGGGCCGGGTCGAGCACGTCGGGCCGGTTGGTGGCGGCGATGACGATGATGCCCTCGTTGGCCGTGAACCCGTCCATCTCCACCAGCAGCTGATTCAAGGTCTGCTCCCGCTCGTCGTGCCCGCCGCCGTACCCGGCTCCGCGCTGCCGGCCCACGGCGTCGATCTCGTCGATGAACACGATGCAGGGCGCGTTCTTCTTCGCCTGCTCGAACAGGTCGCGCACCCGGCTCGCGCCGACGCCGACGAACATCTCCACGAAGTCGGAGCCGGAGATGGAGAAGAAAGGCACCCCTGCCTCGCCGGCCACCGCGCGGGCCAGGAGCGTCTTGCCCGTCCCGGGCGGGCCGTAGAGCAGCACGCCCTTGGGAATGCGGGCGCCCAGCTCCAAGTAGCGCTTCGGGTGCTTCAGGAAGTCGACGATCTCCGCCAGCTCTTCCTTGACCTCGTCGATGCCGGCCACGTCGTCAAACGTGACCCGCTTGCGGTCATCCGTCACCAGGCGTGCCCGGGCCTTGCCGAACTGCATCACCCGGTTCCCGGAGCCCTGGGTCTGCTGCATGATGAAGAAGAACGCGAGAAGCACCAGCACGACCGGCACCAGGGTCTGCAGCAGCATGGCCCAGATGCCGGACGTGTTGTCCTGGCGGAACTCCAGCCTGATCTCCGGACGCTCCTGCAGCATCTCCACCAGCGGCGCCTGTGCGGACGTCGAGGGCAGGTCCACGGTGAACTTTTCGCCATTCACGAGCTCGCCCTCAGCGTACGTCCCGCTCAGGGTGATGCTCCGGACTTCACCCTGCTGAATGTACCTGACCAGGTCAGAGTAAAACAGCCGGGTGGTCCGCTGACTGGTCCCTCCCAGCTGGACGGCGATCGCCACTGAGATGACCAGAATCAGCATATAGAACGCAAGGCTGCGAAATAGCTTGTTCAAATCTCCCGGGCCCCTCCTTCCGCAGGGAAAACGCCACAGGGCGTAGAGCGCTGCTCTTCCTCCACTTCATTGAGTCGGCCGCACGGCCACTAGAGATACTTGTTCAGTGTACCATATTCAATCCACCGGAGCAACCGACGCCCGAGCGGCTCCGCCGCCGCTGCCCGGCGCGGCCGGGCCGCTGCGCACCACGACCCGCAGGGCCTGGTGCGACTGCCGGTCGGGCCGGAACCGGCGGTCCCGGCAGATCCCGGGAACCCAGACTACAGTATCGCCCGCGACGAGGACCGGCAGACCATCCCTCTCCTGCCGCGGCACCTTGGCGTCCACCAGGATATCCTGGAGCTTCTTCGAACCCTGCATGCCCACGGGCCAGAGCCGGTCGCCAGGCCGCCGCGTCCGCACGGCGAGCGGCCCCGGCAGCCGCACCGGGTCGAACCACTCCTCGTCGGCCGCAAGGCGGGCCGGCATCGCCGCCGCGGGGGCCACCTCCACCACAACCGTCACGCCGAGGGCCGGGATCGGCGTCTCGCCGGGCACGGCGAGCGGCCAGACCGGGCTCCGGCAGTCCCCGCCCGGGCTCGCCCCGGGGCTGCGGCGCGCGAAGCGGCACCGGCCGTAGGCGACGGAAAAGCGCACCCCCTGCGGCAGATCCAGGCTGCGGCTGCCGTCCGTCCGCCCGGCCAGGTCCAGGACCCGGTTCACGGTCGCCAGCCCGGGCCCGTAGGCCGAGCCGCTGACCCGCTGGACGGCCATCCGGACGACCCGGCGCGCCAGGGCCGGCGGCTCCCGCACGAGGCGCGTGCCGTCCAGCTCAACGACCAGATTCCCCGGCCCCGCCTCGACCTCCTGCCAGCCGCACCGGCCGCAGGCCTCCCGGGCGAGCTCGGTAAGCAGCCGGTCGTCCTCCCGCAGGAGCTCCGCCGACTGGGCGAGGTTCTCCACCACCGCCTCGCCGAATCGCTCCGTCAGGAAGGGCAGGACCTCCAGGCGGATCCGATTGCGCAGAAAGCTCCCTTCCAGGTTCGAGGCGTCCACCCGCGGCGTGAGCCCGTGCGACCGGCAGTACTCCAGGATCTCCTCCCGGGAAATCCCGAGCAGCGGCCGGATGATGACGAGGTCGCCGTGCCGCCGCACCGGCGGGATGCCGGCGAGGCCGCCGGTGCCGCTGCCCCGCAGCAGCCGCATCAGCACGGTCTCCGCCTGGTCGTTCCGGGTGTGGCCGGTGGCGGCCCGCTGCGCCCCGATGGCCCTGGCCAGGCGCGCCATCTCCGCGTACCGCCTCCGGCGGGCGTTGTCCTCCAGCGACCCCGGCAGCGCCTCCAGCTCGCCGGGGCGCAGGGTCACAGTGGTCAGGGGCAGCGCCAGGTCCCGGGCGAACTCCGCGACGAACGCCGCGTCCGCCCGCGACGCCTCCCCCCGCAGGCCGTGGTCCATGTGGAACAGGTGCAGCGACAGCCGCCACTCGGGGGCCAGGCGGTGGAGCACATGCGCCAGGGCCAGCGAGTCCGGCCCCCCGGAGACGGCCACGATCACCCGGTCGCCCGGCTCGACCATCCCGTGCCGGGCCACGTACTCGCGCACCCGGTCCAGCAGCGGCACGCGCTCACCCCCTCCACGCGAATCCCCGGCCCCGGTGCCGATTCGCGTTTCGACACCGGCCGGGGATTCCCTTCCGCACCCGGCTGGGCTCCCGCGGGAGCGCGGGAGCGGCGACCGGGCCCGTCACCGCTTGGGCGGGCGCTTCGTCGGGGCCCCGCCCGAGCCCCCGCGGGGCGCGGTCAGCGCTGGCGCCCACTCCCCGGAGGGCTTCGGCCGCGGCGGCCCGTCTGCGCCGTCCACCAGGCCGACCCGGGCCGCCACCACCGTGAGGTCGTCCTCGGGGACCGGGGCCAGCGTGAGCGCCTCTGCCAGCACCCGCTCCGCCACCTCCTCCGGATCCGTGCCGGGCTCCCTGCTCAGCAGCTCCAGCAGCCACCGCTCCTTGTCCGCCTGGTCGCGGGCCGCCTCCAGGATCCCATCGCTGACCATGACGACGAGGTCCCCGGCGTTCAGGAGCCGGCTCTCGGGCTCCACCGCCACGTCGGTGACGACGCCGGCGGGGGGTGCGGGGATGCGCACCAGCGTCACGTCGGCGCCGCGCCGGATGAAGGTGGGCGCCGCCCCGACCTTGACGAACTCGGCCTGCCCGGTGGCGAGGTCCAGCAGCGCGACGTCGAGGGTGGCAAAGGCGTCACCGGGCCCCCGCAGGAGCAGCACGGAGTTGACCGTCTTCACGGCGACCTCCGCGCTGAACCCGGCGTCCAGGAGCTGCTGCAGGAGCCGGACGCACTCGCCGGACTGCACCGCCGCCTCCCGGCCCACGCCCATCCCGTCGCTGAGCGCGAGCAGGAAGCGGCCGCCGGACAGGGGCACCGCAAGCGCCGAGTCGCCGGAGACGTGACTGCCCCGCTTCGGCAGGCGCGCCACCGCCGCCGCGACCTTGAAGACCGCCGGCATGCCGCGGGCAGGCCCCGCCCCGGACGCGATCTCCTCGGCCATGCGATCCAGCATGCGGGCGACGCTCTGGATGTGCTCGCCCGCGACGGCCCGCCCCTCCTCCAGCCGCCGGGCGAGGGCCCGGTCCGTCCGCTCCAGGTCGTGCAGGTGGTTCAGCGTCACGGCGACCTGGGCGGGGTGGATGCACCGCTCCTCCAGCGCGCCCGGCAGCGGCGCCAGCGGCAGGGGGCCCTCCTGCTCGATCTGCTGCCAGAGGCCGTCCATGAGCCGCCGGGTCTCCTCCACGTCCTTCTCCCAGCACTGGGCCCGCATCGCACAGGAGCGGCAGACCTGCTCCGTCAGCGCGCGCAGGCGGCGCTCCAGGGCGGCCTCGGGGGGAGAGCCGACCGCGGCGACCTGCGCGTAGGTGCGCTGAACCTCCCGCAGGGCCTGTGCCACGGCCAGCAGCCGCTCGCGCGCCTCGCGCACGGCCTCGTCCACGGGCGGCTGCGCTGCGGGCTCAGGCTCCTCACGGCGCTCGCCGCCCAGCGCCCTGGCGAGGTGCTCAACCCACTGGGACGGAACCAGCCAGAAGAGCACGGTCGCTGCGGCCGCCGACAGCGCCATGGCCTCCAGCACGGCCCCCTGCCCCTGCGTCGCCATGCTGTACGCGAGAAAGCCCAAAGCGTACGCCAGGCCCACGCCCGGCTTCTTCAGGTCGCGGAACGCGCCGCCCAGAAAGCCGGCCACCACGTACGCCATGGCCTGGCTGTCCGGCAAAGGCGCGCGGAGCACCATCCCCGCCCCCGGCGGACCCGCCAGCACGGCGAGGAAGGAGGACATGCCGATCACCGCCCCCGCGGCGGCCCCCCAGCCCATGCCGCCTGCGTGGGCGCAGAGCAGCACCGCCAGGCCGGCGAAGACGCCGTGGAGCGGCAGCCGCCCCCACAGGGTCAGGTCCTGCAGCCCGGTGAGGGCCGAGGCCAGCAGGATGACCGCGGGGATCGGCAGCTCCGGGGCCCCGCTTCCCGGCTGCCGCCCCTGCGCCGCGTCCGCGACGGCCAGGGTGAACAGCAAGGCCAGCACGCCGGTGAGGGTAGCCCAGAAGGTCAGCTGCACCGCCCCGGCCGCGGGATCCCGGAAGAGCCCCTGCCCCGCCGCCACCGCCGCCGCGACCACGGCAGCGGCGAGCGCGCTGTACTGCCCGCTCGCCCGGGCGAGCCCCGCCAGCACGTGGACCAGGCCGACGGCGGCCGCGGTGGTCGCGAAGGTGGCTGACGGCTGGACCAGGGCCGCGCCGGCCAGCAGGGCGGCCGCGGCCGGCAGGGCCGTGAAGTGGCCGAACCCGGCGGCCCGCACGGCGGTGTAAAAGGCGATGCCGAACGGCGCTGCGGGACTGAAGGGCTGCGCCCGGCCCATGAGGAACCCGATGACGATCCCGGCAAAGAGCAGCGGACGCCATGCCCGGCGCAGGCGGGCTTTCAGCCGCTCGCGAAGCCGCCTCCACCCCCTGCCCGGCGGCTGGGAACGCTCGGAAGATGCCACGCGATCACCCTCTACGGCGGTGTTGCATCCTCCAGTCTAGCGCACCGGCCTTGCCGAAATCTGTCGAATTTTGTCAGCTCCGCACAGGATTTCCGGGAACATAACAGACATCGCCCCGGCGCCATCCACCGGCGCCGGGGCGAATGCTTGGTGACCCCAACGGGATTCGAACCCGTGCCGCCACCGTGAAAGGGTGGTGTCCTAGGCCTCTAGACGATGGGGTCGTCATCCTGAGGCTCATTTAGTCTACCAAAGATTGCGGCACGGCGTCAAGTGGGCTCAGGCTCTACGTCAAGAAGTGTGGAACGGTCGCCAGCCAAGCCAAGGGCACAAAGGCTAGGAGCATCTTTCTGACATAGACCTGGCGGTTCCGGAAGCCGTAGCTGATCCGCTTCAGCAGCTTGATC
>QGVE01000257.1 GCA_003242675.1 Bacillota bacterium | reverse complement strand
CGACCTTGCCGCCCTCCTCCTCCACCCGGCGGAGGCTTTCCGCCATGTCCCCGACGGGCAGGTAGAGCATCCAGACCGGAGGCAGGTCGGCGTTGGCGCCGCGCGCGTGGCAAATGCCCGCTGCGGCTTGCCCGTCGCCGGCCAGCATGGCGTAGTCGGCGTACGGCTCGCCGCCGTCCCTCATCGGGACCTCCTGCACCGTCCAGCCGATGACCTCCCGGTAGAAGTCGCGGGTGGCATCTGCGTCGGGGACGGTCAGGTCGAGCCAGGCGATGCGTCCCACCGGCCTCGCCTCACCACCGGAGGGTACGGGTGGGATCAGCTCCCGGGGGACGACCGGGATGATGCCGAAGGCCGCCCCGTTCGGATCCAGCAGCACGGCCCACTGGCTGTTTCCGCTTCCGTCCTTCTGGTGCATGAGCTCGCGCCCGCCCAGCTCCAGCGCCCGCTGGACGCTGGCCGCCACGTCTGCGACCTGGATGTGCGGCATCCACTGGAGCGGCAGGTGTTCATATTCGGGGCGGCGCTGGCCGAGGCCGATGATGGGCATGCCGAGGTTGTTCGTCAGGTCCCCGCGCCAGAGGGGATTCGGACCCGTGCGGAGCACGCGGGAGTAGAAGCGCGCCTCTCGATCAAACTCGGGAACGGCGATGTCGGCGCTGAGAACGCCGCCGATGCGGGGAACAAACAGCTCTTCCATCGGCTTCCTCCTGCTAGTGGGGGATTGCGGGAACACCGACCGGGCCCATCCCCTGACCAGGCGAGGCCGCTTGGCGATGAGCGCCCCGGCATCTCCTTACTCAGGTTACCCGGGCCGAAGGTCTCCCCAAGCCTTCCCGGGAAGAAGCGGTCCTGCCAGAGATAACCCTGTGGCCACTCCTACCGCCCCCGACCCTGGCTGGTGATCCTACCACAGTCATTTCCTGCCCGTAACCAGAATTCCCTGCCCTTCTTCACAACACAGGGGGTGTCCCTGTGCCATCGGGACACCCCTCTCGCGCCGTCAGGTCTCCCCTCCGAACCGGGCCTTCAGCCGCTCCACTTCCGCGGCGTCCAGGCGGCGGAACAGCGGAGGAAGGCTTTCGAACGGGCGCCCGGGGGCCAGCGCGCTCAGATCGACGGCGCCACGTAGCGGCACCTTGCGCTCCGCCGGCGTCATCTTCAGCGCCTCGAACAGCCGCTGGGCGGTGAAGGGCAGGATCGGCTCCGCGGCCAGCGCATAGAGCCGGATCAGGTTGATGGCTGTGCGCAGGACCATCGCCCCCGTTTCCCGGTCCCGTTTCACCAGGTTCCAGGGAGCCCGTTCATCCAGGTACTGGTTGCCGAGCATCCAGAGGCGGCGCAGTGCCTGCACAGCCTTGCGGAACTCCACCTTCCGGAGAGCAGTGCGGTACGCCTCCACGGCGGCGGCGCAGTCACGGGCCAGCGCCCGCTCACGCTCCCCGGGTTCGCCCCCGGCCGGAACCTGGTTGCCGAACTGGGACGCGGTCAACTTCAGCGTGCGGTGGATGAAGTTGCCAAAGATGCCGACCAGGTCCTTGTTGATGACCGCGGCGAACTGCTCCCAGGTGAAGTCCGCGTCGTCGGACTCAGGCGCCTGGTGCATCAGGAAGTAGCGCCAGTAGTCCGCCGGCAGAACCTCCAGAGCCTGGTCCATGAAGACGCCCCGCTTCTGGCTGGTGG
>QGVE01000256.1 GCA_003242675.1 Bacillota bacterium | reverse complement strand
TGCTGCCGCCGGACGTGTTCCCGGCGGGGACCTTCCCCCGCTGGAGCCCGGCCGGCCTCCTGCTGGGGGCGTCCCTGCGCCGCACCACCGCCATGGTCCGGCAGAGCGGCCTGGCCGCGCCGGACCGCACCATGGCGGGTGACTTTGACCTTCCCGTGCTGCTGGCCCGGCTGGACCGGGTGGGGGAGGGCGTGACGGAGCTCGTGGCCCACCCCGGCGAGGTGGACGACGTGCTGCGGCAGCTCAGCTCGCTCCTGGGACGGCGGGAGGTCGAGCTGGCCGCGCTGACGGCCCCCGCCGCCCGGGAGCGGGTGGAGGCGCGGGGGATCCGGCTGATGCACTTCGGCGACCTGGCACGCCTGTCGAGGGGGTAAGTGCGGTGCGAGACAAGGCGGCGTTCTTCCAGCGGGCTTCCGCCAGCTTGATGGTTCCTCTGACCTTCGTGCCGCTGCCGGCGGTCCTGGTGGCCCTGGGCACGGTCCTGGGGATCGGGCCGCTGGAGTCGGCGGGGCTGGAGCTTCTGCGCGCCTGGCTGCCGCTCTTCTTCGCCGCGGGCATCGCCGTCGGGTTTGCCCAGGGCGAGGGCATGGCGGTGCTCTCCGCCGTCGCCGGCTATCTGACCATGATGGCCGTGGCCGCAGGGGTGGCCGGCGACCCGGCGGTGAACTTCGGGGCCCTGGGCGGCGTGGCGATCGGCGCGGCCGCCGTCTGGCTGTACGGCTATGCGGCGCGGGTCCGGCTGCCCGAGTTCCTGGCGCTGTTCTCCGGCCGGCGGCTGGGCCCGATCCTCGCGGCCCTGGCCGGGGTCGCCCTGGGCTGGCTGTTCGGCCTCCTGTGGCCGGCCTTCCACCGGGCGATCACCCTGCTGGGCCAGTGGATCTACGCCGCCGGCGGCGCCGGTGCGTTCGTCTACGGCGGCATCATCCGGCTGCTCATCCCGACGGGCCTGCACCACATCCTCATCCAGCTCGTCGACTACCAGATGGGCGCCTGGACGGACCCGGTCACCGGCCAGGTGGTGATGGGCGAGTACGTCCGGTTCCTCCACGGCGATCCGGCCGCGGGGCGGCTGCTCTCGGGATTCTTCCTCACCCTGGCCTTCGGCCCCCTGGGCGCGGCCCTGGCGATGGCCCACGAGGCCCGGCCCGAGCAGCGCGGGCGGGTGAGCGGGATGATGCTCACCGGCGTGCTCACGGCGATGGTCCTGGGCATCACCGAGCCCATCGAGTTCGCCTTCATCTTCGCCTCGCCGCTCCTGTTCGGGCTGCACGTGCTCTTTTCGGCGGTCGCCTCGCTGCTGGGCTACGTGCTGGACATCCACCTGGGGGGCTACGCCCTGCCCCTGGCGGTGGTCAACTGGCACCGGCAGCAGAACGGCTGGCTGCTGCTCCCGCTGGGGGCGCTCTGGACGCTGCTCTACTACGCCACCTTCCGGCTGATCATCCGCTGGCGGCGGCCGCCGGTCCTGGGCCAGACTGAGCTGGCGCCCGCCGGCGCCCTGGCCGGCACGCAGGGGGCCGAGGCTCCCCGGGCGCAGGGCAGCGGCGCGGCGGCGGGCCATGCGGGCGCCGCCGGGGCGGGCCGGGCGGCGGCGGCCGCGCCGGCCGGCGCGGCGGAGCGAGCGGCGGCGGAGGGCGCGGCGGGTTCGGCCCGGGGAGCCGGCGAGGCCGCGGCGAAGCTGGCCGCGG
>QGVE01000001.1 GCA_003242675.1 Bacillota bacterium | reverse complement strand
CCCCGGGATGGACCGGCGCGTCGGGCCCGGCCTCCCGGCCGTTGACCATGACGGTGTAGCGCGGCCAGACCAGGGAACCCGGTCTGCCGTCCAGTGTATAGCGAATGACCTCGCCTGTCGACAGGTCGCCGTAGCCGAGCGCGGTCAGGACGTCCTCCACGGTGCGGAGCGGCCGCACGATCACAACGTCGTTGTCCGCCAGCTCCCGGTCCGGCCGGGCAGGCTCGCCGTTCACCGTGACCAGCGGCAAGAGTGCATGGGTGACGCCGTTCAGCGTGATGGTGAGCTGCTCCGCCGCCTCCGGCGCCACCTCGGCGACCGTCGCCCGACCCGGCTGTCCGGGGGTGCCGGGTTCCACGTCGATCCGGTCGTGATGCTGCACGGGGGTCTCCAGCCCCGCAGGCTCGCCATTGACCAGGATCCGGGCAGGCCGGCCGAAGGTGCCGGGCACCATGCGCAGCTGGCCGTTGACGGTGATCGTCAGCCCCTTTCCGACGGTTCCCTGCAGGTCCCGGATCGATACCCCGGCGGCCAGCAGGGCGTCGGCCACCGTCAGCCGGCCGGGGCGGAACAGGCGCACCCCGGTGCCGTTAACATAGACGTACGAGAAGCCCAGGGTGGAATGGTCGCGGGCGGCGACGGCGATGCCGATGGGCGTGACGGCCTCCGGTCCCTTCAGCAGTTTCCGCGCCCCTTCCACGCCCGCGATCGCGTCGCGGCCGCGCACGGCCACCCGCTGGGCCGGCAGCCCCAGCACGGCGGCGAGGTACTCCGGAAGCCCGGGCGTGAGCGACCCTCCGCCGACCAGCAGGACGGCCTGCGGCGGCTGACCGCCGTTCAGCTTCAGGATCCGGCGGGCGATCTGGTCTGCGAGCCGCTGCGCCGCCGGCTGCATCGCGGCGACGAGTTCGGCGCGCGACTTCACCAGGGTCTGGCCGAGGATGTCGGTGAACGTCACGGACTCCGCCGAACCGGCCTTGCGCTTGACCGCCTCGCCCACGTTGAAGTCCAGCAGAAACGCCTCGGAGAGCGCCTCGGTAATCTCGTCGCCGGCGATGGGCACCATATCGTAAGCGAGGACGGCGCCGCGGGCGGTGAGGGCGATGTCTGAGGTGCCCGCGCCGATGTCGACCAGGGCCAGGTTGAGGTGGCGCATGGACTCGGGCACCGCCACGCTCAGGGCCGCGATCGGCTCCAGCGTGAGGGCGACCATCTCCAGGTTGCACCGCTCCAGGACCGCCTGCAGCGAGTCGACCACGCCCCGGGGCAGGAACGTGGCGATGACCTCGATTTCGGCGGCTGTGCCCCGCTGCCCGACGAGGTTGGTGAGCGGAAAGCCGTCCAGCAGGCACCGGGTCACCGAGTGGCCGACGTAATGGTAGTCCTGCGGCTTCTCGCCCTCTTTCAGGACCTCGCTCAGGGCCGTCTGCGCGGCCTGCACGGCCTCCAGCTCCAGGCTGAACACCTCGTCGGCCGTCAGCTCCGTAAGCCCTGAGAGCTGCCGTTCGGCGCGCCCGCGCACGGTGCGCAGGGCACGTCCCGCCGCCGCGACCGCGACTTCCCGCAGCGACTCGCCGGTGCGCTTCTCCAGCCGCGCGACGATGCGCGCAACGACCTCGGCCACGGCGACGACGTCGTGGATCTGGCCGTCGAGCATCGCGCGGGTGGCGTGCTCCATGACCTCTGCGGCGACGATCCTGAGCCCCTTCGCACTGGCGACGGTGACCAGTCCGGCCACCTTGCGGGTGCCGATGTCGAGCGTCAGAAGCGGGCGGGACGACAACTTCAGGACCTCCTCGCGCCACGCGCTGCCGAAGATAGCCAAAACCGGATAAGTCTTCGACAACGCGCCGCGAGGCTCCTTCGTGGGGCCGGGAAGGCGGTGCGCGGCCGGCTGCCGTGCCGCGGATTGGTAGACATAACGACATCGCCTGCGGCGAACACTAGGGATGCAACACCGCAGGAGGTGGTGCCCGTGGCGCAGTTCACGCCCACCGGCCGCGTTTTGCCGCACGAGCTTCTGGACCGCCTGAAGTGGGAGGTCGCCGAACAGGTAGGCCTCACGGACACCATCATGCAGCAAGGCTGGCCCCAGATGAGCTCACGCGCCTGTGGCCACATCGGGGGCCGGATCGGCGGCAAAATGGTCAAGGTGATGGTGAAACACGCCCAGCAGGTCCTGGCAGACGGCTCCGCTACCCTGAAGTAGCGGGGCGCCCAACCAGGCGGGGGGCGCGCACCCCGCCGATCACATAGATGAACAGGCCGGCGCGGTGCGCCGGCCTGTTCCGCTCAAGCGCCCAGTGCCTGGTTGTAGGTCTGCAGGGCCTCCTCCGCCCGGCCCAGCCGCTCCAGGCACACGCCGATGGACCACAGGTACTGCTTGTTGTGCGGTTCGGTGGCCACCGCCAGCCGATACGCGTTCAGCGCCTGCTCGTACCGCCCGAGCGCGAAGTAGCAGGCGGCCTGATTCGCCAGGGCGGCGGGGTTGTCGGGGGCCCGCTTCAGGGCCTCCTCGAAACACGCCAGCGCTTCCCGGTACTGGCCGGCCTTCAGGAGCAGGTGGCCCTTGTTGTTGAGCAGCGTGGGATCGCCAGGGGCCCTCTCCAGGGCGGCGTCCAGGAGGCGGGTGGCCTCGGCCATCATGCCGCCCTCGAAGAGCGCCGCCGCCAGGTTGCCCAGGGTCAGCGGCGAGTCGGGCTCCAGCTGGCTGGCCTGGCGGTACGACTCGATGGCCTCCCGCGTGCGTCCGGCCCGCAGCAGGGTGTAGCCCACGTTGTTGAGCAGCGTGGGATCCGAAGGCCGCAGGCGCACGGCCTTCAGCAAAGCCCGGAGCGCCTCGGCGGTCTGGCCGGTCTTCTGGAGGGCCAGCCCCAGGTTGGCCCAGGCCGCACCGTCGGTGCGCAGGAGCAGGGCCGCCTTGCGGTACGCCTCCGCGGCCTCCTGCAGCCGGCCCAGTTCGTCCAGGCAGAGCCCCCGCAGGTTCCACAGGGCGCCGCTGCGCGGCCTCCCGGTGAGGGCCGCGTCGACGTAGAGCAGGGCCTCCTCAGGGCGCCCCAGCGCCAGCAGGGTCTTCCCTTTGGCCATCCAGAGCTCGGGGAGATCGGGATTCGCCCGCAGTGCGGCGTCCAGGTGGGCGAGGGCGGCTTCCGGCATGCCGCTGCGGGACAGGGCCTCCGCCAGCCACCGCCGCAGGTGGGGATGGTCGGGGTCGCGCTTGACCGCCGGCGCCAGGTGATCCACCGCCTCCTGCACGGCGGACTCGCCCCCGGCCCGCAGGAGCATGACGCCGAGGCGCGCCCGCAGATCGAGCCGGTCGGGCAGCGCCTCTGCCAGCGCCCGGCAGCGGCTGATCGCCGATTCCGCCTGACCCATGGCCAGGGAGACCGCGACCGGCCACCAGCCTGCCGGCGGGCGCTGGTGCCAGGGAAGCGCCGCGAGATCGGACAGCAGACCGACACCGCTCATCCGTGTGGACCCAGAGGTAGCAGCTCCCGTCATTGCCGTTTCCTCCCGGAAATGAGCCTGCTGCCCCCTATATTGGATCCGCGGCGCCCCCATTCCTGCCAGTCATTCCAGAAATCGGTCGACATGGATGGCGCATCTTGTCAATTGGCGTCGACGAGCTCCGCCGACAGCGCCACCGCCCGATACCCGGCCTCGGCCAGCCCCTCCAGCACAAGCCGCGCCGCCTCGGTGCCTTCCGGCGCTTCCAGCGGGATCATGAGCACCGCTCCGGGGCGCAAGGCGCGCAGGACCTGGGCAGCCAGGTGACTGGGGCTGTCCGCGCCGGGCGGCGCAACGGCGTTCGACCACAGGACCAGTTTCAGCCCCTCCTCCTCCGCCAGACGGGTCAGCTGCCGGTCGAAGCGGCCGAGGGGCGGACGCAGGAACTCCGGCGGCTCGCCCACGGCGCGCGCGATGGCCTGGCTGGCCCGGCGCAGGTGGATGCGAACGGCGGCGGGCGTCAGGCCCCGCAGGTCCACCTCCCGGTAACCCAGGGCGCCGATGGCATGTCCGGCGGCGCGGATGCGCTGCAGGTCCGCCGGCCGGCGCTCGGCCTCGCGGCCGGTCACGAAGAACGTCGCCCGGGCGTCATGCGCCCTGAGGTGCGCGAGCAGGGCCTCCAGCTCACCAGCGGGCGGCAGGTGGTGGAACGTGAGAGCGACCGCCTCTGCCGTCTCTGCCGCCTTTGCCGGCGCCGCGGCCGCCGCAGCGCCGTACACCACCAGTCCCCCCTCCCGCGGCGCGCCCGGCTCCCGCTGCACGGCGGCGGCGGGTCGGGCGGCCTGCCGCAGGGCCTGCAGGCTGCTCACCGTCATGCGGCCGGCCAGGCCGTCCACGGTGAGCCCGTAGTGGCGCTGTGCGGCCACCACGGCGGCTTCCGTGCGGGGACCGAAGATGCCATCCACGGGACCGGGATCGAAACCGTTCGCCCGCAGGAGCTCCTGCAGCTCGGCCACCGCCGGGCCGGTGTCGCCCAGCCGGAGCGCCCGGACGCTGACCACCTCCGCCAGCGGACTGGAACCGGCGGAGCGGCCGGCCACGGCGGTGGCCGGGACCACAGCCAGAAGTGCCAGCGCGGCGAGCCATGTGAAGCGCCTCACGGGGGCACCTCCCTTCCAGCTTCTCTCTGCTGGAGAGTCTGCCCCGGAGGCGCGTTTTGTAAACCCGGATGGCCGCGCGCAGCCCCGGCGCAGCCGTCACCGGCGGCTGAAGCCCGCTGCGGCGGCCCCGGCCAGGGCACCGGCGCCGGCGCCCAGCAGCAGCGCCCGCACCAGCCCAACGGCGCCGGGGAGGTCCCGGAAGATGCCGATGATGACGGTCACGGCCGCCATGAGGCCCACTCCGGCCGCCAGCCCGTGCACCATCCGTCCCCGCCCGCTCCGCCAGGCCGCCCGGCCTCCGGCCAGGAGGGCGGCCACGCCCTGCACGATCAGGGCCCGTGCCGCCTCCTCCCGGGGATTGGGGGGAAACCGGAAGTCGAGCAGGCCCAGCGCCAGGGAGCTGACCGCCATGAGCAGCAGCCCCCACAGCACGCCGGAAGCCAGGGCCCCCCAGTCGACCGGGGCCTCTCCACCGTCTGCCCGGCGCATGTCTCCTCACTCCCCTCGGAGGGCTTGACCCATTATATGGTGGGGGTCGAAGGGACATGCAAAGGCCCCGCCGCCTGGCGGGGCCTCACAGGGGCATCAGCGCCGGGTGACCTCGGCGAGCCACGGCTGCACCTTCTCGTCCCACTTGCGGAGGAGCACCAGCCACGGGCCGAGCACCACGTAGGCCGTGAGCGGCATCAGAATCACCGCCCACGGGTTCCAGCCGGCGCTGTACAGCAGCGCGGTCAGGGCCAGCACCGGTCCGACCACCGGCCACACGTGGATGCCCTTGCCCCTGGAGCGCTGCTTGAAGTCCGGATACGGGATGGTCGAGGTCATCAGATAGCCCAGGACGACCATGACGGCAGGGATGACGTGGGGCGGCGGCGGGGCGGTCGTCTCCTGCAGGAAGTAGAAGGCCATGGTCGCCAGCAGAGTGCCGGCCGCCGTGATCGGCACCCCGAGGAAGTAGCCGTCGGTCTTGCGGATGTTGAACCGCGCGAGCCGGAGCGCGCCGCACAGCGGGAAGAACAGGGTCACAGCCAGGCCGAGGAAGCCCAGCTCGCGCAGGCTCATCTGGTAGAGCAGCACAGCGGGGGCGACGCCGAAGGCCACGATGTCGGCCAGCGAGTCCAGTTCCCGGCCGAAGGCGCCGTCGGTCTTCATCAGGCGGGCAATCCGGCCGTCCAGCCCGTCGGCGACCAGCGACCCGACAATCATCAGCGACGCCGAGCGCCACTGGCCGTCCATGGTCAGGAGGAGGCTCCCGACGCCGCAGGAGAGGTTGGCCAGGGTGAACAGGTGGGGCAGGCTGGAGAGCCCCTTCTGTCCCCGATCCCGGATCCACCTCCTGCGCCGCCCGCCGCGGGCGCGCCCCCGGGCAGGATGCCAGTACGGTTCCGTCCGTTCGCTCACTGCGGAAGCCTCCCTATCACCGTTTGGCCGCCGAGGACCCGGTCGCCGGGCTTCACGAGGATCTCGCTCCCCGGCGGAAGCCAGAGCTGCGTGCAGGATCCGAAGCGGATCAGCCCGATGCGCTCGCCCCGCTCCAGCCGGTCGCCCACCGAGGGCCAGGTGACGATCCGGCGGGCCAGCAGCCCGGCCACCTGGCTCACCAGCACCCGCTGGCCGGCTTCCGTCACCAGGCCCAGGTAGGAGCGTTCGTTCACCTCGCCCACCGCGTGATCCCACGCCGCCAGGAACTTCCCGGGCACGTACTCCCGAAAGGCCACCTCGCCGGCGACGGGGGCGCGGTTGATGTGCACGTCAAAGATGGATAGGAAGACCGACACCAGGATCGCACGCCCGCCCATGAACCGGGGCTCCTCCACCGTGCGCACGAACATCACGCGCCCGTCGGCGGGCGAGACGACAAGCCGCTCCCCCTGTGGAACCGGCCGCTCGGGGTCGCGGAAGAACCACATGACAAACAGGGCCAGCGCGGCGAGGACGGCGGCCGCGCCCCGGTGGACGAGGAGCGCGAGCAGGGCGAGCGCCGCCAGCACGCCGATGAAAGGCCATCCTTCACGGGCGATGATCGGTCGTCTCATACCAGACACTACTCTCATTAAGAATATACGACAACTGCGTATCGGCGGTACTCTGCCTCAGAGGGACATGTTCCACTGGCGAAGCCGCTCGATCTGGTCGTAGCGGGTGAGGTCGAGGTGCACCGGCGTCACCGAAATGTACCCGGCCTCCACCGCCGCTACGTCGGACTCGCGGTCGTTGCTGACCTCGGCCAGTTCGCCGGCCAGCCAGTAGTACTCCTGGCCGCGCGGGTGCACGCGCCGCACCCACTGGTCCCGGTACACCCTCCGCCCCACCTTGGTCACCCGCACGCCCTTGATCGCGCTGCGGGGCAGCGCGGGGACGTTCACGTTCAGCAAGGTGCCCTCCGGAAGCCCTTCCTCCAGTACCCTCAGGGCCAGCTGCGCGGTGAAGTCAGCGGCCGTCGCATAGTCCGTCGCCGCCGCCGAGTTCGGCGTGTCCAGCGACACGGCGATCGCGGGGATGCCCAGGATCGGCCCCTCCAGCGCGGCGGCCACGGTGCCGGAGTAGAAGATGTCGGTGCCGAGGTTGGCCCCCCGGTTGATGCCGGAGATGACCAGGTCCGGCCGGCGGGGCAGGAGCGCCTCGATCGCCAGCTTGGCCGAGTCGGCTGGCGTCCCCGTGACGGAGAAGCACGGCGCTTTGGCGCCCGGGATGTCGACCCGCATGGGGAAGAGCGGGCGGTACATGGTGATCGCGTGCCCGCTGGCCGACCGCTCCCGGTCGGGCGCCACCGCCCAGACCTCCAGGCCGGGAATCTGCTCCATGCGGGCGCGCAGCGCTTGGATGCCGGGAGCGAATATCCCGTCGTCGTTGGTCAGGAGCACCAGCGCCATCCGTACACTCCTTCCGCCTGACGGTGTACTTCTGTAGTCTTTCCGGCCGCGTCTACGGCTCGTCGCCCAGATCGAGCCACTCCAGGGCGCGCCGGATGACCTCGTCGGTGCTGCCCCGGAACACCGCGGGGCCCGGCAGCGACCGCAGGAACTGCAGCCCGTAGCGGCTGACCCGGGGCGAGAGCCGGTTGTCCAACACGATGACCACGCCGCGGTCGCTGCGGGTCCGGATCAGCCGGCCGAACCCCTGCTTGAACCGGATCACCGCCTGCGGCAGGCTGAGGTGCACGAAACTCGAAAGGCCGCGCCGCTCCAGGTCCTCGATGCGGGCCTCCATCACCGGGTCGTCGGGCGGGCTGAAGGGCAGCCGCACCATGACGACGGCGGAAAGCTCTGCCCCGGGGATGTCGACGCCCTCCCAGAAGGAGGCGGAGCCGAAGAGCACGGTGCGCTCCCCGGCCTTGAACTCCGCCACCAGCCTGCTCCGGGATCCATCCAGCCCCTGTCCCAGGAGCAGCAGCCCCTCGGCCTCCAGGTCGTCCTTCAGGGCCTGATACACCTGGCGCAGCTGGCGGTGGCTTGTGAAGAGCACCAGGGTGCGGCCGCCGGCCCGGACCAGAAACCGCCTGAGGAAGTCCACCGCCGCCTGGGCGAAGTCTGCCTCATTCGGGTTGGGCAGGTCTTCCGGCACCAGGAGGAGGGCCTGTTCCCGGTAGGCGAAGGGCGAGGAAAGGATGCCTTCCCGGAGCCGGTCCGGCGGCAGGTTGGTCAGGCCCAGGCGCGCTTTCAGGTGACTGAAGCTGCCGCCCACGGCCAGGGTCGCCGAGGTCAGGACGACGGAGCGCATCCGGCCGAACAGCTCGGCCCGGAGCACGTCGCCGACGTTGATGGGCGCGGATCGGAGGGCGACGCGCGTGCGGTCGCCCCGCGGGGCGGACTCGATCCAGGTCACCTCGCCGTCGGCGGGCTCCAGAAGCACACGGTCGATTGCTTTGGTGCTTTGAATAAGAATACCATTCTGCTTGTGGATGTCAACCAACAGCGATTCGGCGTCGGGCAGGGGCGGATCGCGCATCTCCAGCGCCTCGGCCAGGGCCGCCAGCCCGGCGGCGAGGGTGCGCAGCCGGTGCACCGCGTTGGCGCGGGCCTGATCCAGCGCTTCCCAGAGCGGCCCCGAGCGGACGGCCTCGGTGAGCCGCAGCGCCCGGGTGCCCCCCTCCTCGTCGGCCCCGCCGCGCGCCTCCACCAGTTCGGCGCAGAGCCGGAAGAGCTCGTCGGCCGCGGTCCAGCAGTGCTGGACGAGGCCCACCAGCTTGTCGATGAGGTCCTCGCTGGGCAGCCCCACGGGCGGTCGGGCGGGGATCACCTCGCCCCTGGGCAGCCGCCTCCGGAGCTGCGGCAGGAGGCCCTGGCCCGGAGCCCGGTAGAGGAACTGGAGAGTGCTGGCGATCTCCCAGCTCTCCAGGGTGACCCCCAGGTTCTGCGTCGCCACCGCCTCCAGGTGGTGCGCCTCGTCGATGACCAGATGCCGAAACGGCGGCAGGATCTGGTTGCCGGTGGCCAGGTCGGTCAGCAGCAGCGCATGGTTGACGACGAGCACCTGAGCGTCCTTCGCCCGGCGGCGTGCCCGGAAGGCGAAGCAGTGGTTCCGGAACCACTTGCACTTGGGGCCCAGGCAGGTTTCGGCCTCCGACTGGACGGTGCGCCAGTAGCGCTCCTCCTCGCCCGTCAGGTTCAGTTCCGATCGGTCGCCGGTCTCCGTCTCCGCCAGCCAGGCCGCCAGGCGGATGAGAAAGCGGCGCTCCTCGGGCGAGGTGAGGAAGTCGGCGCCCACGGCCGCCTCCTCCCACTTGCGCAGGCAGATGTAGTTGCTCCTGCCCTTGACCAGGGCCGCCTGCACGCCCTCCAGCCGCGTGCCGGCGAGGGCCGACTGCAGGAGCGGGATGTCCTTCTCCCAGAGCTGCTCCTGCAGGGTGATGGTGTGGGTGGAGATGGCGACCTTCTCCCCGCTTGACCGGACCCACGCAAAGGCCGGCACCAGGTAGGCCAGGGACTTGCCGGTCCCGGTGCCGGCCTCCATCAGCAGGTGCGCGCCGTCGTTGAACGCCCGGGTGACGGCCTCCGCCATCTCCAGCTGCTGCGGCCGGTGCTCGTAGTGCGGGAGGGCCTCGCTGAGGACCCCGCCCTCGCCGAGCACCGAGCGCACCAGGGCGGGGTCGATGGGCTCGGGCTCACCCGGCTCGGTCTCCTGCTCCGGCCGGTGGAGGGAGCCGGGATACGGCCGGATCCACTCCGTGATGGGCCGGGGGCTCTCCCCCCGGGCCGCCCGCGCCTCCAGTTCCGCCCGGAAGAGCGGCGCGAGGGACCACCCGGCCGGCTCGCCCACGGCCAGGGCGAACTGCAGGAGCCCCATCTCCATCTGTTCCACCCGCTCCAGCAGGGCGAGGAACAGGCGGCCGCACGCCCGGGCATCGTCCTCGGCCCGGTGGTGGTGCGCGAGGGGCAGCTGCAGGAGCTCGGCGAGGGTGGCCAGCCGGTGGTTCCCGGCGAGCGGCAGGGCGATCCGGGCCAGTTCGGCCGTGTCGAAGCTCCAGTTGGTCAGGCTCCGCCCGGCGCGGGCGAAGGACGCCTGCAGAAACGCCACGTCGAAGGGGGCGTTGTGCGCCACCAGGGGCAGGTCGCCGAAAAACTCGGCCAGGACCGGCACGACCTCCACGATCCGGGGCTTGCCGGCCAGCATCCCCGGGTGGATGCCGGTCAGGTGCTGGATTCGCAGCGGCACGGGACACTCCGGATCGATGAGCTGCGAATAGCAGGCGGTCTCCCGACCGTCTTCAAAACGGACGGCCGCCACTTCGATGAGGCGGTCGTGCTCGGGCGAGGTTCCGGTGGTCTCCACGTCAATCGCGACGAAGGAGCGCAGCCCCATGCGGGCTGTACCCCCTTTCTTCCGCATCCCCGTCCTCTAGTTTTTCGTGTTCGCCCGGCACATCTCCTCTGCTTCGGCCCGCCTATCCGAGCCGGTTCCAGAGCCAGCCGGCGGCGGCGCCGGACGCCGCGAAGGGCAGCGCCAGCCAGAGCGCGGCGGGCCAGAGCCGGGGCAGCGTCCCCTCCCAGCCTCCCCAGGCCTGCAGATGGCCTGACACCAGGGCCGCCAGGTAGCACGCCGCCAGGGCCGCGCCCCCAATGGCCCCGGCGGTCTCGGCCGGCAAGCCGTAGAGGTGCACCAGCGCGCGTCCGGCGGCCACCACCCCCGCGGACAGCGCGCCGAAGAGCAGGAGCATCCCCCAGAAAGCCGGCGTCACGGCGAAGGCCTGAAAGGCCCGCCAGAACCCGGGCGACCGCTCCGCCGCCGCGGCGGCCAGGAGCACGCCGCCGCAGGAGAGCAGCGTCCCGGTGACCGTGCACGAGAGAAACCGCGCCCAGCGGGGCATCCCGAGACACCTCCCCCAAGAGGCTATGCCCGCGGGCGGCCGGACAGTACCGGGCTCGGGAAAACTCGCCGCCTAGCCGCCGCTGGTGTAAAATCAATTACGTTAACTGTTTGCGCGGAGGGCCGGAACTTGGGGGCGACGTCTATCCCGCCGCGGTCCACCTCCCCCCTGGCGCGGAACTGGCCGGGCGGATCGCTGTGGTTATCGACGTGCTGCGGGCGACCAGCACCATCTGCACCGCCCTGGCCAACGGCGCAGCCACCGTGGTACCTGTCCTGACCCCCGAGGAGGCCTTCCGGATGGCCCGCGACAACCCGGACCGGGACTTCCTGCTGGGCGGCGAGCGCCACGCGGTGCTCATTCCCGGCTTCCACTGCGGCAATTCGCCGCTGGAGTACACCGAGGGGCGGGTGAAAGGGCGGCCCATCCTCTTCACCACCACCAACGGCACCCGCGCCATCCGGGGCGCGGCGGCGGCCGACCGGGTCTACATCGCCAGCCTGCTCAACGCCCCGGCGATCGGGCGGGAGCTGGTCCGCCTGGGGAGGGACGTCGCCATCTGCTGCGCGGGCACTCACGACCAGTTCTCGCTGGAGGACACCGCCTGCGCCGGGGCCATCCTCGAGTTCATGGCCCGCTCGGGCTGGCCGGTGGAGACCAACGACCTCGGGCTCGTGGCCCGGGAGCTCTTCCGCCAGTTCGAAGGCCGGCTGGTCGACCTGATGCGCCTTTCCGCCCACGGGCAGAACCTGGTGCGGCTGGGCATGCAGGACGACCTGGACTACTGCGCCCAGCTGGGCACGCTGACGGTCCTGCCCGTGCTGCGCGACGGGCAGATCGTGCCGCTCCGCTGAGGTGATCGCGGGCACACGGCGGGGCGGCGGTGAGGTGCCGCCGCGCGCAGACACAGAGCGGAGCCCGGCCCTGCGGGAGCCGGGCTCCGCCTCTTACTTCATGAACGGCAGGTCGACGTCGATCGCCTCGCCGATGATCTTGTAGATATCGCTGAGCAGCGTGCCCAGCCGCTGTTCGGCCATCAGGTAGTCGCGGATGTCCAGGTCCTGGATCAGCACGCTGTAGAGCCGCTCCAGCCCTTCCTTCTGCTCCTGGGTCAGCTCCTTTCCCTGGAGCACCTCGGCCTGCAGTTCCATCTGGCGCTTGTGGAAGTCCGCGATCATCTGCTCGGCGGAAGGCTTGCCCTTGATCTTCGCACGGGCGGCCTGAAAGTTCTTGTACTCCTGGCTTTCCTTCAGCGCGCGGGCCAGGGCGTGGGCATGGTCGTAAACGTTGACCATCTTCGGGCCACCTCCCAGCCGTTCATTTTCGCCCGCTGCCGGCGATTCCCTGCCGCGCCCTCCCCGGCCGGTCACTCCCAGTCATACACGTAGATGTTGGAAGTGAAGCCCCCGCGCGCCCGCTGCTGGGCGGGAGTGAGCCGGAGCCGGGAAACCAGGAGCCGCCGGCCGTCCGGCGAGAAGTGCGGATGGAAGAACATCGCCCGGGCGTCGTCGGGGAGCACCTGGCGGGCGTCCTTCGTCGCCAGGTCCAGCACGTAGATGCCCGGCCGGGTGCGCGGGTTCCGGTAGGCGACCAGCCCCCCTCCCGGGTGAAGCCCGGGCATGATGCCGCCCCCGGCCGTGAGCCGCTCGGGCTCGCCGCCGCGCGCGGGCAGGCGGTACAGCTCGTACTCCACGCCGGCGCCCGTGCGCGGGCCGGCCCCGAACAGCAGCCACCGTCCGTCCGCCGTGACCGCAAGGCCGCCGGAGATCAGCTCCCATCCCTCGGGCGCCCGGAACACCTCCTCCGACTGCCCCGCGGCCACCGCGAGGCGCACGATCCGGTCGTCCGTGGTGTAGTAAAGGCTGTCGCCGGTGGGGTCCCACGCCAGGTAGCCGACGGTGCCGGGCTCCCGGGCAAGTACCCGGGGCTTCTCCGGCTCTCCGCCTTCCGCCGGCAGGGTGAGCAGCATCACCTGGGCTCCGCGATCGCGCGTGGAGAGGCGCACGAACGCCAGCGCGCGCCCATCGGGTCGCCAGACCGGCGCTGCGTCCCACGCGCCGGGCTGGCTGGTCAGGACCCGCACGGGCTTTCCCCGGGGCGTGGTCAGCAGGATCTGGCCGTCCCGCATGAAGGCGATCTCCCGCCCGTCGGGGGACCAGGCGGCGAACCCGTCCATCGCCGCGGTCTGCGTGAGCGGGGCGAGCCGCGCGGCCCACTCCGCCTCGGACCGGCCGTCCGCCGCTCCCTCCGCCCCCGCCGCGGCGGGCAGGCTGCCACTGAGCAGCGGCGCGGCCCGGCTCCGCAGGATCCCTCCGATCAGAAGCGACAGGCCGGCGAGGAGCAGGAGCACATAGACCGGCCCGGCGCCTGACACCCGCACGGAGTTGCGGATCCGCATCCGTCGTCGCCTCCCCTGTCCCTCTCTGGAATATTCAGCGGGACCGGGGGCTAGTACACCCGGCATGATCCGCGTGTGGACGGGCGTATGGAACAGCGGGAGGAAGTCGGATGGGTCACCTGCTGTTCATCGCCGCGGCGGGCGGCCTGGTCGCCGCGGCGCTCTGGCTGGGCGCCGACCGGGACGACCGCCTGAGCCACACCCTGGTGCGCCCCGCCGTCATGGCACTGCTGAGCCTGCTCCTGCTGGTGCTCCTGGACGGCAGCGTGAGCTGGGCCTACGGCCTCTCGGCCGCGGCGGCCGGACTCGGGCTGTGGGAGAGCTACACCGGGGCCTACCAGCTGATGTCCGCGCCCGTCACCCGCACGGGCCCCGTGGCCCAGGTGCGCGCCACGGCCCGGTGGCTGCTGAACACCCTGGCGAACCTCGTGCTGCTCAATCTCTGCGCCCAGCTGGCGTTCCCGCACACGTTCGAGTGGCGCGGCATCCCGGCCACGGCCCTGGATGTCGCCTACTTCACCCTGCTCACCTTCGCCTCGGGCGGCTACGGCGATGTGCTCCCGGGCACGGCCCTGGGCAAGCTCCTGGCGATGCTGACCAGCCTGAGCGGGCTGCTCTTCGCGACCATCCTGTTTGCCGCGCTGTTCCACCGGCTGCGGGAGGAATGAACCGGCACCGGCCGGGGCAGGCCCGGCCGGTGCGCATCCTCAGCGGGTGAACGGCTCCGACAGCGCCGTCACCCGGTCCATGATCTCCTGGGGCAGCTGGACGCTGCAGGCCGAGACGTTCTCGGCCACCTGCTCGGGCCGGCTGGCGCCGACGATGGCCGAAGTCACGCCCGGCCGGGCCATGACCCAGGCCAGGGTGAGCTGGGCCAGCGTGACGCCCGCCTCGCGCGCCACCTGCTCCATCGCCTCCACGAGGTCGAAGTGGGCCGGGGTAAACCAGCGCTCGGCAAAGCGCGGGCCCTGCTTTGCGGCGCGCGAGTCCGGCGGCGGCGCCTCGCCCCGGCGGTACTTGCCCGTGAGGAGGCCTCCGGCCAGGGGGAAGTAGACGATCTGCCCCACCCCCTCCGCCAGGCAGGCCGGGATGACCTCCTTTTCAATCTGGCGGTTCACCGGGGAGTACTCGGGCTGGTTGGAGATGAACCGGGCCCAGCCGTGGCGGTCGGCCACCGCGTTGGCCTTGACGATCTGCCACGCGGCGAAGTTGGAGCAGCCGATGTACCGCACCTTGCCCGAGCGGACCAGGTCGTCCAGGGCGCGCATCGTCTCCTCGATCGGGGTCTCCGGATCCCAGCGGTGGATCTGGTACAGGTCGATGTAATCGGTCTGCAGCCGGCGCAGCGAGGCGTCCACGGCGTCCATGATGTGCTTGCGCGAGGCGCCGCGGTCGTTGGGGCCGTCGCCGGTGGGGTACCAGAACTTGGTGGCGATGATCGCCCGGGAGCGCCGGTCCTTCAGCGCCAGGCCGATCATGCGCTCGGACTCGCCCTGCCCGTACATGTCGGCGGTGTCGATCAGGTTGATCCCGGCGTCCAGCGCGGCGTGCACGATGCGGATCGCGGTCGCTTCGTCGGTGCGGGTGCCGAAGGCGTTGGTGCCCAGGGCCATCTGCGAAACCTTGAGGCCGCTCCTGCCCAGATTGCGGTACTCCATGTCTGCTCACCTCAACTCCTGACCAGCCTGGCCGCCGCCTCGCGGACGCGGGCCATGATCTCACGCCCATCCATGGTAGTCAGGCGGCCGTTTTCGTAGACGATCCGGCCGTCGACGATGGTCATCACGACATCGCTCGGCAGCGCTGAGTAAGCGATCAGCGAGAACACGTCGTGGTTCGGAGTCAGATGCGGCCGCTCCGTGTCGATCAGGATGATGTCGGCCTTCTTCCCCGGCTCCAGGGACCCGATCTCCGCCTCCATCCCCAGCACCCGCGCCGCCTCGATGGTCGCCATCGTGACCGCGTCCCAGGCGGTGAAGACCGCCGGGTCCCCCTCCAGCTCCTTGGCCTGGATCGCGCCGATGCGCATCTCGGAGCCCAGGATGTGCAGCGTGTTCTCGGAGGAGGCGCCGTCGGTCCCGAACCCCACGGCGACCCCTCTGCGCCGCATCTTGGCGACGGGCGTGCGGCCCGAGGCCAGCTTCAAGTTGGAGACGGGGCAGTGGCAGACGCCCGTGCCCGTCTCGGCCAGGATGGCGATGTCGTCGTCGTCCGCGTGGACGCAGTGGGCGGCCACGACGTGGCGGCCCTTCATCAGCCCGAGGTCGTAAACGTGCCGGATGGGGGTCTTGCCCCACTGCCGCCGGGCCTCCTCCACCTCTTCCCGCGTCTCCGAGAGGTGGATGTGGATGCCGACGCCGAGCTCGTCGGCCAGCTCGGCGCAGGCGAGCAGGGTGTCGGGCGGGCAGGTGTAGGGCGCATGCGGCCCGACCATGAACGTGATGCGGCCGCCGGCCTTGCCGTTCCACCGGTGGAAGGCCTCACGGCTCTCGTCCAGGCGGGAGAGCGCCGCGGACGGTCCGCCGACGCCGATGATGCCGCGCGCCACGATGCCCCGAATGCCCGTGTCCTGGATGGCCCGCGCGACCGGGTCGGCGGGGAAGTACATGTCGAGAAACGTCGTGATGCCGCCCGAGAGCATTTCATAGGCGGCGAGCGCCGTCCCCCAGTACACGTCATCCGGCGTCATCCGCGCCTCGGCCGGCCAGATCCGGGTCTGCAGCCACTCCATCAGCCGCATGTCGTCCGCGTAGCCCCGGAGAAGCGTCATCGCGGCGTGGCAGTGGGTGTTGACGATGCCGGGCATCACGATCTTGCCCGAAGCGTCGATGCGCCTCGCCCCCGGCAGATCCGGGGCGCCTTCCCGCGGTCCCGCGTACACGATCCGCCCGGCGTCCACGAGGACGACCCCGTTCGGGTACACATCGGACTGTCCGGTCATGGGAACTACCGTTCCGCCTTCGATCATCAGCCGCTCCATCGCCGTCTCCCCCTCGTCCGTGGATCGGCGGGCCGGCGCGCCGGGCCCGTCCAATTTCAGGATTAGTTTAACTGACCCTTCCCGCCCCGGCAAGAGCGGCGCCGGGCGGCGCCAGGGGCGTCCTGTTCGGCCGCACGTCTGGCAGGCAATTCCGCATGGCACACCCGGGAATCGCGGGGATGCTGATCAGGCAGAAACCCGGGGCGGGTTTGCCTCAAGGCAGGAACGGTCGCGGTTCAGGCGGAATAGTAGTCGTGAGGTTTTTCGCTGCCCGAGCGGGAAGCCCGAAGCAAACGGGAGCGTGAAACGGACTTGAATTCCGGGGAAGCAGCCAACCCGTACAGCGCAAGCAGTGTCATCATCATCCCGGCCCTGGAGCCGCCTCCCGCCTTGGTAAAGTACGTGCAGACCCTGCTGGAGCGGGGATTCCCCCGGGTCGTCGTCGTGGATGACGGCAGCAGCCCCGCCTGCCGCCCGACCTTCGACAGCCTGGCCCGGCTGAGCGGATGTGTGGTGCTGCGGCACGAGGTGAACCGCGGCAAGGGCGCCGCCCTCAAGACGGCCTTGCGCCACTGCTTGCAGCAGGGCTGGCAGAAGGTCTACCGCCGCGCGATCATGGTGGATGCGGACGGACAGCACGCCGTGGAGGACGTCTGCGGCATGGCCAGGGCGTCCCACGAGCACCCCGACGCGTACGTGCTCGGGATCCGCGACTTCAACCAGAAGAGCGTGCCCGCCCGCAGCCGCTTCGGCAACCGGCTGACCAGCGGCGCGTTCCACCTCTTCTACGGCCGGTATCTGCGCGACACGCAGACCGGGCTCCGGGCCCTGCCGATCAGCCTCTGGCAGTGGGCGGTCGAGGTGGCCGGCGAGCGCTTCGAGTACGAGACCAACTGCCTGGTGCAGGCGATGAAGCAGGGCATCCCCATGGCGGAGATGCCCATCCAGACGCTCTACTTCAACAAGAACGAGAGCACCCACTACCGCACGCTGCGGGACTCCTGGCCCATCTTCAAGATCCTGATCAGCCATCTGGGGGCGTACGCCTTCGCCGGCGCCGTGGCGTCGCTGGTGACGCTGGCCGTCTTTGCGTGGGTGGACCTGGCCTGGCTCAGGGGAGCGCCCGCGGCCCACCGGCTGCTGGCCGCGAGCGTCGTCAGCGCGGCGGCCGGGTCCGTCACGCGCCTCTTCCTCCACTGGATCCTGCGGGTGCGCACCGAGCGGAACATGACCGACGCGACCGCCACGTACTACCTGCTGGTGGCCGTGCAGATGCTGGCCTCCTACCTGGTCGTGCTCGGGGTGCACGTCCTCACCGGCTGGACAGCCGTCTGGATCAAGCTCGTCGCGGACATCCTGCTGGCGGTGGCGGCGTATCAGATCCACCCCCGCTGGCTCTTCAAGTCCCACCAGCCGACCGAGGGATCGTGACATGCCCTTCTACGGAAAGCTGTTCCTGTTCTGCCGGGCCGTGGTCCGCCGGGTGACCCCGCGCTACACGGTCGTCCACCCGGAGAGGCTCGTCCAGCCCGCCGTGTATGTGTGCCGCCACGCGGACATCTACGGCATCGTGCTCAACCTGCTGTGGCTGCCGGTGCCGGTCCGCACCTGGGGGCTCCACCAGTTCGGCGACCGGGAGGCCTGCTACAGGCACCTCCGGGACGTCACCTTCGGCGCCCGGTACGGCTGGCCCCGCTGGAAGGCCACCGTCCTCGCCTGGCTCGCCTCGTTCGGCCTCGCGGCGCTCTACCGGTCGGCCGGGTGCATCCCGGTCTACCGGGGATCGGCCCAGATCATCACGACCTTCCGCGAGAGCACGGAGGCCCTGAAGCGGGGCGAGAGCCTGCTGATCTTCCCGGACAAGGACTACGCCAGCACCGACAGCGAGGTGTCGGAGCTGTACGAGGGCTTCCTGAGCCTCGACCGCTTCTACTACCGGGCGACGCGGCGGCACGTTCCCTTCGTGCCGCTCTACATCGACCGGCGGGCCCGCACCATCACGGTCTGCGAGCCGCTGTTCTTCACCGACGACCGGGACCGCAAGGCCCAGACGGCGGAGCTGGTCCGGCAGCTGCAGGAGCGGCTGAGCGGCCGGGGCTGCTAGCACGAAAGCCAGCACCTTCGTGCTGGCTTCCGGTTAACGACAAGAGGGGATGTCCCGCAAGCAGACCACTCTGCCGGGACATCCCCAATTCGCTCGCAGGGGCAGCCAGCGGCGTGAGCGCGCTCACGTTGCCCCGGGTCATGTGCCCCGTGCTGATCCTGCAGTCCTGGGAGGCCCGAGGAGGCAGGTCAGCGACCGGAACGGAGCCGGTTCAGCGCCTCGGCGGCCTGCTCCAGGGTATGGGGGACCGGACGGACCTCGGGCACGTCCCGGAAGAGCTGACTCACCAGGGGCAGACGGAGCCGGGCCTTGCGCACCAGCTCGGGCTCTGTCAGCAGGGAGGGAGGGCCCTGGGCCAGCACCTTGCCGTCCACCAGCAGGATCACCTCGTCCGCCCATGCCGCCGCCCAGTCGACATCATGGGTGGCCACCAGCAGCGTGACGCCCTGGCGGTTCAGCTGCGCCAGGAGCTCATCCAACTGCTGCTGGGCCTCGGGATCCAGGTAGGCCATCGGCTCATCGAGGGCCATGACGGCGGGGCGCATCGCGAGCACCCCGGCGATGGCCACCCGCTTCTTCTCGCCGAAGCTCAGCCGCTGCGGCGACCGGGCGCGCAGGTGCTCGAGGCCCACAGCGGCCAGCGCCTCCTCGGCGCGCGCCTCCGCCTCTGCCTGGCTGAGCCCCAGGTTGAGCGGCCCGAAGCAGACATCCTCCCAGACCGTCGGCGAGAAGACCTGGTCGTCAGGGTCCTGAAAGACGAGCCCCACCAGGGCGCGGATCCGCTCCTCGGTGGCCCTGGAGGCCTCCCACTCCCCCACCCGGACCCGCCCGCGCTGAGGCAGGTGGATGGCGTTCAGGTGCAGGAGCAGCGTCGACTTGCCGGCGCCGTTGGGGCCCATCAGCGCGACGCGCCGGCCCCGTGCGACGGTGAAGCTGACGCCATCCAGGGCCACGGTTCCGTCGGGATAGCGGAAGTGCAGGTCCTCGACCCGCAGAATCGGCTCCACGGTTCAGCCCCCTCCCCTGAGCCGGCGGTCCAGCAGGACCAGAGCCGCGGCCGCCGCCACGGCCCCGGCCACCGCCCACCGCTCCCGGCCGGAGAGCCCCCTGGCCGCGGCGGGTGCCTGGCGGATGCTGTAGCCCCGGCTCAGCATCGTCCAGTAGATCCGCTCGCTCCGGTCGTAGGCCTTCAGCAGGGGCGACCCGGGCACCAGCAGCGTCAGCGTCAGCAGCAGTCCGGCGGAGAGGTAGGCCAGCCAGAGCAGCCGCCTGGCCAGCGTGCCGGGAGGGATGCCGGCACGCCGCACGAGGAACAGCCCGACGGCGGTCACCGCGAGCAGAAGCCGCCAGCTCGTCAGCAGCGAGGTGGCAAGGATCAGGCAGAGCAGGAACGTCACCTTGATGAGGGGCGGGGATGCGGTTGGCCGGGGAGTCATCTGCTGGTGCCGTGGCGCCGCCCCGGACCGGCCAGCAGCCGGAAGGCGGCCCAGGCCACCCCCAGCGTCAGCGCCAGGCCGATGAGGCCCGCCAGCGAGCCCGAGAGGACCGGCGCCGAAACCGCAGGCACCTGGTAGTCCGGCAGCGGCGCACCCAGAAGCGCCGGCGCTTCGGCTCCGATCCCCAGGTCTTCCAGCACCCGCTCCAGCCCGTCCGGATGGGTGGAGGCAAACAGGGAGAGCACTCCGGCGGTCAGCAGCGCCACGAGAAGGAGTTCCCGCGTCCGCTTAGTCATGGCCCCTCACCCCTGCCTGAAGCTGCGGCCGCTCCGCCGCCACGTACGCGGCGACAGCCGCCGTGATGATCCCTTCGCCGACGCCGATCATGACGTGCCACAGCCCCATCGCCGGCAGCCCCACCGCCAGGGGAATCACCCCGGAGAGCGCCAGCTGCAGGGCAACAGCGACCGCGCCCGCCACCACCGAGGTGAGGCCGCTCAGGAAGACCGCCGTCAGCCAGCCGGGGCGGCTTCTCCAGAGTCCCTTCAGGAGCCGGTAGGTGCCGTATCCCACCAGGGGGCCGATCACGGCCATGTTGAGCAGGTTGGCTCCCAGGGCCGCGATGCCGCCGTCTTGAAAGACCAGCGCCTGGATGGCCACCACGGTGGTCATCACCACCACCGAGACCCAGGGGCCGAAGAGGACCGCCGCCAGGGCGCCCCCCATCAGGTGGCCGGACGTCCCTCCCGGGATGGGGAAGTTGACCATCTGTGCGGCAAAGATGAAGGCGGTCAGCACCGCCACCCGGGGCACCTCCCGGCTGTCCAGCTCCCGCCGGACCCGCCAGGAGGCGTAGGATACCCCCGCCGCAGCCGCTGCAGCCGATCCGACCAGGGTCTTTAGATCCAGAAGACCGTCTGGGACATGCATCCGGAAACCTCCTTTACGGTAGCGGGCTGCCGGCGCTGGCGACGGTCAGGCGCCCGAGCTTGACGCCGTTCAGGGCGATGAGGCGGTCAGCCAGCTCCTTGATCTGGCTTGCCCTTCCCCGGAGGACGACCACCTCCAGACAGTGATCGGCGTCCTGGTGGACGTGGAGGGTGGACACCACATGGGCGTGGTGCTCATGCTGGAGGTCCCGCAGCGCTCATCGGATGCGACTTTCGTACCGGTAGGGGGAGCGATCAGCGGAAAACCCGAGCCAAACGGGGCTCGGGTTTCGCTGTTTGGCAGACGTTGATCGCGCTCGGTGCGTGCGGCTCCACCCACCGCCGGATTACGCTCTCGCCGCAATCCGCCCGGCCAGCCACGCGCACCACGCCTCCATCCCCTCCCCCGTGCGGGCGGACAGGGGGAAAATCGCCGCATCCGGCCCGAAGCGGCGGACCGTCGCCGTCAGTTCGTCCAAACCCACATCCGTGAAGGAGAGGAGGTCGATCTTGTTGATCACCACCGCAGAAGCCCGCTGAAAGGCCGCCGGGTACTTCTCCGGCTTGTCGGCCCCCTCCGTCACGGAGAGCACCACGACCGTGTCATGCTCGCCCAGGTCGTACTGGGACGGGCAGAGCAGGTTGCCCACATTCTCGATCAGCAGCAGATCCACGCCAGTCAGGTCCAGGCTCTCCAGGGCCTGCGCCACCAGGGCGGCGTCCAGATGGCAGCCGCCGCGCGTGTTGATCTGCACGGTGGGCACGCCCAGGGCGGCGACCCGCTGGGCATCCCGGCTGGTATAGGGGTCGCCCTCGATGCAGGCGAGGCGCAGCCGCTCCTTCAGAACGGCCACCGTCCGCTCCACCACGGTGGTCTTGCCCGAGCCGGGGGAACCGATGAGATTGACGACCCGCACGCCGGCAGCGTCAAACCGGGCCCGGTTGGCCCTGGCCACGGCGTCGTTGGCCTTGAGGATGCGCTCCACCACCTTGATCTCCACCCGGTTCACTCCCCTTCGTAGGATTCGATGTCCAGCTCGCCCCCGGCCACCAGCCGGGCCGACCCGCCGCAGGCGGGGCAGCGGAGCCCTGTCTCCCCCGTCGGGAACCGGTGCCCGCAGGCGGGGCACTCCCCTTCCGCCGGCACCATGTGGATGACCAGCTGGGCGCCGGCCACGGGCTCGCCTGCGGCCTGCGCCAGGAGTTCAAAGCCGAAGGCCAGCGAGTCCGGCAGGACGGCGGACCACTCCCCCACCCGCAGGGTCACCCGCCGGACCTGCCGGATTCCCCGCTGCCGGGCGTCTTCGCTGACCCGATCGATGATGGCCTGCGCAAGGCTCAGTTCGTGCACCCCTGACCCTCCTTCAGCGCCGCCAGCAGCCCCCGCACCACGGCCCCGGTGCTTCGCCGCACCGCGGGCGACATCGGCGCGCCCCAGCTGGTGTCCTTGGGCTGGATCGCCAAAAGCAGCACGCGGGCGCCGGTGCGCAGGGCGAGGTATCGCATCAGCAGGGCCAGGGGAGGTCGGTGCACCTCCCAGCCGGGTCGCTCGGCCAGATCCGCCTCCTCCACCAGGGCCACGGCGCCCGGGGGCTCGCCCAGGTCGGCCGCGTCCACCAGCAGCACGGTCTCCGGCGCCGAGGCGGCGATGGCCCCTGCGTACGCCTCCGGAGACGTGTGCGCCTCGATCACGTCGGCCAGTGAAAGGGGGCCCGGGCCGCCCGGCGTCGCGAGGCGCCGGAGCAGCCGGGCCACCCGCAGCCCGGCTCGATCATCACCCCGGCCGGCGTTACCGATCCCCACCACGGTCAGCCGCCCCGACAAACGCTGCCGCAGCAGCCGCCTGATCTCCTCCGGCTGTGGCATCGGCGCTCCCCTCCGACGGCTCATCCTGGTAGATGGTGGGCTCCACCTTGGCATCCACCAGCCCCATCGCCACGGCGATGCCGTAGAGGATCGCCTCAGGCCGGGGCGGGCACCCGGGGATGAAGTAGTCCACGGGCAGGATCTCCTTCAGGTTCCCCTCGGTGCCGTAGGTATCAAACCAGACGCCGCCACCGGTGGCGCAGGAGCCTACCGCAATGACCACGCAGGGCTTCGCCATGGCCTCGTACAGCCTGAGCAGCCGCTCCCGGGCCTGCCGGGTGACCGGTCCCGACACCAGCAGCACATCCGCATGCCGGGGGGATCCCACCAGCTTCAGGCCGAAGCGCTCGGCGTCGTAGTACGGCGTAAAGGCGCAGACCTCTTCGATGTCGCAGCCGTTGCAGGAGCCCGCGTTGGCGTGGTAGACCCACAGCGACCGCTTGAACGCACGCTGCACCAGCGGAGAGAGCAGATCACGCAGGGCCATACGCTACACCCCCATGGCCGTCAGGATCTGGGCGGACCGGCTGAGGAGCGCCGTCATCCATCCCGGGACCAGGCCGGCGGCAAAGACCGCGACCGCCAGCGCCGCCACCAGCCAGGGCACAGGCAGGGCCGCCGCCGTGCCCTCCTCCGGCCCTTGCGCGCCGCCCTCCTCGGCATGGCTGAGGAAGATCCGGGCGCCCGCCCAGATGAGCGTCGTGATGGTCAGCAGGCTGGTCAGCACCGCGACCCCTGCAGCCCAGGGATGGCCGGCCTGGGCCGTGGCGGCGAAGATCTGGAACTTGCTCCAGAAGGCCGGCAGCGGCGGAACGCCGCCCAGGCCCACGGCGCCCAGCAGGAAGAGGGTCCCGGCCCACCGGGGATGGCGCCGCCCGGCCAAAGCCGAGATGCGGGCAGTGCCTGCCGCCTGGCAGACCTCCGAGGCACACAGGAACAGCAGGGCCTTCAGCAGGCCGTGGCTCACGATGTGGTAGCCGGCAGCGGCGGCGCCTGCCGCGGTGCCCAGGGACAGGCCCAGGGCGATGTACCCCATCTGACTCACGCTGGAGTACCCCAGAAGCCGCAGCAGATTATCCTGCCCAAAGGCGCAGATGATACCCACCAGCATGCTGATGCCCGCCACCACCATCAGAGCCGTCCCCAGCGCCGGCGCTGCGGCGATCAGGGGCGGCAGGACCCGGGCCATGGCCACCAGGGCAATCTTGGTGCCCACGCCGGAGAAGAGGGCGATGAAACCGCCGGGGCTCTCCTGATAGGCATCCGGCAGCCAGGCGTGCATGGGCACCAGGCCGGCCTTGGTGCCGAATCCGCAGAGGATCAGGGCCCCTGCCAGCGCCGCGGCCCGCGGTGGCAGCTCGGCGCCCGCCGCCGCCAGCGCCGTGAGGCTGAAGGCCTGTCCGCCCAGCACCGGCGCCGCGGCACCGTAGAGGACGGCCAGCCCCAGGAGACCGCCCGTCAGCCCGATGGTGTTCAGCAGGGCGTACTTATAGGCCGCTTCCCAGGAGGTGCGCCGCCGGTAGAAGGCAACCGGCAGGATCGTGACGATGGTGGTCAGCTCCACCGCCGCGTAGAGCAGGATCACGTGATCGTTCAGGGCCGCCCAGTTCACCGCCGCCACGAAGAGGGCGCTGCACCCGAAGAGCATGGGCAGCCGCGCCGACTCCGCCCGGCCGGCGGCGACTTCCTTCGCCAGATGGCGCCGGGCCTGGCCCAGGCCGATGAGGCCGAGGAGCGAGGCCATGGTCGCCACGGTCAGCCCCAGTCCGTCGGCCGCCAGGAAGGCTCCGCCAAAGGCGAGGGAGTGCCCGCTCTGGAGCATCACGAGGCTGACCACGGCAAGCACCAGGTCGAGTCCCGCTGAGAGCACTGCCCAGCGCCCGGCCCCGGAGACGGCTTCCGCCTGGTCAGAGCCGGCCTTCCGACGGCCGGTGAGGAACTCCAGGCAGCCACCCAGGGCGGGGATCAGGATCAGCAGAATCGGGAGCCAGGACGCGGCCATGGGTGTCATGACCGGCTCACCTCCTCACGCCCTACCCGGTCCAGGGCCGTGTCTGTCCGGACGCCGGTGCTCCGCTCGGCCTCCCGGCCGACCAGCAGGAGCAGCCAGACCGCCAGGATGACGTCGGTCACCACGGCGATGCTGATCGTTTCTGGAATGGTATAGGCCACGCAGGCCAGGAACAGGTGGGCGCCGTTTTCCAGCAGCCCCACGGCCACCGCCACCTTGAAGGTATCCCGGTGGGTGATGATGCCGAGAAGCGCCAGCACCAGGATCGCGGCCGCCGAGCCCAGCCCACCGGGCACCGCGGTAGCCGCTCCCTGAACGCCCTCCAGCAGCCAGGGCAACCCGTCCCGGCCCACATACCAGACCGCCAGGGAAAGCAGGCCGGTCAGCAGCGCCCGCCCGAGCCGCGGCTCCGCCTCCTGGTCCGTCGCACCGGTGGTGGCGGCGTACCGGTACATGATCCAGGGGATGATCAGGCCCTTGCTGATCAGCAGGGTCACCGCCCAGGCGAAGAGGTGATGGACCGGTCCCACCGAGGCGGCGGCCGCCAGCAGCCCCGCCAGGAGGAAGCCCTGGGCGGCGTAGGCGGTGACCGCACCGCGCAGACCCCGGATCTCCAGAGCGCCCACGCCGCAGGCCAGAAGCAGCAGGGCCAACAGGGTAAAGGTGTTTTCCATGTCCTACTTCGCCCCCTTCGGCCACGCGACCCGGGCTGCGGTGGCCCTCCTCCGGCACACGTGGCAGAGGTAGGCCGTCTGGGGATTCACCGGCTTGCCGGTCCTGGCCGCCGTCTGCTCCATCATGTGCCGGGTCCGGATCGGCCGGCCGCACTCCCGGCAGAGCAGCTGCTCCAGGGACACGTGGATCCGCAGCTTGGCGGGATCGACCGCGGCGGTCTCAAACCGGGAAGTCATCTGGAACGCCCCGTAGGGGCAGACTTCGGCGCAGCGCGCGCAGTAGGTGCAGCGAGCCAGGTCGGCGGTGAGGACCTTCCACGTCCCCTGGTCCTCCAGGGTGATCAGCCGGGCCGGGCAGACCAGGGCGCAGGCGCCGCAGCCCACACACTTGGTTCCGTCCACCGTGGGCAGCCCCCGGAACCCTTCTGCGGGGGGACGGGGCGCCCTGGGGTAGGGCAGGGTCACCCGGCCGGTTCCCAGCACCAGCGCCAGCTCGCGCAGTTTCGCAGTCAACATGGCGCTCCCTCCCTACATGCCGAAGACGGCGGTCAGCAGGCCAGCCAGGGCCAGTGCGCCGGCTCCTTCGTAGAACCGCATCGCCTGGGTGATGCGAACACGGGGGTTCAGAACCGCCACGACCTCCACCAGGCAGAGCACCAGCAGGACCTTCAGGGGGTGCAGCAGCAGCCCCACCGCCGGCGAGGCCCCAACGGGCCACTGGCCCATCAAGGCGGCCAGGAGGGAAGCCAGCACCACCCGGCGGATCATCATCGCCCATTCAAACGCGGCAAGGGAGATGCCGGAGTACTCCAGGAACGGACCCCCGACGATCTCGGTCTCCGCCTCGACGATGTCGAAGGGGAGCTTGGCCGACTCCGCCTGAATCACCAGCAGCGCGGCGATGAACGCAATCACCAGGGAAGGAGCCCAGCCCTTCTCGGCGACGCCGGTGGCGATCTCCCAGAGCCCCAGGCTGCCCATCTTCGCCGCGAAGGTGAAGAATGCGGCGGCCATCACGGGCTCCACGACGAGCAGCAGCATGATCTCACGGCTGGCGCCGGTGGCGGCAAAGGGATTGCGGGAAGAGAGGCCGGCCAGCACCGTGCCGATGGCGGAGAAGGTCAGGAGGTAGATCAGCACCAGTCCATCCCCGCCGAAGTCGAGGGGCGCCCGGAATCCCATGGGCACCAGCATGGCCGCGGCGATCGCGCCGGTGAAGACGATCATCGGCGCCGCCCGGTGGAGAAGGTCCGGGCTGACCTGGCAGTCATCCTTGCCCATCAGCTTCAGCAGGTCGTAGTAAGGCTGGAGCACGGACGGACCCTGCCGGGAGTGGAGGCGGGCCCTCAGCTTCCGGGTGATGCCCGCATAGAGGGGCGACAGCAGCATCGCGAAGGCCAGGTTGTAGAGAGCCGCTCCGATCGTGGCCATCATGCACCCTCCCTCCCTTCCGCAGGCTTCCGACGGACAATCTCCATCCGCTCCGTGCAGGAGAAGCAGGGGTCGATGGAAGCGGCGATGATCGGGAAGTCGGCCACCGTCGTTCCCGGATTCACCATCTCGGCGATGCACTGCAGCTGCATGTACGTGGGGGCCAGCACCCGCCAGCGATAGGGCTTGCCGTCCTCGCCGGTGATGACGAAGTGGCAGCACTGCCCCCGGGGGGCCTCGATGAGGCTGATGCCTACCTTCCCGGCGGGAATCCCCCGCACGGCCACCGACAGCGGCCCGTCCGGCAGGTTGGCCACGGCCGCCCGGATCAGCCGGATCGCCTCAAAGGTCTCCTCCAGCCGGACCTCCAACCGGGCCCAGATGTCCCCGGCCGTCCGGACCGCCACCTTAGGCTCCAGATCGGCGTAGGCGGCGTAGGGGTAGTCCACCCGCACATCCTGCTCCAGCCCGGAGGCCCGGGCGGTGGGACCGATCACGGCCCACTCCACGGCCTTCTCCCGGGTCAGGACCCCTACCCCCTCGAGGCGGCTCCGCAGAACGGTATCCTTCTCCAACGCCCGGGCCAGGGCGGCGGTCTCCTTCTCCACCTTGTCCAGCACATCCCGCAGCTTCTGGATCGCCTCGGGGGTCAGGTCCCGGCGCACGCCGCCGGGCAGGTTCATGCCGTAGGTCTTCCGGTTGCCGGTGATCTCCTCGGCGATCCACATCACCGGCTCGCGGACCCGCCAGGCCTGCATGAAGACGGTGTCAAAGCCGACGATGTGGGCGGCCAGACCCAGCCAGAGCAGGTGGCTGTGGATCCGCTCCAGCTCCAGCATCACGGTCCGGATGTAGCGGGCCCGGGCAGGCACCTCCACACCGGCCGCGTTCTCCACGGCCTGGCAGAAGCTGGTGCTGTGGACGAAGCCGCAGATGCCGCAGATGCGCTCCGAGAGGAAGGGCACCTGGTCGTACTTCAGGGTCTCGGCCAACTTCTCCACGCCCCGGTGGCTGTAGAAGCCCCGGTAGTCGCATCCCACCACTTCCTCCCCTTCCACGAACAGCCGGAAGTAGGCGGGTTCCTCCAGGGTGGGGAAGAAGGGACCCACGGGCACCACCGTGGTGCCGGGGGCGGTGGGCTTCACCGCCGGGGGCGCGTTGTCGACCCGGGGCGGCCGGTAGTTGTGGGGCACATCCTTGCGCAGGGGGAACACGTCGGCAGGCCAGTCGTCGGCGACCACCAGCCGGCGCGGGTCGGGGTGCCCTTCGAACCGGATTCCCAGCAGGTCGTAGACCTCCCGCTCCGCCCACCCCACGGCGGGGGTGGCAGCCGTGACGGAGGGCAGTACCGGGTCATCCGCAGGCACCGCCACCACCAGGTCGCTCACCGCGCCCTCGCGATCGTGGGCAAACAGGTAGCGAACTTCAAAGCCGCCGCCCCTGGGGCGCATGTCCGTGCCCACGGAGGTGATGAACCGGGCGCCGCCCTCCACCAGCCGCCGGGCCTCGGCCACCAGCGCTTCCCGCGAGACGGGGATTTCGCGATGCGTCACCATCAGAGCAGACCCCCTTCCGTCCCAACCAGGAGGACGATCATCAGGACGACAGCCAGCAGCTGCCAGGCGACGTAGCCCTTCACCCGGCCCCGATGCCGCCGGACCACCAGGCGGCTGAGGCCTTCATAGGCCCGGTAGATGGGCCCGAACAGCCACCGGTCGGCGTCCAGCACCGGCTCCAGCCACTCTGGCACCCGGAACCGGGGATCCCAGAGCGGGGCCAATAGGGCCTTGTACCGTGCCAGGAAGGAACGATAGAGGTGTTCCGAGCCCACCCGGGCCTCGCTCTCCGGCAGCACCTCTCCGCCGAACCACGGCGTGGTGGGGCGCGTCGCCGGCACGCCCATCTGCCAGACGACCCAGGTAATCAGAGCGCAGACCACCAGGGCCAGCAGGACAGCCCCCGGCCGGTAGCCCGGGCCGCCCAGCAGCCCGCCCATCACCTCGGCGGCCGTCGCGCCGGCGCCGTAGGCCGCAGCGCCAGGGGCCGCCTTCAGAGCCGCCAGGGCGCCGGAGACCACCGGCTGGGGCCAGAGGCCCAGCACCACGCAGCCGACCGCAAGCGCCGCCTGCGGAATCAGCATCAGGCCGGATTCAGGACCGGCCTTGGCCTCCCGGGAGTCCGCGCCGGGCGTTCCCAGGAAGGCCGCGCCGAAGTACTTCAGGTAGGCCGCCAGGCTCACGGTGCTGATGAAGATGGCGATGACGCCGTAGACCGCCAGCACCGGCAGGTGCAGTCCGCCGAAGACCGCCGCCCGGTAGATCAGCCACTTGCTGGCGAAGCCGTTCAGGGGCGGCGTGCCTGCGATGGCCAGGGCGCCCAGCAGGGTGATGCCCGCCACCGCCGGCATCTTGTCCACCAGGCCACCCAGACCCCGGAGGTCGAAGCTGCCGGTCCGGCGGTAGATGCTGCCTACGGTCAGGAAGAGCATCGGCTTGAAGAAGGCGTGGTTGATGGCGTGGTAGAGGGCGCCGACAAAGGCCACCGCCGACAGCAGGGGCGCCCGGCCGGCGAGGGCCACCGCCATCCCCAGGCTCAGCACGATGTAGCCCATCTGCCCGATGCTGCTCTGGGCCACCAGCCGCTTGGTGTTCTGCTCGCCCAGGGAGCGGATGTTGCCCAGCACCATGGAGGCGGTCCCCAGGGTGGCCAGCAGCAGGCCCCAGGTGACGGCCCAGTCGCTGCCGGCGGGCAGCATGAACAGGAAGAGGCGGATGATTCCGTAGACGCCCATCTTCTCGACCAGGCCAGACAGGGTAGCCGCCACGGTGACCGGGGCCGCACCCTGAGCGTCCGGCAGCCAGAAGTGGAGCGGGAAGGTGGCGCCCTTGGCCAGGAAGCCCAGGGCGAACGCAGCCACCATCAGGTTGGCCAGCAGCGGCGTGGACTCAAAGGCAGCGAGCAGCGCCGCAGCCGTCTCGCTGAAGCCGAAGCTGCCGCCCTGAACCGAGAGCCAGCAGGCGGCCAGCAGCATGCCGCTGCCGGCGATGTGGGTCGTCACCAGGTAGAGCCAGGCCGCCCGGGCGTTCCGCTCCTTCCGCCACTCCCACATCACCAGCAGGTAAGAGGCCAGGCTCATGATCTCCCAGGCAAAGAGGAACAGGATCCAGTCGTCCGCCATCACCACCGTGACCATGGCGGCCAGGAGGACGAGGAACGGGCTGAAGAAGCGGCGCACCGCCTCTTCCGGCTGTCCCTCGAAGTACTCCACGGAGAAGAGCAGCGCCGCGGCGGGCACGACAGCCAGCAGGAGAAGGAACAGCGCGCTCAGGCTGTCCACGCGCAGGGCGAGGGAGAAGGGAAGGCCGTCCATGGGCAGCCCCGGGCCCCACTGGAGCTCCAACGGCCCGCCGGTCAGGACCTCCACTCCCAGCCAGGCCAGGAACAGCCCCGACAGCAGCCCCGTCAGGGCGCCGAGCCAGGCGAGGAAGCGGCCGCGCAGCGGAGCCACAGCCACCAGCAGCGCCCCCGCGAGCAGGATGCCTACGATCAGACCAGGCAGCATCGTTGCCGTCACCTAGCTCACCCCCCTGGTAATCCACTGGATGAGCGGCATGCCCATGTAGGGCGCCGCGAGCGCCAGGACCATCAGCGAGCCCAGCACCACCTGCATCAGCGGTGCCGGATCGGCCCCGCGGGCTGCCACTTCGCTGGTCTCGCCGAAGAGGACCAACCGGGTCACGTGCAGGAACCAGGCCAGCGAGAGGGCGCTCTCCACCAGAACCAGGATGACGGTGGCCCAACCCCAGGCCCCGCCCACCACCAGGGCGCTCCGCAGAATCAGGAGCTTGCTCCAGAAGACGCCGAAGGGCGGCAGACCGCTGATGGCCAGGGCGCCCACCAGGAAGCCCGCGGCCGTCAGCGGCATGGTCTTCCAGAGGCCGGCCAGTTGCGAGATGCGTCGCACCCCGGTGGACCAGGAGATGGCGCCCACGCAGAGGAAGAGGAGCGTCTTGGTGAAGGCGTGGCTCCACAGGTGCAGGAGGCCGCCCTCCAGTCCGGCAGGGCTGCCCATCGCGCCCAGGCCGATGCCCACCAGCATCAGGGCCAGATTGGCGATGGTGGAGAAGGCCAACAGCCGCTTGAGATCGTCGGCGAAGAAGTAGCCGCCAAGGCCGACGTACAGCGTGATCAGCGCGGCCACCGTCACGAGCAGGGCCGGCCAGCCCGATAGCACCCCCGTGGAGACCAGGCAGCGGGCCGCCAGGAAGATGCCGGCCTTCACCATGGCTGCGGCGTGGAGGAAGGCACTGGCCGGAGTCGGGGCCACCATGGCCGAAGGCAGCCAGGTGTGCATGGGCGCCTGAGCCGCCTTTCCCCAGGCCGCCACCAGGAGCATCACCACAAAGGTCGCCCGGGCAGCGCCGGCCAGCTGGTCGGCGGCGCGGAAATCAAAGGAGCCCGTGCTGACGTACAGGATCAGCAGGCCGCCGATAAAGAACAGGCTCGCGAACTGCGTGATGGAGAGGGCCTTCAGGCCGCTTCGCAGCGCCTCACGGGTCCCGTACTGGGAGATCAGGCCCCAGGAGCAGACCGTGGTCAGCTCCCAGAAGAGAAAGAGCTGAAAGAAGTTCGGGGACATGGCGATGCCCAGCATCGCCGTCACGAAGGTGAGCAGGAAAAAGTAGAACCGGCTTTTTCCCGCCGTGGTGGGGTGTTCACGGTTGTCCACGTCGTAATACCGCGTGGCGTACGCCGTGATCGCAAGCCCCACCACCGTGACGACCAGCGTGAGCAGCGCGCCCAACCCGTCCAGCCGGAGCCCGAAGGCAAACCCGGGCAGCGGGCTCCAGGGCCCCACTGCCGCCGCCGGCTCACCTCCCCAGGGCACCACCGCAAGGGCCAGAAGCACTGCGGCGACCATGACTCCAGTGGCGGCCAGGTCGGCTCGTCGCCCCTGGAGCATGGCCGTCACCAGACCACCGGCCAGGGGAAGGAACAGCAATAAGAGCAGCAGCATGGAACAAGCACCTCCGGCGATCCCGATTCTCCTCAGCGCCCCGCTCCACGAGGGAGGTTTTCAACGGAAACCGCTGATCACTCCAAGCTGCTTGAATCATCTATCTCTAGATCCTAGCGGGACTCACCCCAAGGGCCTACTCCCATTTCGTGCTAATCGTAACAAGCTCACTCGGGCGGGGATGGTCCGTTGGTGCTAACCACCTCGGCGGGGAAAGCGGCTTGACTTCCCACCTCTGGTCGCAGTCCGATGATCCGACGCCCGTAATCACCCTGGTTCAGGGTGATCCCATAGGGCTTCCCGCCGCATCCCCCCGTTACCGGGGCGAACGAAACCACAGGCCCGGCTGTGCACCGGGCCTTTTCGCTTTTCCGCGTCTTACACAAGCTCTCTCAGCCGCTCGTGCACCCGCCGGGCCGCTTCCCAGAAGGTCGGGCTCAGCTGCCGGACGGAAGCGCCCGCCAGGTCTACCTGGGTGGCCGCGGGATCGTACGGCAGCATGCCCAGCAGGGGCAGAGAGGGGATTCCCTCCTTCACCGCCGCCTCGTCGCCGGGACGGATCTTGTTGCCCACGGCGAACACCCGCTCCACCCCGATGTCCCGGGCGAGCCGGACGATCATTTCGGCCGTCTGGAACGACCGGCGCCCCGGCTCCACCACCACGATCAGCGCATCCACAGAGCCGGTGGTGCCCCGGCCCAGGTGCTCGAGGCCGGCCTCCATGTCCACGATCACCGTATCCGTCCGCTCCACCACCAGATGCCGGAGCAGCGCCCTCAGGAACGTGTTTTCGGGGCAGTCGCAGCCCGATCCGCCCCGGGGTTTGTGGCCGAGGCGCAGGAGGCGGATCCCGTCTTTCTCGATCACGTACGTCTCGGGGATGTCATCCACCCGCGGGTTCAGGACGAACCACTGCCCTTGCACGCCCGGCGTGGCGCCGGTGCGGTTCTTGATCAGGTCCCGGTCTTCCGCGATGGTCCGCTGTGCAGCCAGCTCCTGCGCGGTGAAGCCCAACGCCTCCCCCAGGTTGGAGTCGGCATCGGCATCCACCGCCAGCACCCGCTGGCCGTCCTGAGCAAACAGGCAGGCCAGGGTCGCCGCCAGTGTTGTCTTGCCGACGCCGCCCTTGCCGCTGATCGCGATCTTCAGGCCCCGTTCCATCTGCTTGCTCCTCCTTTTCCGTCTCCGCCGGCGGTGCTGATCCACTCGAGCCGCTCCGGGTCCCGAATCAGCCACTCCCCCTTGCGCCGGGCGATCAGCCCCGCCCGTTCCCACTCGTTCAGCAGCGTGGAGACCGTCTGCCGGGTCGCCCCGATGCGGGAGGCGATCTGTTCCGTCGTCAGATCCACCTGCACCCGGATCCCCGCCGTGCTGAGCTCGCCGCGGGTCCGTGCCTCCGTCAGCAGCACAAAGGCCAGACGGCTGGAACAGGCCTTGAACGCCATCGCCTCGATCAGGTCGAAGGCGTTCTTGAGGCACCGGCCCACAACGCTCAGCAGCCGATAGCAGACCTCCTCGTCCTGCATCATCAACTGCACAAACGAGCGCCGGTCGGTGACGGCCACCTCCACCTCGGTCAGCGCCTCGCCTCCACAGCGGGTGTGGCCGGCGAACATGTCGCCGGGCACGAGGACACCGATGGTGCACTCCCGGCCCGACGCGTCCGTCATGAACAGGCGGATCTTCCCCCTCCGCACCAGGTAGATCTCCTCGAGGCGGCTCTACGGGGAAAAAACCAGCTCCCTGCGGCTGTACACACGGATGGTGTAGGAACCGGGGAGCGCCATGGCGGAGGACGGCGGCGACAGTGGCGGCAAGAACTTCACCCCGAAGTCATCCCGCTGCGGCACCAACAGGACCAGCGCCGGGCGACAGATCCTTCTCACTCAGCAGTATAACTCTCGATCCTCAATTTTCGGTGCTCATCTGTCTGAATAGCGCTTATGTGCTATTCCCTATAGCCATAAGGCGCCAATTTTCCAAAATGTCTGCCAGGTGACAGACTGCCCCCGTATTTCCACCTAGCTTGAAAGGAGGAGAGATAGGCCCAAAGCTTCGCCTTGCAGAAGGAGGCTGAATCCATATGGCCACGAAGTGCAATGTGTCCCTGGACCCGGCAGTCTGCACAATGGTTGACAAGGCCAAACGTATGGGATATGAGGCCATGCTGCCGCAGTGCGGGTTCGGTGAGACAGGACTCTGCTGCCGGCACTGCCTCCAGGGCCCGTGCCGCATCGATCCCGTGGGCAACGGGCCGAAGAAGGGCATCTGCGGAGCCACGGCGGACACCTTCGTCGCCCGCGGGCTGGACCGGGCGATTGCCTCCGGGTCCGCCAGCCACTCCGGCCACGCCCGGCACCTGGCCCACACCCTGAAGCTGGTGGCCGAAGGCCGGGCACCGGACTACAGCATCAAGGACCGGGAGAAGCTCCACGCGGTGGCCAAGCGGCTGGGCATCCCCACGGACGGCCGCACGGACAACGAGATTGCCTGCGACTTGGCACAGTACGCCATTTCCGACTTCGCGGAGAAGGACGAGGGGCCGTACTGGTACCGGACGACCCTCAACCAGAAGCGGCTGGAGCGCCTGGCGGAACTCGGTCTGACGCCCAAAGGGATCGACTACGAGATTTCCGATGTCATGCACCGGACCCACTACGGCTGCGACGCCGATCCCATGAACCTGCTCGCCGCGGGCATGCGCTGCTCTCTGTGCGACATGACCGGCTCCTACATGGGCACCGACATCTCCGACATCCTCTTCGGCACTCCGACCCCGGTGGTCACCGAGGCGAACCTGGGCGTGCTGAAGCCCGACGCCGTCAACGTCGCGGTCCACGGCCACAACCCGGTGCTCTCGGATGTGATCGTCGTCGTCGCCAAGGAGATGGAGAAGGAGGCGAAGGCGGCAGGGGCCACCGGCATCAACGTGGTGGGCATCTGCTGCACCGGCAACGAGGTGCTGATGCGCCACGGCGTTCCGGCCTGCACCCACTCCGTCAGCCAGGAGATGGCCCTGGTCACCGGCGCCCTGGACGCGATGGTGGTGGACTACCAGTGCGTCATGCCGTCCGTCGCCACCGTGGCCGAGTGCATGGGCACCACCGTCATCACCACCACCGACACCGCCCGCATCCCCGGCGCCATGCATGTGGCCTTCCGGGAGGAGACGGCGGCGGAGAACGCGAAGGAGATCCTCCGGGTGGCCATCAAGAACTTCACCCGCCGCCGCGGCAAGCCCGTGGACATCCCGCCCATCAAGTCCAAGGTGGTAGCCGGCTTCTCCGTGGAAGCCATCCTGAGCGCCCTGGGCAAGCTGAATGCGGAGGATCCCCTGAAGCCGCTGATCGACAACATCGCGGCAGGCAACATCCGCGGCGTCGTCCTGTTTGCCGGCTGCAACAACGTGAAGATCCCGCAGGACAAGAACTTCGTCGCCATCGCCCGCCGGCTGCTGAAGGAAAACGTGCTCCTGCTGGCCACCGGCTGCGGCGCGGGTGCCTTGATGCGCCACGGGTTCATGGATCCGGCCAACGTGGACGAGCTCTGCGGCGACGGCCTGAAGGCGGTGCTGTATGCCATCGGCGAGGCCAACGGTCTCGGTGGGCCGCTGCCGGCGGCGATCCACATCGGCTCCTGCGTGGACAACTCCCGGGCCGTCCGGCTCGTGGTGGCGCTGGCTGAGCGCCTCGGCGTGGACATCGACCAGCTCCCGGTGGTGGCTTCGGCCGCGGAGGCTGTGGCGGAGAAGGCCGTGGCCATCGGCACCTATGCGGTCACCCTCGGCCTGCCGGTGCACGTGGGCGTCACGCTGCCGGTGTTGGGCAGCGCCTCGGTCACGGAGATCCTCACCAGCAAGGTCCGGGATCTGACCGGCGGCTACTTCATGGTGGAGACCGAGCCCGAGGCGGCGGCCAACAAGATCCTGGCGGCCATCGATGAGCGCCGGGCTGCTCTCGGCCTCAGCGTCCCCGGGGGTGACAGGAAGTGAGACGAAAGGAGATCTTCGTCTTCCGGGAGCGGTGCATGGGCTGTCACTCCTGTGAACTGGCCTGTGCCGTGAGCCACACGAAGGCCGGAAACCTGTTCGGTGCGGTGCTGGCGGGAGAGTCCGCTCACCACCGCATCTGGATCGAGCCCCTCGACCGCGGCCGGAGGGCGCCCGTCGTCTGCCATCAGTGTGTAAGCGCCCCCTGCGTCGCCGCCTGCCCCACCGGGGCGATGCAGCAGCGGGCGGACCGGACCAGCTTCCTGGACGAGGAGCTCTGCATCGGCTGCTGGAACTGCGTGGCGGAGTGCCCCTTCGGCGCCTGCGGCCAGGGGGAGACGGTCGCCTTCAAGTGCGACCGCAACTGCCTGGATGACGACGGGGTGCCGGCCTGCGTCAGGGCCTGCCCCACCGGCGCACTGGTCTACATGACCGCTGCGGAGTACGTCGAAGAGCGCCGCAAGCGCCGTCGGGCAGTGGCAGCCGCCGCTCGGTAATATATAAATAGGAAGAGCCCGGTCGCTGACCGGGCTCTTCCGCGCTGTGTAAGAGCCAGCGCGGTGTGCTGGCTTCTTTGGTCGTCTCTCTGGCCAGGCGTCAGGCCGCTCACAGGCACTGCGCATCTGTAACACAGAGGTCCGGGCCCGGGCGGCCGATCAGGTAGCCCTGGGCGTAATCGACGCCGTACTCCCGCACCAGGCGCAAGCTCTCGGGCGATTCGACGTACTCGGCGACGGTCTGCTTGCCCAGCTCCCGGCTGACGCTCGCCAGGGCCCGCACCAGGTGCTGGTCCGCGGTGTCGTGGGGAAGGTTGCGGATGAACGCCCCGTCGATCTTGATGTAGTCCACGGGCAGCCGCTTCAGGAAGTACAGCGAGGCGAACCCGGCGCCGACGTCGTCCAGGGCGAGCCGGCAGCCCAGGGCCTTCATCTCCCCGATGAACCGCTCCGCCTGGTCCAGGTCGCTGATGGCCGCCGTCTCGGTGATCTCCAGCACGAGGCTGGCCGGGTCCACGTCCCACGCGGCGAGGCTCCGCCGGATCAGGCCGGGCAGGTCCGGGTCCATCAGGGTGCGGCCGGACACGTTCACCTCCAGAACCTGGCTCCGGCCCTCCCGCCGCAGGCCGGCCAGCCACCGGAGGGCCCGGTCCAGGACCCAGCGGTCCACCTGCTGGATCAGGTCGAACCGCTCTGCCACGCCCAGGAACTGGCCGGGGTAGATGAGCTCCCCCTCCTCCCCGACCATGCGCAGCAGCGCCTCGTGGCGGGTGACCACGTTCGTGCGGAGGTCCAGGATCGGCTGGTAGTGGAGCACGAACCGGTCGTGCTTCAGGGCATGGCTGATCCGCCGCCGCCAGAGCACCCGCGCCTCCATCTCCCGCTGCCACCGGCCGCCCGGCGTGAAGAGCACCCAGCTGTCCTTCCCGCTCTCCTTCGCCTCCAGGAGGGCCAGGTCGGCCTTGTGCAAGAGCTCCGGCACGGACCGGCCGTGGGCCGGGAAGAGCACGATGCCGACGCTGGCCGTCAGCGACACGGGCGCCTCGTCGCCGCCGAACCGGGCCCGGCGGATCGCCGCGAGCAGCCGGTCCGCCACCCGGGCCGCGCGGGCGCCGTCGGCGTCCCGCAGCACGATGGCGAACTCGTCGCCGCCGAGGCGGGCCGCGGTGTCGCCCGAACCGATGACGCCGCGGATGATCCCCGCCACCTGGCGCAGGACCTCGTCCCCCGCCGCGTGGCCGAGGGTGTCATTGATGTGCTTGAACATGTCCAGGTCGATGAAGAAGAGGGCGCCGCTCCGCCCCGTCCGGTCCGCCTCGGCCACGGCTCCCTCCAGCACCTGGTGGAACCGCCGCCGGTTGCCCAGGTCGGTCAGCGAGTCGACGAGGGCGAGCCGCACCAGCTCCTCCTCGTAGCGCTTCCGCTCGGTGATGTCCTGCAGCTGCAGGATGCAGGCGGCTTCGCTCCGGTGGCCGCGCAGCGCCGCGCAGCTCAGCTGCACCCAGACGGTCCGGCCGTCCCGGTGGCGCAAGGCCACCTCCCGCACCGTCCCGCCGGATGCGCACTCTCCTTCCGGCGCGCACGCCGGGCACGCCCCCCCGGTCCCTGGCTGCGCCAGGCAGGGCGGCACGCCAGCGCCCTGCAGGAAGTCGGTGAAGGCGCGCCCCGCCAGCTCCGCCGCACTGTAGCCCAGCATGGCGCCGAGCGCCCGGTTTGCCTGGAGGATGACGCCGCTTGAACCCAGCAGGGCCACGCCGATCGGCGCATGCTCAAACGCCAGCCGGAACCGCTCCTCGCTCTCCCGCAGGAGGCGCTCGGTCTCCTTCCGTTCGGTCAGGTCCTGGACCACGGCGAGGTACAGCGTCTCGTCCTCCACCGTGACCCGGGCAATGGCGATCTGGGCCGGGAACACCTCGCCCGACTTGCGCCGCGCCGCGAGCTCCTGCCTCTCCGCCATGCGGCGCTGCTTCACCGTACCCAGGCCGAACCGGGCGACCAGCTCCCGGTGGCGATCCGCCACGCCCGGCGGGAGCAGCACGTCCAGCGGCTGGCCCAGGATCTCGTCGCGGGTGTACCCGAACACCTCCTCCGCCATCTCGTTGAACAGGATGATCCGCTGATTGGCGTCCAGGGCGATGGTGGCGGCGGGGGTGATCGCCAGCATGGTGGCCAGGCGCGCCTCTGACAGGGCCAGGGCGCGCTGGACGTCCGCAGCGGCACCGGAGCTGCGCGGCTGGTTGCCCATCCTCAATCCCCCCCGCAATTGACGTTACCAACAGACCCGGCCGCTGCAAATGGCACTAAAGGTCTATCGGCAGGCGCCGGAAGAGCGCGATCGGGGGGATGGGTCAGCGGGCCGGGCTCCGGCCGGCGAGGGCCGCCGCCCATTCATGGCAGGCTTCCAGCTCCTCGGGGGACACCGCCCCGGGGTCGTGCTCCAGGACGACGACCGCCCGGGGATGCGCCTCCACGACCATCCGGGCGATGTCGGCCGCAGGGGTCACAGCCGGCCAGAGGTTTCGGGTGTGGCGCCCGCTGGTGGGCACGTGGCTCCGGAACCGGCCCTGCTCGTCCCAGAGCGAGGTGTGCAGGTGCAGGTGGCGGGCCCACGGCAGCCAGCGGGCCGCCAGCGCGACCGGGTCCTGCCCGTGGGTCCGGGCCAGCAGCCCGAGCCGGCCGGTGTCGATGCAGAGGGAGAGCTCCGGAAACTCCTCGAACAGCCGGCCGTAAAGGTCGTCGTCGAAGAAGTAGGGGTTGGGCCCGTCGATCTCGAGGACGACCCGGATGCGCTCCCGCTCCTGCAGCTCGGCCAGCCGGTCAAAGCAGCGGCGGCTCCAGTCGTACAGCTCCGCCTCCCGCGGCCACGCGTCCCACGGGACCGGCTCCGCGTCCCGGAACTCCCAGCCGAGGGCGGCGTAGTCCACCCCCGGCATCTGCAGGGCGGGCCAGGGGAAGTGGAACAGGATGTACCGCGCGCCCAGCCGGTGCGCGGCCTGGGCCGCGGTCCAGGCGATCTCCAGCGCCTCGGTGCGCACGGACCGGTCCGGGTCGAGGAAGCGGCACCAGGCGGGCCCGCCCTCCCGGTGCGTCGGGTGGTGGACGCCGATCACCCACTCGTAGTACTCTGCTTCCGCCACGGCCCCGAGCACGTCGGGGAAGGCGTCGCAGAGGCCGATCTCGGCCCCCTCCCAGTGGGGGCGCTCCAGGGACTCGCCGTAGGTGTTCACGCCGGATCCGGCGACGCGGCCGAAAGCGCCGTGCAGGGGAACGAACAGCTGGGCCATGGGCTACACCTGCCACGAGCGGATGTAGCGCTCCTGCTCCGGGGTCAGCCGGTCGATCTCGACGCCCAGGGCCCTGAGCCGCGCCTCGGCGACGCGCGTGTCGATCTCCGCCGGCACCGGGATCACGCGGTTCGGCAGCTTGCCGCGGTTTTCCACGAGCCAGAGGTGGGTGAGGATCTGCACCCCGAAGGAGAGGTCCATGACCTCCGCCGGATGGCCGTCGCCCGCGGCCAGGTTGGCCAGCCGCCCCTCGCCGATGAGGTAGAGCCTGCGGCCGTCCGGCGCCGTGTACTGGTCCACGTTGGGCCGCACGCGCACGGGCTTGCCGCCGAACGCCTCCAGGTCGGGCTTCCAGATCTCGACGTCGAAGTGGCCCGCGTTGGCCAGGATGGCGCCGTCGCGCATCACCGCGAAGTGCTCGCCGCGGATCACCTTCTCGCAGCCGGTGACGGTGATGAAGATGTCGCCCAGGGCCGCGGCCCGCGCCATCGGCATGACCTCGAAGCCGTCCATGAGGGCCTCGTTGGCCCGGACGGGGTCGACCTCGCAGACGATCACCCGGGCGCCGAGACCCCTGGCCCGCATCGCCACGCCCTTGCCGCACCAGCCGTAGCCGGCCACCACGACCCGCTTGCCGGCGATGGAGAGGTTGGTGTTCCGCATGATCGACTCCAGGGTGGACTGGCCGGTGCCGTAGCGGTTGTCGAACAGGTGCTTCATGCGCGCGTTGTTGACCGCCACCATGGGGAAGCGGAGCACGCCCTCGGCCTCCATGGCCCGGAGCCGCTGGACGCCGGTGGAGGTCTCCTCCGAGCCGCCGATCAGGTCGGCGGCCAGGTCCGCGTGGCTGGTGTGCAGGAGATGGGTGAGGTCGCCGCCGTCATCCAGCAGCAGGGTGGGCCGCGCCGCCTCCAGGGTGCGGATCAGGTGCTCCCTGTACTCCGCGGGCGTCGCGCCGCGCCAGGCGTGCACGGTCACGCCCCGCTCCGCCACGGCGGCCGCCACGTCGTCCTGGGTGGAGAGCGGGTTCGAGCCGGTCAGGAACACCTCCGCGCCGGCGGCGGCGAAGACGAGGGCCATGTAGGCGGTCTTCGCCTCCAGGTGGATCGACATCGCCACCCGCTGCCCGGCCAGCGGCTTCTTCTCCCCGAGCTCCCGCTCCAGCTGGTTCAGGATCGGCATGTGCGCCCTCACCCAGTCGATCTTCTGGTGCCCGCTCGGCGCCAGGGCGGGATCCCGCAGGGTCGAGGCCGATACCTTGCTGGGCACGCCGGTCACCTCCTACACCTTCAGGGCCGTGTTCTTGCCGCAGGCGCACCCCCGCTCCGCGGGAATCTGCCGCAGCGCGGCGAAGAGCAGCTTCTTCAGGTTCTCGCCGTTGGCGGCCATGACCTCGAGGACCTCCTCGTGGGTCAGGGGATTCGGCGAGATGCCCGCGCCGAAGTTGGTCACCATGGAGACCGTCGCGTAGCAGATCCCGGCCTCCCGGGCGAGGACGCACTCCGGCACGTTGGTCATGCCGACCACGTCGCCCCCGAGCTGGGCGAACATGCGGATCTCCGCCGCGGTCTCAAAGCGCGGGCCCTCCGTGCAGACATAGGTGCCCGTCGGGTGCGCCGTGACGCCCACCTCCTGCGCCGCGGCGATGAGCACACGGCGCAGCTCGGGGCAGTAGGGCTCGGTGACGTCGGTGTGCACCACCCCGGCCTCACCGCCCTCGAAGAACGTGGAGGCACGGCCCTTGGTGAAGTCCAGGAACTGGTCCACCACGACGAAGTCGCCGGGCTTCATGTTCCGGTTGCACGAGCCCACGGCGGTGGTGGCGATGACCCGCTCCACGCCCAGCATCTTCAGGGCGTAGATGTTGGCGCGGTAGTTGATCAGGTGCGGCGGGACCGAGTGATCGACCCCGTGCCGGGCCATGAAGGCCACCTCCTCCCCCTGGTAGGTGCCGATGCGCACCTTCGCCTGCCCGTAGGGGGTGGTGATGACCTCCTCCCGGATGTTCTCGAGGATGCGCGGATCGTAGACCCCGGTGCCGCCGATGATCGCCAGGCGAACCTTCTTCTGCGTCATTTGGGCACACCCACCTTTCTGGTGACATAAGCTGGGCTTACAGGGGCTGAAACATCCGTGAGCCCCGACGGATGCTCTTGCGAGGTGGGGCTCGGATGACGGAGCACGGACCACACAGCGAAGGAGGAAGGGAACAGCAGTACCACCGGCGGTGGCGCGGCGGCGGCCTCGGGCGGCTGCTCATGGTGGCCACCGGGGACGTCGATCTCGACGGAGCGCCCGAAATCGTCGCCTGCGCCGGCCGCGAGCTCAAGGTTTACCGCTGGACGGGCGACACCTACGCCCTGCAGGCGGAGGCCGCCCTGCCCAGGGACGCGCTCTCCCTGGCCGTCGGCCAGGTGGACCCGAGCGGGCCCGGCACCGTGGCGGTGGGCACCCGGGACAACGTCCTCTTGTATGCGCTCACCCCCAGCGGGCTGGTCGCACTCTGTCAGACCCTACTCTACCCCAACGCCTACTTCCGCTCCCTCAGCCTGGACGACGTCAACGACGACGGCCGGGCCGAGGTCGTCGCCGGCGCCTCGGGTGCGCAGACCATCTACCTCTACCAGGTCATGGCTGTGGGAAGGGAGAGCCGGCTGGAGGAGCTGGGCCGCGTGTACGTGGGCGGCCTGGTGTCCGCCAGGCCCACCCCCTCGGGCGAGTTGGTGGCGGCGACCAAAGAGGGCTGGGTGGACGTCTACGTCCCCTGCTCGCTCCTGCCCCGGGAGACCCAGACGGTCTACACCGTGCGGCGCGGCGACAGCCTGTGGCGGCTGGCCCGCAAGTTCGGCACGTCGCCCGGGGCCATCGCCAAGGCCAACCGGCTGACGGAGCCGTACCAGCTCACTCCCGGCCAGGTGCTCATCATCCCCGGCCGGCGGGCCCAGAAGGGCGATGTCTGACGCCACCCCTGTGCGAGACATAGCATGTGGCGCTGGTGACCGGCGGTCACCAGCGCCTTCGCGCGCACACGGAAACCACTAGCCCTCGGGGAAGACCCACCGATCGATCGAGCGGCTGTAGGAGGGCTCCACCTCGCCGAACCAAAGCCGGATCTCCCGCTCGGCGCTTTCGGGGCTGTCGGAGCCGTGGACCACGTTGTACGCCACATCGCAGGCGAAGTCGGCGCGGATGGTGCCGGGTTCGGCGTCCGCCGGGTTGGTGGCCCCCATGGTCTTGCGGATGATGGAGATGGCGTTGGGCCCCTCCCAGACCATCGCCATGACGGGGCCGGACGTGATGAACTCCACGAGGCTCGGGAAGAAGGGCCGGTCCTTCAGGTGGGCATAGTGCGCTTCCGCAAGCTCCCGCGAGACCCGCATCAACTTGGCCGCGACGAGCTTCAGACCGCGCCTCTCAAGCCGGCTGATGACCTCCCCCACCAGGCCCCGCTGGACGCCATCGGGCTTGACCATGACAAAGCTGCGTTCCATGCGTGCAAAATCCCCTTTCGTGGCGTGGCACGCCCACCCAAAAGTTGCCGAAGTGATTGTACCGAACGGGGGATTGTTTGGCAAGGAGGGCCTCGCCGCGCTCCGCAGAATCGCGCGCCCCCTTTGCGGGCAAACTTGCGGGAAAGAGCGCCGCGCTCAGGGACAAGGCCTTGCCCAGGCGCGACAAGGGCGCCGCCGGCGGCGGCGGCGCCGCGGGGCACCCGTCGATGGATGTTCGCTATCGTTCGCAGGCGATGGCGTACTCGGTCAGGATCCGGTCGACGTCCTTCGGGGGCCAGCCGGCCAGGTAGGCCGGGGCGCCGCTCTCGATGTTTTCACGGATCCGCCTGACCATCGCCTTCGCGCTGATTCCCTTCAGGGTCACGCGCAGCATCCGGCGGCCGCTCGCGTCGTAGACGCACACGTAGCCCGCATCGGACACGTCGATGTAGTAAAGCCGCCCCGACGGGCTGTACACCTCGGTGCGGGTGACCTGCTCCTTCATGTTTGCCACCCCCTAATTCCATTATATTGTCGCATAAGTTGCCGCCCCTGAGCAACCCCGGATCGGTCCAGGCCCGGCGGCAGATGGTGGCCGGCCTGCCATTCGCGCAACTCCGCGTCGGGGGGGTGCCCGCGTGTCGCACTTGGATGCCGCCCGGTTTCAGATGGCCTATTCCCTGTTCTTCCACATGATCTTCGCCGCCCTCGGGGTCGGCATGCCAGCCCTGCTGGCAGCAGCCGAGTACCGGCACCTGCGCACGCGGGACCGGGACTATCAGCGCCTGGCCCGCACCTGGGCCCGGGCCACGGCCGTGCTCTTCGCCATCGGCGCCGTGAGCGGCACCGGCCTCGCCTTCGAACTGGGCCTCCTTTGGCCGGAGTTCATGCACTTCGCGGGCAGCACGGTCGGCCCGGCCTTCACCCTGGAAGGGTACGCGTTCTTCACCGAGGCCATCTTCATCGGTCTCTACCTGTACGGCCGGGAGCGGATGCACCCCGTGGCCCACTGGCTGACCGCCGTGGCGGTGGCGGTGAGCGGCGCCGCCTCCTCCCTCCTGGTGACCGCGGCCAACGCCTGGCAGCATCACCCGGTCGGGGTCGAGCTCCTGCAGACGCAGCCAGAGGCGATGAGCCCCTGGACGGTGTTCACCAACCCCCACTGGCCGGTCATGGCGGTCCACTCCACCGTCGCCTGCTACGCGGCCACGGGGTTCGCCGTCGCCGGCGTGTACGCCTGGGGGATGTTGCGCGGCCGCACCGAGCCGCTCCGGCAGAAGGCCCTGCACATGGCCCTGGCGATGGGGCTCCTCGCGGCGATCACCATGCCGGTCACCGGCGACCTCTCGGCGAAGGTCGTCGCCCGCCACCAGCCGGAGAAGCTGGCGGCCATGGAGGCGCTGTTCGCCACGCGCACCCGTGCGCCGCTGCTCATCGGCGGCCTCCCCGACCCGGAGGCGCGGACGGTGCCCTTCGCCGTGGAGCTGCCGGGGCTGCTCTCGTACCTGGCCTACGGCCGGTTCGACGCGGAGGTGATGGGGCTCGATCGGGTTCCCCGCGCGGAGTGGCCCAACGTGCCGCTGGTCCACCTCTCCTTTCAGCTCATGGTCGGGGCGGGCGTTGCCATGGTCCTCGTCGGCCTCTATTACGCCTGGGCCCGCTGGCGAAGGCCGGCGGAGCTGAGCCGGAACCGGCGGCTCTTGTGGCTCCTGGTCCTCGCCTCCCCGCTGGGGTACCTCGCCCTGGAGGCGGGCTGGATCACAGCCGAGGCGGGCCGTCACCCGTGGACGATCTGGAAGGTGATGCTCACGGCCGACGCGGTCACCCCATCGGGCGGCAGCATGGCCCTGTCGGTGGCGGGCTTCACGGCGCTCTACGCCTCGCTCGCCGCAGCCCTGGTCCTCATCCTCACCCGGCTGCGGCACGAGTGAAGGGAGGGGTCTTTCATGAAGGCCTGGCTGGTACTGGACCCGGTCGCGGGGACCGCGGCGGCGATGCTGGCCGCCCTGGTGGCCTACGCGGTGCTGGGCGGGGCCGACTTCGGCGGCGGCATCTGGGACCTGCTGGCGGCGGGCCCCCGCCGCGACCTACACCGGCTGGCGATCGCCCAGGCGATGGGGCCCGTCTGGGAGGCCAACCACGTCTGGCTGATCTTCGTCATCGTCCTCCTGTTCACGGTCTTCCCCGCCGGGTACCGCGCCCTGGGGATCGCCTTCTTCGGCCTGTTCCACCTGATCCTGGTGGGCATCGTCCTGCGCGGCGCGGCCTTCGCCTTCCGGGCCGGCGCGCACGGCGACCCGCGGCAGTGGCGGTTCTGGAGCCCGATCTTCGGCGGGGCGTCGGCCGTCACCCCCTTTCTGCTCGGGGTCGCCGCCTCGACCGTCTCCGGCGGCGGCATCCGGGTGGGACCGGGCGGGGCCGTGCGGGTGGACCCGGCCCGCGCCTGGCTCAGCCCCGTCGCCCTGGTCATGGGGATGCTGACCGTGGCCATGTGCGCCTACCTCGCGGCCGTCTTCCTGACGGTGGAGACCCGCGGCGAGGTGCAGGAGGACTTCCGGCGCCGCGCCCTTGGGTCCGGGGCGGTGCTGGCGGCCCTGGCTGCCGCGCTCCTGCCGCTCCTGCCCGCGGCGATGCCCCACCTCTGGGAGCACCTCACGCAGCCCCGGTCCGCCCCGCTGCTCCTGGCCGGCGCCGGGCTGGCCGTGGTCTCGGCCGCGGCGATCTACGCCCGCCGCTACCGGGCGGCCCGGGTCTCCGCCGTGGGCCAGGTGGTCCTGCTGCTGAGCGGGTGGGGCCTCGGGCAGTGGCCCTACCTCGTGTACCCGGACATCACCTTCCACGGCGCGGCCGCGGCCGGCCCCTCTGCCCGCTTCGTGCTCCAGACGCTGCCCTTCGGGCTGCTCATCCTCGCCCCTTCGCTCTGGCTGCTCTTCCGGGTCTTCAAGACGGCGGTGCGCTGACGAGCCGCGCCGAAGCTCCGCTACAGGCTTCCGGAGCGGCGCGCGATCGCAGATAATCCTGGTTGGAGGAGGTGTTGCCCGTGGACCTTTCCACGCGCGTCCAGCAGCTGGCTCCCGAACTGGTGCGGATCCGCCGCGACCTGCACGCGCACGCCGAGAGCGGGTGGACCGAGTTCCGCACGGCCGCGTTCGTGGTGGAGCGGCTGACCGCGCTGGGCTACGAGGTCCGCTTCGGGCCGGAGGTCCTGAGCCGGGACCACATGGCGGGCCTGCCGCCGCAGGCGGAGCTGGACCGCCACCTGGAGCGGGCCATCGCCCAGGGGGCCCACCCGGACATCGCCCGCCGCATGGCCGGGGGCTGCACCGGCGTCGTCGGCATCCTGCGGTGCGGCGAGGGGCCCACCACGGCCCTGCGCTTCGACATGGATGCCCTGGACGTGACCGAGAGCGCCGATCCGGACCACCGCCCCAACCGGGAAGGGTTCGCGTCCCGCAACCCCGGGGCCATGCACGCCTGCGGGCACGACGGCCACACCGCGATCGGGCTCGGCGTGGCCGCCGTGCTGGCAGGGCTGCGGGATCAGCTGTGCGGGACGGTCAAACTGCTCTTCCAGCCAGCCGAGGAGGGCGTCCGCGGCGCCCGGGCGATGGTGGAGGCCGGCGTCTGCGACGACGTCGACTATCTGCTGGGGGCCCATCTGGGATTCGCGGCGGAGGAGGTCGGCACCGTGGTCGCCGGAGCGGGCGGCTTCCTCGCCACCTCGAAGCTGGACGCGGTCTTCACGGGCGTCCCCTCCCACGCAGGGGCAGCCCCGGAGGCCGGCCGCAACGCGCTGCTGGCCAGCGCCACGGCCGCCCTCAACCTGCACGCGATCGCCCGCCACTCGGGCGGCGCGTCCCGGATCAACGTCGGCGTCCTGCAGGCGGGCTCGGGCCGCAACGTCGTCCCCGCCCACGCCATCATGAAACTGGAGACGCGCGGGGAGACTACGGAGATCGACGCCTACATGCGCGCCGAGGCGGAGCGGATCCTCCGCGCCGCTGCGGCGATGTGGGACGTAAAGCTGGAGATCCGGCCGATGGGCAGCGCCGCCGGCGGCCGGAGCGACCCGGAGCTCGCGGCGGTGGTCGCACAAGCCGCCAGCGAGACGCCAGCGGTCACCCGGATCCTGCCCACAGGGGATCTCGGGGGCAGCGAGGACTTCGCCTGGATGATGGACCGCGTGCAGAGGCGGGGCGGCAAGGCAGCCTACATGCTGATCGGCACGGCGCTTGCGGCGCCGCACCACGACTCCCGCTTCGATTTCGACGAACGGGCCCTGCCGATCGGCGTCGAGGTGATGGTCCGGACCGTGCTGCGGCTGAACGGCACCACCTGACACCCCAAATCTCCCGGAAGAGGTGACCCGCGATGACCGAACGCACCCGACTGCTGGACACGTTCCTGACCCTGGTGACCACGGACACCCAGACGAAGCGGGAGGGCCGCATGGCCGACGTGCTGCAGGCCCGGCTGGAGGCGATGGGCTTTGCCGTCATGCGGGACGACGCCGGCGAGCGCATCGGCGGCGAGACCGGCAACCTGATCGCGAAGCGGAAAGGGAACAGCGGCTCCGCGCCGCTCCTGCTCTGCGCCCACATGGACCGGGTTTCGCCGGGCACCGGCATCCGGCCGCAGATCAAGGACGGGGTCATCACCAGCGACGGCACGACCATCCTCGGGGCGGACGACGCCGCGGGCCTGGCTGCCATCCTGGAGGGCGTCCAGCGGGCCATCGAACAGGGGGTGGCCATGCCCGACCTGGAGGTGGTCTTCACCATCGCCGAGGAGGGCGGCCTGAACGGCTCCAAGAACCTGGACTTCTCCCTCCTCTCCGCGCGCGAGGCCTACATCATCGACTCGTCGACACCGGTGGGGTCGATCATCCACCAGGCGCCCGCGCAGACCAAGGTGACCTACCGGGTGATCGGCAAGGCGGCCCACGGCGGCGTGGAGCCGGAGAAGGGCATCAGCGCCCTGGTGGTGGCGGCCCACGCGCTCACGCGCATGAAGCTCGGCCGCATCGACCCGGAGACGACGGCGAACCTGGGCGTTGCACGGGGCGGCACCGCCACCAACATCGTCATGGAGACCTTCGAGATGCACGGCGACGTGCGCTCCCTCGTTACGGCGAAGATGGACGAGCAGGTGAAGCACATGACCGAGGTCTTCGAGCGCACCGCCGCCGAGTTCGGCGCCCGGATGGAGGCGGACATCGAGTTTGCGTACGGCCCCGTCAACCTGAGCCCCGACGACACCGTGATCCAGCGGGCCTCGGCCGCCATCCGCCGGGCCGGGCTGACGCCGTCGCTCAGAGCCACCGGGGGCGGCAGCGACGCCAACATCTTCAACGCGCGGGGCATCCCCGCGTGCAACCTGGGCACGGGCTACCGCGGCGCCCACAGCCTCCAGGAGAGCCTCGAGGTCGCGGAGCTGGAGCGCATCGCGGACGTGGTGTTTGCGCTGATCGTCGAGTACGCGTCGGCCTGATGCGAGCCGTGACCGCGGTGTGGGGGCCGGTCACGTGTCGCCGATTGCCTTTGCAGGACGCAGCAAAGGGGAGTGGTCACACATGCTGCCGTGGGTTGGAGTTCTGATCGTCCTCCTGACCATCTACGCGATCCTGAAGCGGTACGAGACCCGGATGGTCCTGTTTGCCGCCGGCCTCCTCATGGCGATCCTCTCGCTGCAGCCGATGGAAGCCTTCAACCAGTTCCAGAAGTCCATGACCAACGCCGGGCTGATCAGCGCGATCTGCTCGGTGATGGGCTTCGCGTACGTCATGAAGCTCACCCGATGCGACCAGCACCTGGTCCACGCCGTCGCCAACACCGTCGCCAGGGCGCGGGCGATCCTGATCCCGGCGACGACCATCGCCACCTTCCTGATCAACATCGCCCTCCCCAGTGCGGCCGGCTGCAGCGCCGCGGTGGGTGCGGTGTTGATCCCCATCCTGATGGCCTCCGGCGTCCACCCGGCCGTCGCCGCGGCAGCCGTGCTGGCCGGCACGTTCGGCTCCGTACTGAGCCCGGGCAGCGCCCACATCAACATGGTCGCAGAGATGTCGGGGGCCTCGGTCGTCGAGACGATCGCCACCGTCACGCCAGCCACCATCGTGGCGGGCCTGATCGGCGCGGTCATCCTCACGATCCTCGCGTTCCTGCGCCGTGAGGACCGCGGGAACCGGTCGGAGGTCCTGGCCGAGGCCGGGGTATTGCGGCCGCACCCTCTCTACGCGCTCGTGCCGATCGTGCCCCTGGCGCTGCTGGTGCTTGGAGCGACCGTGCCCGCGATGAAGGGCTGGGGGCTCACGGTGCCGGCGTGTATGATCATCGGCTCCATACTCGCCCTGGTCGTCACCCGCACGAGCCCGGCGGAGCTCACCAGGTCCTTCTTCGACGGCATGGGCAAGGCGTATGGCGACGTCATCGGCATCATCATCGCCGCCGGCGTCTTCGCCGCAGGGCTGAGCCAGGTCGGCCTGATCGACCTGCTGCTGGACGCGGCCACCGGGGCGAAGGGCGCGATCGGCGCCGCCGGCACGTGGGGTCCGATGCTGGTCGCCGTCCTCAGCGGCTCGGGCGACGCCGCGACGATCGCCTTCAACGAGGCCGTGACGCCCCACGCCGCCAGCTTCGGCCTGACCATCCCCAAGCTGGGGACGCTGGCTTCCCTGGCCGGTGCCCTCGGCCGCTCCATGAGCCCCGTGGCGGGCGCGGCGATCATCGTCTCCGGCATCGCCGGGGTGAGCCCGATGGAAGTGGCCAAGCGCAACGCCCCCGGCATGATCCTCGCCAGCATCGTCGCCTTCCTCATGCAGGGGCTGTGAGCTCGCCCGCCACCGATGCGGCGGGGTCCTGCCCACCGGCCGCCGTTCCGCTAGTCGGGGAAGATTCGTCTTGCCCACCTGGGCTGAGCGCCGCCCGTTGTCGGTGCTCAGCCCACTTTGCGCGCCACCAGCCGTCGCGCAGTTCGGAACCCGGCGCCGCGCACGCGAGTCCAACTGGCGGAGAGGTCTACAGCCGATGAATCGGAGTGATGTGCTGCCGGACCTGCCCGGCGTGGAGCGGCGCCTGACGGCCGGCGAGCGCGAACTGCTCGCCCGCAGCCTCGCGGGGGCGATGCCAGCCAGCAACGGGCCGACCGGATGAAGCCGGTCGGCCCGTCGCATCCGCGGCCTGTGGCTCACCGCACGTAGAAGGGCGGCGGCTCAATCCCGAGCATGCGCAGGTAGGTGTACCCCTGGCCCCGGTGGTGGATTTCGTTTTCCAGGGCGTAGATCAGCCGGCTGAGGTTGCTCTCCGGCTCCTGGTTGAAGAAGCCGTCCACCTCCTCGGCCAGCAGGCGCTCCACGGTCACCTTCGGCCACAGCTCCCGTGTGCGCTGCCGCACCTCGGCGCAGGCGTCGAGCAGCGCCTGCTTCGTGTTCACCTCGTCGAACTTGTGCAGGTCGATGGACCACTCCCCGGTGGCGGCCCCGCGCACGTAGGCCTCCTCCAGCACCAGGATCTCCTTCACCATGTCCGCAAAGGGGCGCATGGCCTCCGCGGCCTTGAACTGGAACAGCTTGTCCTCGGGGAACGCCTCGATCGTGCGGACGGTCAGCCGCCGGTTGCCTTCCATCATCTCCAGGAGCGACGCGGGCGTGAGCAGTTCGCCCATGTTCTCCACCTCCCAAGGGTTCGCGCGTGCTCTGCGCTTGGGAGAAGATTTCCACAAGGCGGCCGGGCAATCCTCCGGGCAAGGGCCTGCGGCCGGGAGCGCCGCCGCACGGGCCGGCCCGCTGCAGCGGGAGCTCCTGGGCGAGACACGACAGCGGTAGCGGAGCGTTCCGGGTGAGGCACGTCAGCGGCAGCGGGGCGGCACAGGTGACACGCGCCAGCGCGGCGGTCCTCCTTGCGGGGTCCGCCGCGCTTGTCCACTGCTACTCCACGATGGGCTCCACGTCGCCCAGCTGGAACTTGTCGTGCACCGCCCGCACGGCCTCCATCGCCCGGGAGGCGCGCACCAGGCACGAGATCTTGATCTCCGACCCGGTGATCAGCTCGATGTTGATGTCCTTCTCCGCCAGCGCCTCGAACATCTTGGCCGCCACGCCGTAGTTGGAGGCGACACCCGAACCGACGATCGAGACCTTGGCGACGTCGGTGTCGTAGATGACCCGGGCGCCGGGGAACTCCGGCAGCAGGCGGTTGCACACCTCCAGCGCCGTCTCCAGGTCGTCCCGGGCGCAGGTGAATGAGATGTCGGCCGTCGGGCCGTTTCCGCAGCCGGTGCCGGCCGACTGCACGATCATGTCCAGGTTGATGCGGGCATCGCCCAGGGCCTTGAACCACCGGTAGGCCACGCCCGGGCGGTCTGGCAGCCCGATCAGGGTGATGTGCGCCACCTTGGAATCGACGGCTACGCCGGAGACGACCCGATGGTTGTTCGGGCTCAACTTCGCCACCACCTTCGTGCCCCGCTCCTCGCCGCCTTCGTCGGGCAGCGGGCCGAGGGAACTGAGGACTTCGAACTCCACGCCGTACTGTTTCGCGAGCTCGACGGACCGCAGCTGCATCACCTGGGCGCCGGCCGCGGCCAGCTCCAGGATCTCGTCATAGGAGATCTCGTCCAGCCGGCGTGCGTTCGGCACGATGCGCGGATCGGCGGAGTAGATGCCGTCCACGTCCGTGAAGATCTGGCACTGGTCTGCTCCCAAGTACGCTGCCAGGGCGATCGCCGAGGCGTCGGAGCCGCCCCGCCCCAGCGTGGTGATGTCGCCGTGTTCATCTTGCCCCTGGAAGCCGGCCACAATGACCACCCGGCCGGCGGCGAGCTCGCGCCGGATGCGGGTGGTGTCGATGTTGCGGATCCGCGCCGCCCGGTGATGGTCGTCGGTCTGGAAGCCCGCCTGGGGACCCGTCAGCGACACGGCGTCGACCCCCAGGTCGTGCAGGGCCATGGTGAGCAGCGCGATGGAGATCTGCTCCCCGGTGGCCAGCAGCACGTCCATCTCGCGGGCCGACGGCCGGTCGGTGATCGACCGGGCGCGCTCGATCAGCTCGTCCGTCAGGTCTCCCGGGGCGCTGACCACGACCACGACGTCATTTCCCTGCCTCTTCTTCCAGGCGATCCGCCTGGCCACGCGGCGGTACTTCTCGGCGGTGGATACCGACGAGCCGCCGTACTTCTGCACGACGAGACCCAAGAGCGCCCCTCCTCCTCCATCTAGTGCCTGTGCGATCCGAGGTCAGGCGCTCCGGAGGTGGGCTCCGCGCGGCGTCGGGGCGGTCCGGAGAACCGGTTTGCCGGCTTTCCCCGCGTTGTCCATGGATCCCACCTCCTCGCGAGCCAGGTGCGCATAGAATGTCATGATTATACACCTGTATACAATACATCGTCTACACCTGACCGGCGGCCTCCGCCTCCAGCTCCCGCAGGAAGCGGTGGATCGGCTCCGCGATCAGGTGAAAATCGACCAGGAAGGCATCGTGCCCCCAGGGGGAGTCCATCTCGAGGTACTCGGCCCGCCCGCCGGCAGCCCGGACCAGCTCCACGGTCTCCCGCTGCAGGTAGGTCGGGAACAGCAGGTCGGAGCGGATGCCGATCGCCAGGACCCGGGCCTGGATGCGCCGGTGGGCCTCCTCATAAGAGCCCCGGCCCCGCCCCAGGTCCATCAGGTCCATCGCGCGGGTGAGGTACAGGTACGAGTTGGCGTCGAACCGCTCCACCAGCTTCTGTCCCTGGTAGTGCAGGTACGACTCCACCTGATAGGCCACCCCGAACCCCTGCTGCAGCGGGTCGGCTCCCGCCAGCACCTCCCGGCCGAACTGGGTCCACATCGACTCGTCCGACCGGTAGGTGATCATGCCCAGCATCCGGGCCGTGGCCAGCCCCCGCACCGGGCCCGGCGTCCCGTAGTACTGCCCGCCCCGGAAGTCGGGGTCGTTCAGGATCGCCTGCCGCTGCACCTCGTTGAAGGCGATGCCCTGCGGGTGGAAGCGGCCGGCGCCGCCGATCGGGATGACCCCCAGCATCCGGTCGGGATAGGTAACGGCCCACTCCAGCGCCTGCATGGCCCCGAGCGAACCGCCGATCACCGCCAGGAGCCGCCGCACGCCCAGCAGGTCCAGCAGCCTCGCCTGCGCCCGGACCATGTCGCGGACCGTGATGATGGGGAAGTCCAGGCCGTACGGCCTCCCGGTCTCGGGGTTCACCGAGGAGGGGCCGGTCGAGCCCTGGCAGCCGCCCAGGACGTTGCTGCAGATCACGCAGTACCGGTCCGTGTCGAGGGCCTTGCCGGGCCCCACCGCATCGTCCCACCAGCCCGGTTTCGGGTCGTCCGGCCGGTAGCGGCCCGCCACGTGGCTGTCCCCCGTCAGGGCGTGGCAGACGAGGATGACGTTGTCCCCCGCCGGACTCGGCCGGCCGAAGACCTCATAGCACAGGGTCACATCTCTGAGCACCCGACCGCTCTCCAGCACCAGCGGGTTCTCCGGCGTCGCCACCCGCGCGTACTGCCGGCGGGAAAGCAAGGTCTGCACCGGTGCCGCGTTCACGACTCCACCCCCCTGAAGCCGCTCACCCTCATGTGCCGCGGCGCCGCTCACCACCGGCGCCGCACCGGCGAACCCCGCAGCGATCCACCAAAAAGGCCGCACCCGATAAGGGAGCGGCTGGCAAGACATTGGTTCGCGCTGCGGTCCGCTCTCTTATCTTCCAGCGGCAAGCCGCCGCCGGTGGAATTGGCACCTTCAGACGCCCTTCCGCGTCCTGGGTTGCCGGGTTTCATCGGGCCAGTTCCCTCCACCTCTCTGGATAAGAGCCCGCCGGGCCGTGCAGCCCGAAGGGAGTATCCCTATGCAGTTGTCGCAGGTTTGGCACCGATACTACCACGGGCCTGCGGCCCCTGTCAATATTTCTCTATGGGAAGTGATGGGCGTCACATCACACCGCGGCATCATAGGTACCATGAGAGGAGACAACGACGGGACAAAGGGGGTGCAGCCCCATGACGGTGAAGGAACTGGACGTGCGGACCATCCCGCCTTTCCGGCGGCACCCGCTGATCTTCGAGACGTTCGAGTCCCTGGCCCCCGGCGAGGCGATGCGGCTCATCAACGACCACGATCCGAAGCCGCTGTACTACCAGTTCGCCGCCGAGCTGGCCGGCCAGTTCGATTGGGAGTACGAGGAGCAGGGACCGGAGGTCTGGAAGGTCCGGATCACCAAGAAGTGAGCGAGAGGGGGGCAATGCCCCCCTCGTGCCGTCAGATGATGATGCAGATCAGCCCGGTGGAGCCCTCGTTGATGATCCGGCTGAGCGTCTCCTGCAGCTTGACCTGGGCGTCCTCGGGCATGCGGTGCAGCTTGGCCCGGATGCCCTCCTGCACCAGCTCGTGGAGCGACTTGCCGAAGATGTCGAACTCCCAGAGCTGCCTCGGGTCGTCCTCGAACCGCTCGAGCAGGTAGTGCACCAGCTCCTCGCCCTGCTTCGCCGTGCCGATGATCGGCGTCACCTCGGCCGAGATGTCGGCCCGGATGAAGTGCAGGCTCGGCGCCGTGGCCTGGAGCTTGACGCCGTACATGATGCCCTGCCGCACCAGCTCGGGCTCCTCGAAGGTGATGTCTTCGATGGCCGGCGTCACGACGCCGTAGCCCGTGGCCTTCACGTCCTCCAGCGCATCCTTGATCTTGTCGTACTCCCGCTTCGCCTGGGTGTACTCCCGGAGGAGCCGGACCATGGTGTGCTTCCCCTCGAGCGGGACGCCGGTGATCTCCTCGAGCACCTGGTAGTACAGGTCGTCCCGCGCCTCGGTCTGCACGTGGGCGACGCCGGCGCCCATGTCGATGGACTGCAGGTTGACCGCGGCCATGAACTCGTAGGAGCTGAGCCGCTCGACGGCGGCGTCCACGTCGCGGATCTTCTGGATGCCCTGCAGCGCCACCGCGATCGCCTCCTCGAACTGGGCGCGCACGGGGTGCGTGCTGTCCAGCTCCTCCACCCAGCGGGGCAGGGCGATGTGGGCCTCCCGCACCGGGAACTCGAACAAGGCCTGCTCCAGGATCAGGTGGATGTCGTCCTGGGTCAGCTCGCTGGCGTCGACCGGGATGACCGGCGCGTTGTACTTGACCTCCAGCTCGCCGGCCAGCTCCATCGTCTCCTGGGCGTAGGGCCGGGTGGTGTTCAGGACGACCACGAACGGCTTGCCCAGCGCCTGCAGTTCGGCCACGACGCGCTCCTCGGCCTCCAGGTACTTGCCCCGGGCCAGGTCGGTGATGGTCCCGTCGGTCGTCACCAAAAGGCCGATCGTCGAGTGCTCGGCGATGACCTTGCGGGTGCCGATCTCGGCGGCGTCGTGGAACGGGATCTCCTCTTCGAACCAGGGCGTGCGCACCATGCGGGGCGAGCCGTCCTCCTGCAGGTACCCCAGCGCGCCTTCCACCGCATAGCCCACCGAATCGACCAGCCGCACCCGCACGGTGAGCCCTTCGCGGAGGGTGATCTCGACCGCTTCGTCAGGCACGAACTTGGGCTCCACCGTCATGATGGTCCGGCCGTTCCCGGACTGCGGCAGCTCGTCGCGGATGCGGGCCTGCAGGTACTCATCCGCGATGTTGGGCAGGATGATCTGCTCGGCGAAACGGCGGATCAAGGTGGACTTTCCGGTCCGGACCGGGCCCACCACACCGATGTACACGTCCCCTCCGGTCCGCCTCGCGACGTCCTCAAAGATGTCAATCCTCTCCACTCCAGCACCCTCCCTAAGGTAGCCGCGACGCCAGCGGCCGCACCCCGCCGCGGCATTCGTAATTCAGAATGTGGCTCGGGTCCCGTGTCCTACCGCTATTGCTATGAGCGGCCCGGGGAGGGTATGTCTACCATCGGATCATCCGGTACAGGCCCAGCAGGGTCAGCACCACGCCGTGCAGCGCAGCCCACCGGCCGCTGCGCATGAGCGGCAGCCGGCCGAAGAGCCGGGATCCGGCGCACAGCAGCACGAAGGAGGCCGCCCCGGCGGCCAGGGGCAGGCCGAGCGGTGAGAAGCCGGTCATCGCCGCGCCGAGGCCCGCCGCGACCGAATCCAGGGCGAGGGCCACGCCCAGCAGCACCGCCTCCGCGGGGTTGATGTGGCCGGAGCGGTCCAGGTCCGCTGCCGACGGCTCCCGCAGGATCTCCACCACAATCCCCACGGAGCCCAGCCGCAGCTGCCACACCTTGTGCAAGGGTCTGGCCTTGGCCGCGCGGGCCTTGGCAGCCGGGCGCGATCGGAGCGTCTGGACCGTGATCCAGGCGCCCGTAAGGACCAGAATCGCCGCGCCGGCCCGCTCGGCGGCCGCGGGCGGGAGCCGCGTCCCCAGGACCCGCCCCGCTCCCATCGCGGCCCCCAGGAGCAAGGCCGTCGCCAGGCTGACGATCGCGGCCGCGCCCGGCGGAACCCGGATCCCCCTGAGGCCGTAAAGCACGCCCGCCACCAGGGCGTCGAGGCTGAGCGCGGCGGCCAGGAGCATCAATGAGACGGAATCCAATTCCGGCGCACCCCCTCGGAGACGTCTGAGGGCATCGTACGCCGCCGGCCCGGGCAGGGTGATCGGCGCGGGCGCGGCAGAGCCGCGGGACGGCGGGCCCGGTGCGCGGCAAAGCCCCGGGAGGGAGCAGGGGGCGGGCGCGAAAGAGGCCTGCTGCAGGGAAACCCCTGCGGCAGGCCTTCTTCTCCTTCCCCTTCACCTGGCCTTCGGCGGGCCCAGGTCCGCCTCGGCGACCTCCTCCAGTTCGTGCGCCCGCGGGCGGGCCATCAGCCGCTCCATGGCCGTGAGGGGCGCGAGCCCCTCATACAGCACCTGGTAGATCGCCTCCGTGATCGGCATCCGCACCCCCAGCCGCCGGGCGAGCTGCCAGGCCGCCCGGGTGGTGGGGATGCCCTCGACCGTGAGGCCGGTCTCGGCCAGGAATTCGGCGGCGCTCTGCCCGCGCCCGATCGCCAGCCCGGCCCGCCGGTTGCGGGAGCTGTCGCCCGTGCAGGAGAGCACCAGGTCGCCCAGCCCGGCCAGGCCGGCGAAGGTCAGGGGGTTCGCCCCCATGGCCCGGCCCAGGCGGGCCATCTCCACCAGGCCGCGGGTGATCAGCGCGGCCCGGGCGTTGTCGCCCATCCCGAGCCCATCGGAGATCCCCACCCCGAGGGCGATGACGTTCTTCAAGGCGGCGGCCAGCTCTACCCCGACCAGGTCCGGGTTCGTGTAGATCCGGAATCGGTCGGTCATCAGCGCCGCCTGCACCTGGTCGGCCAGCGTGAGGTCGGGGCAGGCGGCCACGGCCCCGGTGGGCAGGCCGGCGGCCACCTCGTGCGCGAAGTTGGGGCCGGAGAGGGCGACGATCCGCTCCCGGTGTTCCGGGAGCTCCTCCCCCACCACCTGGTGAACGAGCAGGTGGGTCTCCGGCTCGATGGACTTCGTGACCGTGACGATCACGGCATCCGGGCGCAGGTGCGGCCGCACCAGCCGGCAAACCGCCCGCAGCCCGGCGCTGGCCGGGCTCAGGATCACCAGGTCGGCACCGGAGACCGCATCCGCCGGGCTGTCGCAGGCCGCGACGGCGTCCGGCAGCCGGAGCCCCGGCAGCGCCGGGTGCCCCCGGTCCCAGCCTGCGCTCCACCCGGGCGTGCGGCGCCAGAGCCGGACGCGGTTGCCCGCCGCGGACGCGGGCACGGCCAGGGCCGTTCCCCACACGCCGGCAGGAAGGATGGCGATCTCCATGAACCCTCCGCCCCCTCCGCCGCTGCCGCTACGCGCGCGGCCGCGCCTTCATGCCGAGGCGGTTCTCGGTCCCGGCCGCGATGCGCTTCATGTTCTCCCAGTGGCGGACGTAGATCACGACGCCGAGGGCCACGGCCAGGAGCCGGTGCGACACGGGCACGTCGAGGAGGAACAGCTGCAGGACGACCACCAGCGTCGCGGTGAGGGACCCCAGCGACACCCAGCGCGTCGGCACGACCGCCAGGGCGCCGGCCAGGATGCCGATCAGCACGGACAGCGGATAGTGCAGGAGCATGACGCCCCCGCTGGTCGCCACGCTCTTGCCGCCCCGGAATCCCAGCCACACCGGGAAGGAATGGCCCAGCGACGCCAGCAGCCCGGCCGCGACGAACCCCCATTCGCCAGCCAGGCGCTCGCCCAGGTAAGCCGCCAGGAGCCCCTTCCCGATGTCGCCCAGCACGGTGACCAGCGCGGCCCAGGGGCCCAGCGTCCGGAGCACGTTGGTGCCGCCCGTCGCGCCGCTGCCGTAGCGGCGCACATCGATGCCCCGCAGCCTCCCCATCAAGTAGCCGACGGGGATCGACCCCAGCAAATAGCCCACGATTGCGACGCTCACCAGCTCCGCCACGGCCCGCCTCCTCCTTCACATCCCCCGAGCGGGTCTGCGCTCACGGGTCTGCGATCAGTTATTCGTCGTCCGTGGGGTTATTCCTGGTCATAAGACGAGGTTCTATATCCGGCCGCAGCCCCCGGTTCACTCGGTGGAGCGCTTCCGGGCAGCCCTGCGGATCGCGCGGGTTTCGCCGCCCGCGAGCACCCGCCGCACCCGCACGGGCCGCTCCCCCGGCTTCAGGCTCTCCCGGGTGCGGAAGTAGAAGTTGATCGGCGTCCCCTCGAACGCGTAGGTCTGGCGGAGCTTGTTTTCCAGGTAGCGCTGGTACGAGAAATGGACCAGCTCGCTGTCGTTGACGAAGAAGACGAACCCGGGCGGGCTCACATGCGGCTGCGTGGCGTAGAAGATCTTCAGCCGGCGCCCCTTGTCCGCCGGCGGCGGGTTCAGGGCGACCGCCTCGCGGATGAGGTCGTTGAGCTCGCGGGTCGGAATCCGCCGCGCGTGGTTGGCCGCCGCCTCCTTGATCAGGGGCAGGAGCCGGTGCACCCGGGCGCGCGTCTTGGCCGAGACGAAGTGGATCATCGCGTAATCCATGAAGGAGAGCCGCATCCGGATGGCCTCCGTCATCACCGCCATGGTCCGGTCGTCCTTCTCGACCAGGTCCCACTTGTTGACGACGACGATGGAGGCCTTGCCGCTCTCGTGGGCGTACCCGGCGATGCGCTGGTCCTGCTCCGTCACGCCCTCCTGGGCGTCGATGACGATCAGCACCACCTGCGCCCGCTCGACGGCCCGCAGGGCCCGCATCACCGAATACCGCTCCACCGGCTGCTCCACCTTGGAGCGGCGGCGCATTCCGGCGGTGTCGATGAGGAGGAACTTGTCCTCCCCCCGCTCGACCAGCACGTCGATGGCATCCCGCGTCGTGCCGGGGACGTCCGAGACGATCACCCGGTCCTCGCCCAGGATGGCGTTGACCAGAGAGGACTTGCCGACGTTGGGGCGGCCGATGACGGCCACGCGGATCGGGCCGTCCTCCTCCGGCTCCGGTTCGGGAAGATCCGGCAGGGCCGCGACGACCGCGTCCAGGAGTTCCCCCGTGCCCAGCCCGTGCTCCGCGGAGATGGTGATCACGGGGTCCAGGCCCAGCGACCAGAACTCCAGCGCCTCGTCCTCCCGCTTCAGGTTCTCCACCTTGTTCACGGCGACGATGACCGGCTTGCGCTGCCGCCGGAGGAGATCGGCGACCTCCTGGTCCCGCGGGGTCACGCCCGTTGTCACGTCCACGACGAAGATGATCACATCCGCCTCGCGGATGGCGAGCTCGGCCTGGCGCGTGACGTGCGCCTCGATCGTGTCGCCTTCCTTGTCCAGCTGAATGCCGCCCGTATCCACCAGGGTCAGGGTGCGCCCGTTCCATTCGGTGTCCGCGTAGATCCGGTCCCGGGTCACCCCGGGCTCGTCCTCCACGATGGCGCGGCGGCTCTGCGTGAGCCGGTTGAAGAGGGTCGATTTGCCGACGTTGGGCCGGCCGACGATGGCTACGATCGGCTTCATGGCAGTTTCCTCCTGTCTCTCCCATCCTGGACATTATCCAGGATGGGCCACCGGCGGTCAAGACGTCGGCAGATGGGGCGGTGCGGCGGTCCGGCGCTCGGGGAGGCCCAGCTGCAAGAGCTCGCTCAAGGCCAGGGCGAGGACTCCGGCCACCAGCGCCGTGCCGTGGAATCCCCCGCCTCCCATCCGGTGGACGATGTCGGCATGGCCGGCCGCGCTGTGGCGCAGGTAATGGTACACGTCGGCGGCCAGCGACCCCCACACCGCCGCGGCGAAGGACGCCGGCCGTGTGTAGCCGATCACGCAGCCCAGGGTGCCCGCGACCGCCGCGTAGAGGTACTGCGCATCCAAATAGAAGAGATTCAGTTCCGTCGCGAGCCCCGGCGGGAAGTAGAGGCTGATCAGGGCGAGGGAGGCCGCCCCGGTGGCTGCCCCTCCGACCGCCGCCACCGGCTCCCACCAGCGGCGCACGCCCCGCAGCAGATAGAGCGACAGGACCAGCGGCACGAGGCCGGCGCCCAGGTTGAGCGTGAGCCGCGGCGCCAGGGGAAGCTCGACGGCCGAGCCCGCGAGCATCACGGCGAGGATCAGGAGCGCCGCGCGCTCGCTGAGCCCGATGCGGCGCAGCGGGCCTTTCAGAAACCCCGCGGCCGCCAGGACCGCGAGCACGACGATGAGGATGGGACCCACGGGCATCACAGGGCGACCCCTCCGATACCGGACGCGCCCCCAGCAGAAACTGGCGGGCCTTCCACATTCACATCGTTAGCTTTGGCCGGGCCCGGCCATGCTATACAGAACCCGCCGGCGCGCGGCCGGCCTTTCGGGGCATAATCGCCACAGGGTTCTGCCAACCTATGGCTGTCATCATCCCTGTGGGAGGGCCCCTCGCAATGGAACTCGACACAGCCGGATGGGTCTATCTGACAGCCGTGGGACTCCACCTCTTCTTCTTCCTGCTGTTCCTTCGGCTTCTCTGGTGGAAGCGCTACGCCGAGGCGCGGTACTGGAAGCGGCGCCCCGCGCTGTCGCTGGAGCGCCTCACCGCCCGCGCCCGCGCGCTCGGGCTGGCCCTGCCCCGCATCTCCCTCATCGTGCCCGCCCGCAACGAGGCCGACGTCATCGAGCGCACGGTCGACCACCTGGCCGCGCTCACCTACCCGCCGCACCTCTATGAGGTGCTGGTGGTGACCGACGAAAAGGAAGCGCAGGCCGCCGAGCAGAGCCGGGCGGCGGCCGTGGCCGCGGCCGCCCGCGCGCTGCGCGGCCAGGCCGACGTCCCTGGCCCGGAGACGCCCGCCGGCGGCCTCATCCTCGCCCTGGCGGCCGCGCTGGCCCTCGAGGGCATCGGCGAGGTCTCCCGGCGCCTGGGGCCGAACGAGGGGCTCCGGCACCTGAAGCGCATCCCTGCGCCGCAGCTTCGCCCGCTCATCTGGGACGCCGCCTGCCGCCTCATGCGCAAGAACGGGCGCGGCTTGGAGTACCAGCTCCTGCGCTCGCTGCGCAACCGGCTCCCGGGGCTGGGCCAGGAGCCGCTTCAGCGCGCCTATGCGGCCCTGCTCTCCCTGGCGATCCCGTGCGCCGTCGCCTTCGCCTCGCTGCGGGGCGAGGACGGGGCCGCGCTGGGCCGGCGGCTGGCCTCCCTGGCCGCCCAGGCGCACCACTCCCTGACCCGGGAGCTCATCCTCTCCCTTTCCGCCTCCCTGGCGGCGAACGTCGCCGCGCGGCTGGAGGCCCTGGCGGCCGATCCGCAGCTGGAGGCGCGCCTGGGAGAGGCGTACCGGGAGGTGTACCCCACCACCCAGGACATCATGGAGCGGAAGGTGGCCGAATACAGCCGGCGGAAGGGGGCGCCGGCCGTGCGGCACGTCGTCGTGCCGGCGGATTTCGACGGCCGGCTCGGCGGCCGCTGCCTCGGCGTCCCCGTCCCTTCCACCAAGGGCCGGGCCCTGAACTGGGCCCTGGGGTTCATCGACGGCCGCTCCACCTGGTGCGGATTCTATGACGCCGAGAGCCGCCCGGACGCCCGGGTCCTGCTGTATCTCGCCCACCGGGTTCTGGAGTCGCACGCCACCGGGGCTCCGCTCCCGCGCATCTTCCAGGGCCCCGTCTTCCAGGTCCGGAACTGGTACGACATGGGCGCCTTCTGCAAGCTGGCGTCCCTGTTCACGGCCATCAGCCACGAGTGGCATCTGCCCGTGGTGTACCGGAGCATCCCGTTCGTCGGCGGCACCAACGTGTTCGTGGAGACCAAGCTGCTGCTGGAGATCGGCGGCTTCGACGCGACCACCCTCACCGAGGACCTGGAGCTCGGCACCCGGGCCTGGCTGAAGGCGCGCACCTGGCCCGAGTACCTGCCGTACCCTTCCAGCGAGCAGACGCCGCCGACCTTCATCGGCTTCTACCGGCAGCGGCTGCGGTGGGCCAGCGGCCACATCCAGGTCATGCGCAAGATCCGGGCGGAGGGGAACGGCTCCCCGGAGGCGCGCCGCCTGCTCCGTTCGCTCTGGTTCAAGGGCCAGGGGCAGTGGCTGTTCTACCAGGCGGCCACACTCGTGCCCCTTACCGTCCTGGTCCTGTGGGCCCTGGGGCTGGTGGACCCCACCGTCCTGCCGCCGGCGTGGCGCTACGGCCTCCACATGATCTCCACCATGTACATCGGGTTTGCCGTCTACATCTTCCTGCGCTACATGCGCTACGTCGACCCGGCCAGCCGGCCGGTGATGTGGCTGGGCCAGCTGGGCGCCGTCGGGCAGATTCTCGTCCTGCCCCTGGCCGGGTTCCTCTTCCCGGTGCCCTATTTCAGCGCCCTGGTGCTGGACGCGGTGGGCAAGGGGCCGAGCTCCTGGGTGAAAACGCCGCGGACGAGGGAGTGATGCCATGCGCCTCACGCGTCTTCCTGTGCGCCCCCGGTACGCCGTCCTGCGCGCGGCGCTCGGGGTTCCGGGCGCGCGGCCGGCGGTGAGCCGGGCCGGGGAGGCCGGGCCGCGCGCGCAGGCGCCGGCGGCGCTGCGCCGGCGCCTGATCCTCCTCGCGGGCGTTTTGCTCACGTTTGCCCTGACCGGGTGCGCCGCGCGCGCCCTGCCGGTCCGCCCCGCGGAGGCGGTCACGGCCGCGCTGGCGCATCCGGAGGTCGCGGACTGGTACGCCGCGCACTCCGCCCCCCGGGTGCTGGAGGGGCTGCACCCCGCCACGGCCCGGGGACTGGAGCGCTTCCGGCCGGCGGCGCTGGTCGACCTGGCCCCCGAGGGGCTGGTCGTGCGGTTCGCCTCCGCCCTGGGGGAAGCGCCCCGGCGGGTGGACGTCCTGGTGGACAAAGAAACCGGCCGGGTGCTGGACGTGCGCGTGGGGGGCGTGGGCTGGCGCGGCTGGCGCTGAGCCCCCGCTTCCGCCCGGGAAGCGGGCTAGGGCCGCGAGCGGTTGGCGAGCGCGAGCAGGTCTACTCCCCGCAGGCGGCACCACTCCCCCACGAAGCCCGTCACGACCACGGGCACGCGGTGCATCTCCGCCACGCTCGCCGCCCCGGCGAGGAGCATCGCCACCCGCAGGTCGGCGAGGAGGCGCTCAAGGTAAGCCTTGGCGCCCGCCGCCCCCTCCCGCTGCTGCCGGAGCAGCACCGGCCCGGCGACCGCCACGGCCCGGGCGCCCAGGGCGAGCGCCTTGGCCGCCTCCGATCCGTGCCGGATGCCGCCGCTGGCGATGAGGTCGAGGCCGGCCAGCCCCAGGGCCGCCACCTCGGCCAGGGCGCACGCCGTCGGGATGCCCCAGTTCTCCAGCCCGGGGTCGGACTCCGCCAGCCCGGCGCGCCGATCCTCGATCCAGGCGAAGTTGGTGCCGCCGCGCCCCGAGACGTCGATCGCGCGAACCCCCGCCTGGTGGAGGACGGCGGCGACCTCGCGCGCGATGCCGAAGCCGCACTCCTTCACGACCACGGGGACCGACACCGCCTCGACGATGCGGCAGATCGCCTCCAGCCGCCCCCGGAAGTCCCGGTCGCCCTCCGGCATGCGCAGCTCCTGGGGGACGTTCAGGTGGATCTGCAGCAGGTCGGCCTCCACCATCTCGACCGCCGCCCGGGCCTGCTCCACCGTGGCGTCGCTGCCCACGTTGGCCAGGACGACGCCGCTCGGGTTGACGCGGCGGACCACCCGGTAGCTCTCCGCCACCTCCGGGCTCTTCAGCCCGGCCGTCTGCGAGCCCACCGCCATGGCAAGCCCCAGCTCCGCCGCCACCGCGGCCAGGTCGCGGTTGACCGCCGTGAGCTCAGCGGCCCCGCCGGTCATGGCGTTGATCAGCACCGGCCGGCTGAGGCGCACGCCGGCGATGGAGGTGCTGAGGTCGATCTCCTCCAGGGCCAGCTCCGGCAGGCTGTGGTTGACCAGGTGCACGTCCTCCCACCCCGCGCCCGATCCCGCCCCCGGACGGGGCTGCCGGTCGTGCCAGGCGGCGGCCAGCCGCACGTGATCCCGCTTCCGCTGCTGCCTTTGTTCCATGGCGACCCTCCCACAGCAACCACACTCACGACGGCTGGGGCGAAGCCGGCGGGCTCCCGGCGGCCCGCGGGCCGGCCGAAACCCTCTTCCGGCCGCCGGACCGGCCGCGCCGGTCAGGGGGAAACTCGAACCCCACCCGGCCGTCTCCGTTCAGCACCAGATAGGCGGAGAAGGTGCGGCCCGTGCGCGGCGACGTGAAGCCCGCGATGAGGGGCGTCCGCCCCAGGGCGAGCAGCGCTTCCGCCTCCCCGGCGCCGATCCACTTCCCGCAAAGGAAGGCCGGGATGCGCAGGGTGCAGCCCTCCGTCGTGCACGCCCATCCCCGGCTCCCCCGCGCCACCGCGCCGCCGCAGCGGGGACAGGGGGCCGTGAGGTGATCCGGCACCGGATTTCCGTCCGGCGCCGCGGCCTCCTCCGCCGCGCGGGCCCGCGGTCGGCCCTGTGCGGGGCCACCTTCCGCCTCCCGGATCCGCTCCACCAGCCGAGCGGTGAGCTCCCGGATCTCCTGCATGAAGCGTCCGTCGTCGTATTCGCCGGACTGGATCCGGGCGATGCGGTATTCCCACTCCCCGGTGAGCTCCGGGCTCAGCAGCTCCTCGACGCCGGCCCTCTCCGCCAGCTCCACCAGCCGCCGGCCCTTCGGAGTGGGCACGAGGCTCTTCTTCTCGGTGATAATGTACCCCATCTCCTTCAGCCGCTCGATGATCGCCGCCCGCGTGGCCGGCGTGCCGAGGCCGTGGCCCTTCATCGCCTCCCTCAGGGCCTCGTCCGTGATCTCCCGCCCGGCGGACTCCATGGCGGCGAGCAGCGTGGCCTCGGTGTAGCGGCGGGGCGGACGGGTGGTCTTCTCCCGGCTCTCCACGGCGGCGACGGAGACCGGCTCGGCCGCGCGCAGCGGCGGCAGGAGCTGGTGGCTCTCCTCCTCCTCGTCCTGCTCCCTGCGCCGCTTCCCGGCGGGCTCCGGCTCAAGCTGCCGCCAGCCCGGGTCCAGGACCTGCCGGCCCCGGCTGCGGAACCGGTCGGGGAGGTCGCCCGCGCAGGTGATGACCTCCTGCTCCAGGAAGCGGGCGTCGGGGTAAAACTGGGCCAGGAAGCGGCGCACGATGAGGTCGTAGATCTTCGCCTCGGCGCCGGTCAGCCGCTGGGGCACCTCCGTGGTGGGGATGATCGCGTGGTGATCGGTGACCTTGGCGTCGTCCACCACCCGCCGCGTGCCAAAGGTGACCCGGCTCAGATCGGCCTGCGCGGCGAGGGGCGCCAGATCCGGCCGCGCGGCCAGCGCCCGCACCAGCCCGGGCAGCTGCGGCACCAAGGCGCGGGAGAGGTACCGGGAGTCGGTGCGCGGGTAGGTGATGTGCTTGGCTTCGTAGAGCGCCTGGGCGGCCTTGAGCGTAGCGGCGGCCGTGAGCCCGTAGCGCCGGTTGGCCTCCCGCTGCAGGCTGGTGAGGTCGAAGAGCTGCGGCGGACGCTCGCTCACCGGCTTCTCTTCGCACGACTCCACCCTGCCGGGGCGCCCGCGCACCCGCTCCACCACCTCCCGGGCGGCGTCGGCGGTGGAGAGCCGGTCGCCGTCGGGGCCGAACCACTTGCCGCTGTACTCCCGGCCGTCGGGCGTCCGAAACGTCGCCGTGACCTCCCAGTACGGCTCGGGGCGGAACGCCTCGATCTCCCGCTCCCGCCGGACCACCATCGCCAGGGTCGGGGTCTGGACGCGGCCGGCGGAGAACAGCTCCCCGAACTTCACCGTGAACGCCCGGCTCGCGTTGATGCCGACCAGCCAGTCGCCCTCGGCGCGGCACCTCGCCGAGCGGTAGAGCCGGTCGTAGTGCTCCTGCGGCTTCATCTCGGCAAAGGCCGCGCGGATGGCGGCCGGCGTGAGCGCGGACACCCAGAGCCGCAGGACCGGCTTGGCCAGCCCGGCAGCCTCGCAGATGTAGCGGAAGATCAACTCGCCTTCCCGGCCGGCGTCGCAGGCGTTCACGAGGTAGGGCGCCTGCCGGCCCAGCCGGGCCAGCGTCTGGAACCGCGAGCGGGTGCTGGGCAGCACCTGCAGCCGGAACACCTCGGGCAGGATCGGCAGCGTGTCCATCGACCAGCGCTTCCACCGGGGATCGTACGCCTCGGGCGGCAGGAGCTCCACCAGGTGGCCGACCGCCCAGGAGAGCAGATAGGTCTCCGACTCCAGGTAGCCCTCCCGCTTCCGGAACCCGCCGAGCGCCTGGGCAATCGCCATGGCCGCGGACGGCTTCTCCGCGATGATCAGCGGCTTCCCCTCCATCTCCTCCATCCACCTCGGAATGTATGTTCGCCGGTCAGGGGCAAGCTCCTTCCTTGTCCGGCAGATCCTGCCAGGCGCGCCGCCTCAGGGACAAAAACGTCCGGCTCCGATCGGGGAGCCGGACGGGAACGCACCGTTATTCGGACGTCGCCTCCGCGGATTCGGGCTCTGAAGCCTCGCCGGACGGCGCCTCTGCCCCGGACGGGGCCTCCCCCGCCTCGGGGGCCTCCGGCGGGACGATCTCCCGGTACGGCGTGGCCACGTCGGCGGCGATCGCCTCGGCCGCCAGTTCCTCGATCGCCGCCCGCAGCGAGAGGCTGATCCGCCGGTTCTGCGGGTCGACGCTGAGAACCTTGACCTTCACCCTGTCGCCGATGGAGACGACCTCACCGGGATTGTTGATGCGCCGGTCGGCCATCTGGCTGATGTGGATCAGCCCGTCGACACCGGGCTCCAGCTCCACGAATGCCCCGAAGGTGGTCAGCCGGGCCACGGTGCCCTCGACGATGGCGCCCTCAGGGTACTTCTCCGCCGCGGTGTCCCACGGGTCGGGGAGCACCTGCTTCCGCCCCAGCGAAACCTTGCCCTTCTCCCGGTCGAGCCGCAGCACCTTCACCTTGATGCGCTCGCCCTCCGAGAGGACCTGGGACGGATGCTTGATGCGGCCGTAGGACATCTCCGAGATGTGCAGGAGCCCGTCGACGCCGCCGAGGTCGATGAAGGCGCCAAAGTCGGTGATGGACTTCACGGTGCCCTCCAGCACGTCGCCCTCCTGAACGGTGGACCAGAACCGCTCGCGCGCCGCCGCGCGCTCCGCCTCCAGCACCTGCTTGCGGGAGAGGATGACGCGCCCCTTATAGGGATCCAGCTCAATAATCTTCACGCGAACTTTCTGGCCCACGAACTTCGAGAGGTCGGCGACGTAGCCCCGGTCCACCTGCGACGCGGGCAGGAAGGCGCGCAGCCCAAGGTCGACCACCAGACCCCCCTTGACGGCCTCGATGACCTCAGCCTCGATGACCTCGCCGGCATCGAACTTCCGTTCGATCTCGTTCCAGGCCAGCTGCTCGTCGGCGCGGCGCTTGCTGACGCGCAGCCCGCCCTCTCCCTTGGTATCGACGCTGAGGACCATCACGTGAATTTCGTCACCGACCTTGAGCCCCGCTTCCGTGGCGCTGCGGAGAGGACGGTGGGAAAGCTCGTTCAGCGGAATGATCCCCTCCGACTTGTAGCCGACGTCGACCATGATCGAATCGTCGCTCACGCGCACCACTTGCCCCCTGACGATGTCGCCGGGCTTGGGAACCCGCAGGGCAGCCTCCAGCTGGGCGCGAACGTCGAGTTCTTCCATGGTCTCGACATTCTTCCTACCCTGGTTGTCAATCTCGTGCACGATCGTTGACCTCCTCGATGGCTCGGACCAGGTGCGGCACCGGCGCGACCGACGCGAACCATACATTAACGATGTACTTTATGAAACCAGCCCCGGGCGGCCGATTACCAACACGAGAGCGCACTTCCGCGCGGCGGTCCTGCGCCCGCACTCGGCAGGCCGGAGGACGACTCCAGCAGCGCCGCTATCGCGCTGGCGATCGCCTCGCTCGCCGCTTCCAACATCTGGCTGTTCAGCTTCTCGCCGCGGAACCGGCTCAGGTCGACCGGCGGTCCGAAGCGGACCTGGATGCGGCTGAACAGCCGGTAACTGCCGGTGATGCCGACGGGGATGACCGGCACCCCCGACTTCAGGGCCAGGTACGCCGTCCCGGGCTCGGGCTTCAGCAGTTTCCCGGTCCGGGAGCGGGTGCCCTCGGGGAATATGCCAAAGCAGCGGCCGGCTTCCAGGAGGGCCAGGGCGTGTTTCAGGGCCGCCCTGTCCGCGCTTCCCCGCTTCACGGGAAATGCCCCCAGCCCCCGGATGAGGAAGCCGAGCAGCTGCGAGCGGAACAGCTCCTCTTTCGCCATGAAGCAGATCGGTCGGGGACAAGCGAGGCCGATCACGATGGGATCCTGTGCGTTGATGTGGTTGCTGCAGAGGATGACGCCGCCGGTAGGCGGGATGTGCTCCTGACCCTCGGCCCGGATGCGATAGGCCAGGCGGTATCCCAGGCCCAGGACGACCCGTGCGAAACCGTAGAGCCACATGGCTATGTCCTCCGGCAGTGCCGCAGAATTTCCTCGACGACCTCCTCGACGCCCTTGCCGGTCGTGTCGATCACGATCGACTCCGGCAGCTGCCGCAGCGAGTGCTCACCCTTGTTCATGTCCTGCGCATCCCGCCGGGCGATCTCTGCCGCCACGGCCGCCAGGTCGGCGTCGTGACCCTCAGCCCTGAGCTGCGCCAGCCGGCGCCGGGCCCGCTCCTCCAGCGAGGCGGTGATATAAAACTTCCGGTCGGCGTCGGGAAGGACGTACGAGCCGATGTCCCGGCCGTCCATCACCACGCCCCCGGACCGCGCCATGGCCCGCTGGACCTCGATCAGCCGTTGCCGCAGCCTGGGCACCGCGGACACCTGCGACACGATCGCCGAGACGGCCGGGCTGCGGATCTCGGCGGTGACGTCCTCGCCGTCCAGAAGAACCCGGTTGCCGCCGTCCGGCGTCCGCTGCAGCTCGACCCGCGTCGTCTCCGCCAGGGCGGCGAGCGCTTCGGCGTCGGTCTCGGGAATCCCGAGGCGCAGGGCCTTCAGCGCCAGCGCCCGGTACATCGCGCCCGTGTCGATGTAAAGATACCCGAGCCGGTTGGCGACGATCCGGGCCACCGTGCTCTTCCCTGCCCCGGCGGGGCCGTCCATGGCGATCACAAGCTCTCGGGTTCCATCCGTCAGCGCCAAAGTCCTACACCACTCCAGTTGCCCGGTGATCCAGTCCCGCGGTGCATGAACGGGCCTGAATCCTCACGATATGTATTTGTAGAGAGTACCCGAGACTTCCTTCCCTAAGATTAGCAGACAGGAAATGCTACGTCAAACTGGCAAATTGCTAGATACGTGCAAAAGAGAGCGCCAGCGCGCTCCCCCGATCTCCTTGTATGCTTATGGAACGCCGGCCATTCGCGCCAGGCTGCGGCTCCAATCGCTCACCTCGTGGACAGGCGCCCCTTCCAGGGCGGCCAGCAGCCCGAAGCGGCCCATGCCCAGCATCTGCGCCAGGGCCAGGGTCACCAGCCCGAGCACGACCAGCCGCATGAGCGCCCGCTCCACGGTGTCGGCCAGCCGCCGGTGCCGTGCCTGGAACGCCTCCACCGCCGCGCGGTCCAGCTCCTCCCGCTCCACGCCGGTCACCCCCCGGGATTGGTCCTCCCGGTTATTTTATGTCGCGGTGACCGCCGTCATACATCGCCGTCATCGGCCGGCTCACGGACCGCGGTCCGCCGCCCTCCGGGACCCAGGGGGGTCCGGCGCTGCAGGCCGCGGCGGCGGGGCTCCGGCGGATCGGGCAGGTGGGCCACCAGCGGCGCCACGGCGGATCGCACGGTCTCCGGCCCGAACCCCCGCCGGGCGAGATAGCCGGCCAGGCGTCGTGCCGCGGTGACCCGGTCCACGCCCGTCATGCGGCGGAGTCGGGCCTCCGCGAGGGCCCGGGCCTGCTCCCGCACGTCGTCGGCCCCCCGCTCCGCGGCGACGACCTCCGCTGCCATCTCCCGGTCCACGCCCTTGCGGACGAGTTCCGCCAGAAGCCGCCGGCTGCCGTAGTCGGGATGGCTGCGCACGTAGTTCACGGCGTACTCCCGGTCATCCAGCCACCCCGCTTCGCTGAGCCGCTCCAGCACCCGTTCCACCGTCGCTGGCGGAAAGCGGCGGCCCAGGCGGCGGGCGACATCCCGGCGCGTCCGGGGCGCCGCCGCCAGCAGGCGCAGTCCGGCCTCCCACGCCTGGTGCTCCAGGTCGAGGGCGTAGGCGGCCACCAGCGTCTCGCCGTCCACCGGTGCCCCGACCTTCAGGCCGCAGCGCAGGATCGCCTCCAGATGCAGCCCCAGGACGAACTCGCCGTCGACGAACACCGACCGGCGCTCCGGGTCGCGCTGCTCGGCCAGCGCGGTGATGCGCCCCGATACTTGCCGGAGGGCTTCCGGGTCGACCTGCCGCCGGGGCGCCCGCCGGCGGCGCCGGGGCGCGGCGGGGCCTTCCTCCCGTCGCTCAGGCATCGGCGTCCGTCACGTCCTCGTCCGCGTACTTCACCGGCAGGGACGCCACGTGCAGCCGCTCCTTGATCTTCTGCTCGATCTCGGCGGCCACCTCGGGGTGCTGCTTCAGCCACTCCCGAGCGGCCTCCTTGCCCTGGCCGATGCGCAGATCGCCGTAGGAGTACCACGCGCCGCTCTTGACGATGACGGGCGGGTTCAGCTCCGTGCCGATGTCGATCAGGCTGCCCTCTTTCGAGATGCCCTGGCCGTAGAGGATGTCGAACTCGGCCTGCTTGAAGGGCGGGGCGACCTTGTTCTTGACCACCTTGACCCGCGTGCGGGAGCCCACCACTTCCTGTCCGTTCTTGAGCGTCTCGGCCTTGCGCACTTCCAGGCGGACGGACGCATAGAACTTCAGGGCGCGCCCGCCCGGCGTCGTCTCGGGGTTGCCGAACATGACGCCGACCTTCTCGCGGATCTGGTTGATGAAGATGACCACGGCCCGCGACTTGGAGATGGCCCCGGTCAGCTTGCGCAGGGCCTGCGACATCAGCCGGGCCTGCAGCCCCACGTACGAGTCGCCCATCTCGCCCTCGATCTCGGCCTTGGGCACCAGCGCCGCCACCGAGTCGACGACCACCACGTCCACCGCTCCGGACCGCACCAGGGTCTCGGTGATCTCCAGGGCCTGCTCGCCGGTGTCGGGCTGGGAGATCAGCAGGTTGTCGATGTCCACGCCGAGGGCCCTGGCGTACACCGGGTCCAGCGCGTGCTCAGCGTCGACGAATGCCGCCACGCCGCCCATCTTCTGCGCCTCGGCGATCACGTGCAGTGCGACCGTCGTCTTGCCCGACGACTCGGGTCCGTAGATCTCCGTAATCCGCCCCCGCGGCAGCCCCCCGACCCCCAGCGCGATGTCCAGGGCCACCGAACCGGTCGGGATCACCTCGACGTTCAGCCTGGCCATCTGCTCGCCAAGCCGCATGATCGACCCCTTGCCGAACTGCTTCTCAATCTGCGCCAGGGCCATATCGAGGGCCTTCTGCTTCGCCGGATCCAAAGCCATACGCCCCGCATCCTCCCAGCCAGTATTTTCCAGTCCATTCATCCCCAGTATAGAGCACCCGCCACTCCCCGACAAGCCCGCAGCGGCTAACCGCTGCGCACGAGTTCGGCTGTCGCCACGACCGTGTACCGCGGGCCGGCCGGAAACAGCTCGCTCTGCATCAGGACCACGCGGTCCACCTGCCATCCGCCGTAGGACGCCGGCGGGCGCGCAAGGAGCCGGCTCAGCGGCAAGGCCACATCCGCCCCCGGCCGAACGCGCCCCAGGGTCAGGTGCGGCTCGAAGGGCCGCGCCTCCCGCCCGAAGCCGGCGGCGGCCAGCTCGTCCTCCAGCCGGCGGGCCAGGGCGACCAGCTCCTCCCGCCCCTCGCCGGTGCCCGCCCAGATCACCCGCGGGCTCCGGACGCTGGGGAAGGCGCCCAGCCCGGCCACGGTCAGCCGGAAGGGCGCGGTCGCGGCCGCCGTCCTGCGCAGGGCCTCCGCGGCCTCGACCACCTCCGCGGGCCCCAGTTCCCCGAAGAACCGGAGCGTGAAGTGAAACTGGTCCGGGCGAACCCACTTGACGCGCCCGGCGTCAGGGCCCAGAGCCCGCCGCAGTTCGTCACAGGCCCGCACCAGGGCCTGGCGGACCTGCGGGGACGAGACCTCCACCGCTGCGAAACAGCGCACGCTGGTCACCCTCCTCACCCGGCATGTTCGACGCCCGCAATCCCGATTCCTTCAGGTCACCTGCGAAAAACCGGAACATCCGTTCGAATGGCCAGGCCCATCCCGTACTGGTTGGACCGTATGAGGTTGAACCTTTCCGGGGGTTCGGCCGTGTAGATCTACGAGACCCTGGACACGGGGGTGACGGCGCCGATGCGGACGCCCCGGAGCCCGCTGGGGGTCAGCCCGGCTGACCTGGAGGCGGAGCTGGCGGCACGGCAGGCCCGCCACCGGGCGGAGGTGGACCTCCTGCGGTCCCGGCTGGCGGAGGTGATCGCCCGCACCGATGCCCTCCGGCAGCGGCGGGCCGGGCTGGAGGCGGAGCGGGAGCGGCTGGAAGCGGAAATCCGGCAGATCGTCGAGGAGCTCGGACGGGCGGGGGCCGAGGTGGAGGCCCGTCGCCGGGAGGTCGCCCAGCGGCACCGCCGGGAGCGGGCCGACCGGGAAGCGGAGCTCGAGGCCGTGCGCAAGGAGCGCGACAGCTGGATCGCCCTCGAGCGGCAGATCGCCGAGGGCGTCCTCGCCGCGGTGCAGCCCTTCCTCCAGCTGCAGGCCTATCTGCGGGAGCAGGAAGGGGGACGGCCCTGATGCGGCCGCCGAGCCGGCCCCTGCGCCTGCGGCTCTGGGGCGTCGCCCCCCGGGAGGCGGCGCGGCAGCTCCGGGAGCAGGCGGAGCGCTTCGAACGGGAGATCGGGGAGCTGCGCGCGGCCCTGGAGAAGGCCCAGGCCGAAGAGGCGGCGCTGACCGCACAGTGCGAGGCGCTGTCGGCCCAGGTCGAGGAAGCCCGGCGCACGCTGGAGGGGCTGCAGAAGGGGCTGCAGCAGAGCCGGGTCCTGGCGCCGGTTCAGGCCCTCGTGCTCGCGCGGGAGATCGCGGACCTGGAGCAGGAGCACGCCGCGCGGATGGCGGAGCTGGCGGCCGAGCGAGAGCGCCTCCGGGCCGAGATCGCCGAGCGGCGGTCCTCCCTCCAGCGGTGGGTCACGTCGCTGCTCCAGTCGGTGGCAGAGCGGGGAACCGAATGACGCGGAAGACGAAAAAAGACCACTGCGGGCAGGCAGTGGTCTTTCGCATTCCTGCGGGGGCAGCGTCACTCCTGCTCCTGCTCGATCCCCATGTCCTCCTGCAGGTCGTCCCGGATCGTCACGGGCGCCAGGCGCACGCCCGTGCGGTGCGCGCCGCGGGCGATGACGAACGACCCGGCGGACGAGGTCCAGAAGACGAACGGGATGACCAGCAGGAGCTTCAGCGTAAGGCCGTGGAAGGCCGAGAAGTAGATGGTGCCGGCCAGCACGATCAGCACGGTGGCGAACGTGATGGTCATCGTGGCGGCGTGCATGCGGTTGTAGACGTCAGGCATCCGCACGAGGCCCAGCGTCCCGAGCACCGCCGCCGCCGTTCCCAGCAGCAGGCAGAGGCCGGTCAGAATCTGCGCGGCCAATGACACCACCCCTCTGAATGTACTTGCCCAGTGCGACGGTGGACACGTAGTTGATCGCGGCCAGCACCACCGCGTAGGCGAGGTAGTGCGGGTCGTTGAGCAGGATCGAACCGACGATCAGGATGTGAATCAGGAGCGTGCCGGCGATGTCCAGGGCGACGATCCGGTCCGGCACCGTGGGCCCCCGGAAGGTGCGGTATCCGGCGAGCAGCAGGGCCACCGCCAGCCCCACCAGGCTGATCCAGAGGACGGCCTGCAGCATCACTCCAGCACCTCCCTGATCAGCTCCTCAATCCGCCGGATGGGGGCCAGCGCGGCCTCGGCATCGGAGGCGTCGATCACGTGCAGGTACAGCACGTCCCAGTCGTCCGAGACCTCCAGGGTGAACGAGCCGGGGGTCACGGTGATGAGGTTGGCCAGCAGGGCCACCTGACCCGACTGCCGCACGCGCAGGGGGTACTTCAGGACGCCCGGCGTGATCGTGCTCAGGTCCCGCCGGAGCACGATCCGGGCCATGTCGAGGTTGCCCTTCAGCCAGTGCAGGGTGTAGTACCCGACCAGGCGGGCCGTGCAGAGGAGCCAGCGAAACACGCCGCCGGGGCGCCGGATGTGCGGGTTGATGAGGCCGTGAACCGGCTCCGGGAAGATCAGCAGGATCAGAAGGCCCACCAGCAGCCCGCCGGCGAAGCTGGCCAAGGTGTACTGGTCCTGCAGGATCATCCACATGAGCGCGAACAGCACGGTAAGGATGCCCCTGCGCAAACGGGTGTCCACGGCCTTCACCTCCCCATGACGGCTTCAATGTACAGCTCCGGGCGCATCAGCTGGTCGGCGGTGGCCAGCGCGAAGTCCATCATCGGGCCGCCGCCCAGGCCCATGCCCACGGAAAGGGCCAGCAGGATGATGGCCGGGGCCAGGGTCGCGAGGTACTCCCGGCGGCTGCGCTGGATGCGCGCACCGGAAGGCCGGCCCCAGTAGGCCCTGCGGAAGATCTTGATCATCGAGTACAGGGTGAACAGGGAGACCAGGACCGACACCGTCGCGATGCCCCAGGCCCCCTTCTCCACCGCGGCCTTGAGCAGAGCAAACTTGGCGAAGAAACCCGAAAAGGGCGGTACCCCGGCCAGGGAAATCGCAGTGGCGAGGAAGGTGTACGCCAGTCCCGGATGCGAGGCCAGCAGCCCGGAGTAGTGTTTCAGGTCGGTGTGGCCGGTGATGCGGCTGGTGGCACCGGACAGCAGGAAGAGGCCGGACTTCACGACGATGTGGTGGGCGATGTAGAACACCGCGCCGGCCAGGCCCAGTACCGTGTACAGGCCCAGACCCATGATCATGTATCCGATCTGGCTGATGATGTGATAGCTCAATATGGCCTTGAAATCATGCTGCGACAGGGCGCCCAGCACGCCCAGGATCATGGTGAGGCCGCCGATGACGAGCAACAGCGAGTGGGTCAGGCTGCTGTCGTAGATGAAGATCAACGTGAAGACCCGGACCATGCCGTACACGCCGACCTTGGTCAGCAGGGCGGCAAATAGCGGGGCGATGGCATTCGGCACCTGGTAGTACGAGCGCGGCAGCCACCAGTAGAAGGGAAACAGGGCGCCTTTTGCGGCGAAGACCACCAGGAACAGGATGCCGGCGAGGGTGATGTAGGGATTGCCGGGCTCCGCAGCCGCCTTTGCGGCGATGTCCGCCATGTTGAGCGACGCGGTGACCCCGTAAAGAAGCGTTACGGCCACCAGAAAGATGGTGGAGGCCAGCGTGTTCAAGAGCAGGTACTTCAGGCCTTCCCGCACCTGCAGCCCCGTGCTCCCCAGCGTGAGCAGGAAGTAGGACGAAATGAGCATGACCTCAAACGCGACGTACAGGTTGAAGATGTCGCCGGTCGCGAAGCTGAGGTTGACGCCCGCCATCATGAAGAACAGCACGGGGTAGAAGAACGCCCGCTCCCGCGCCGGATCCAGGTCCCGAAAGATGAAAAGCAGCGAGGTGAAGAGGACGACGGCCGCCAGCACCATCATCAGACCGCTGAACAGGTCCGCCGCCAGCGTGATCCCGAAGGGCACGGGCCACCCCCCGGCGGTCTGCACCTGGACGCCGGAGGTCCAGATGGTGCAGGTGAGCCACACCGAGAGTGCGATGCCGGCGATGGACGAAAGCAGGGCGACCACCCGCTGGGCGGACACCCGCCCGTGCAGCAGGAGCTGCACGATCCCGGTTCCGAAGCAGAGCAGCACAGGGTAGGCGACCAGGTTACTCATGCTCCACCCCCCGCAGCTCCAGCAGGTCGTCGGTCCCGCACTCCTGCACGGTGCGGTAGGCCAGCACGAAGGCGAAGGCCGTGGTCGCCAGCCCGATGACGATCGAGGTCAGGATCAGCGCCTGCGGAACGGGATCGACGTAGGAGATGCCGTCCACCACGACGCCGCCGCTTCCCTCGGCCGCGACCTGCACGGGGCTGCCGCCCAAGAGGGGGGCGCGGCCGGTCTTCAGCCGGCCGGAGGCCAGGAGCATGAAGTTCGTGGCGTAGCTGAGGAGCATCGACCCCAGCACGACGCGGATCAAGTTGCGCTCCAGGAGCAGGTAGGTCCCTGCGCCCAGGAGCAGTCCGATCACCAGTGCGGCGAGCAGTTCCAACGGCTACGACACCTCCCTCTCGGCGCTGCCGGCCGCCGTCTCCGCCGGCGTGCGGCGGGGGACGACCGGGTCAGCGGCGATCGTCAGCAGCACGGTCTTCATCGTGCCCACGACCACGAAGAAGACGCCGATGTCGAACAGCAGTGCGGTAGTCCAGTGCACCTCGCCGAAGAGCGGCAGGTGGAGAACCCCGGCGGCGTGTTCCATGAAGGCGCCGCCGAACAGCGCCGGGGCCAGTACCGTCGTGAACGAGAGGAGCAGGCCGCCGCCCAGCAGGTACTGCGGGGGGACGGGGAGGATGGCCTGTGCCGCGTCGGTGCCGAAGGCCACCCCCTGCATGGCGATGACCGCCGCGATCAGGAGGCCGGCGATGAAGCCGCCGCCGGGCTCGTGATGGCCCCGGAGCAGGATCCAGAAGGCGATGACCTTCAGGCCGTACAAGGACGTATGCACGACGACCCGGACGATCGGGTTCTGCTCGATGCGCGCGCGGACCATCTAGCCCTTCCCCCCTCTGGCCTGGTTCTCCCGGCGGAGCCGGACGAGCATGAACACCGCGAGCCCCGCGACGGTGAGGACGGTGATCTCGCCCATCGTATCGAAGCCGCGGAAGTCCACGAGGATGACGTTAACCACGTTGTTGCCGCCGCCCAGCGCGTAGCTGTTCTCCACGAACCACTCCGCCACCCGGGGCGGGAACAGCCGGGCGCCGTTGGCCAGCAGGGTGACCACCATCCCCAGGGCGCCGACGCCGGCCGCGACCAGCAGGTTCAGGATCCGCTTCCCGGCCGACCGTGGGTAGATCTTGATCTGCCGCAGGTGGGGGAACACGAGGAGGAAGAGCACCGTGGTGATCACCTCCACCACCACCTGCGTGAGGGCCAGGTCCGGCGCCCGGAGCAGGGCGAACAGCAGCGACAAGGGCAGGCCCACCAGCGAGATCGCCGCCACGGCGGTGAGCCGGCTGGTGGCGCGGACGGTGAACACGACGCCTGCGACGATGAGGGCCGTGAGGAGCAGCTCCCAGGGCCCCACCGGGGAGAGCGTGAGCGCAGGGATCCCGGCGCCCTTCACGAGCATGGTCCCGAAGAAGAGCAGGACCAGGGCGCCGAGCGTGTAGACGACGTAGTCGCGCAGGTAGCCGGTCATCTGCCGGTCGGTGATCCACCGGGCGACCTTTTCCACGGCCGGGTTCTTCCACCACAGGAAGTCGTACAGGGCGTTCAGGTGATAGCGCTGGGGCGTGATCCGTCGGAAGACCGCCAGCACCTGCGGCAGCGCCGTGTAGGCGAGTGCGCCGCCGCCCAGGGCGATGGCGGTCATCAGCACGGCGGGCGTGAAGCCGTGCCACAGGGCGATGTGCGGCAGATCCGCCGGCGCCTGCACCACAGCCGCCACGGCCGGCGCGACGAGCGCAGACTCGACCAGCCCGGGGAAGACGCCAACCGTGACGATGATCACGGCGAGGACAAGCGGCGGCACGAGGATGGGCAGCGACCCTTCCGCGGGCTGCTCCGGCGTCTCGTGCGGCTCGCCGAACCAGATCTTGTGCCCCAGGATGAGGCAGTACAGGGTGGTGAGCAGCGAGGCAGCCGTGGCCACCACCGCCCCTGCGGCGCCCATGGAGGAGCCGTGGACGGCGGTCAGGAACATCTCCTTGGAAAGGAAGCCGCTCAGGAGCGGCACACCCGCCATGGACGCGGCACCCACGATGGCGAGCGCCGCCGACACCGGCATCGCCCGGCTCAGGCCGGAAAGCAGCGGGATCTCCCGGGTGCCGGTCTGGTGGTCGACGATGCCGACCACCATAAACAGGAGCGCCTTGAACGTCGAGTGGTTGAACAGGTGGAAGGCAGCTGCCTGCGCGGCCTCGGGCGTGCCCAGGCCGAAGAGCCACATGATGAGCCCCAGCTGGGACACGGTGGACAGCGCGAGGACCGCCTTCAGGTCGGTCCTCTGGGCGGCGAGGAAGGACCCCACCACCATCGTCACCATGCCGACCGTGGCCACGGCCGGGACCCACAGCGGGTGCGCGTGGAAGAGCGGCCACAGCCGGCCGATCAGGTACAGCCCCGCCTTGACCATGGTGGCCGAGTGCAGGTACGCGGAGACCGGCGTCGGGGCCGCCATGGCATCCGGGAGCCAGATGTAGAACGGAAACTGGGCGGATTTCGTAAAGGCGCCGATCAGGAGCAGCACCAGCGCGGCGGTGGTGAGCGGGCTCTCCAGCAGCGCGGCGCGCCCGGACAGCAGCGCCCCGTGCTCGAGGCTGCCGGCGAGGGTGCCCAGGATCGCCAGGCCGGCGAGCATGCACAGGCCGCCGCCGACCGTGATCAGGAGCGCCTTCAGCGCGCCGTACTGGGCGTCGTCACGGGTGTTCCAGAAGCCGATCAACAGGAAGGAGCTGATCGAGGTCAACTCCCAGAACACGTACATCAGCATCAGGTTGCCGGCGTACACCGCACCGAGCATGGCGCCCATGAAAAGCATTAGGTAGGCGTAAAACTTCCCCAGGTCTTCGTGGGCTCCCAGATAGGGAATGCTGTAGAGTGCAACCAGGGCGCCGATTCCGGCGATCAGGAGGGCGAAGAGGCGGCTCCACCCGTCGACGTGTATGGAGAGATCGATTCCCAGCTGCGGAACCCATGGGATGGACAGCGACAGGTCCGGAGTCATGAGGACGAGGATGAACGTCACCGCCGCCACGGCTGTCGCCGCCACGCCCAGCCGCCACTGCAGCCAGCGGTAGAGCACGGGCATGGCGAGGGCGGCGATCAGCGGAAGTGCGATCGATGCCAGCGATAGCGCCAAAGCAACACCTCCCTGACGTGCTGAGATGCCACCCCCGGCAGCCACCCGGTCCCCGCCGCGTGCGGCGGTGAGGAACCACGGAGCGGTGTGCGGTGGGTTCCGCATGTACGGCAAAGAAAAAGATCCAGGGTCCCACTGCTCGGGGGCTCTGGAGCCTGCGGGTGGAAATGCTGCCTTCGATCCCCTCGCTTTGCAAAGACTACTCGTGATATCTCGCTAAATTACGATACCAAATACAGTCCGCCGCTGTCCAGCACATCGTCCAAAAACGTCGATCTGGGTTTTTGTCAGCGAAATCCAGGTCGGAAGGACTTTTCCGCTGGACTGCGAACCCTTTAACGACAGCAGTCGCTAGGAGGGTGCAGGGTGATTTTCGTCCGAGAGCTGTCGCCCGAGGAGCGCGCCGAGCTCGAGCGCGCGGCCAGGCGCCGCCACCGGGTGGTGAGCAGTCGGCGGGCCGCCATCGTGCTGGCGTCAGCCCAGGGGCTGACGGCGCCGCAGATCGCCCAGCGCTTCCACTGCTCCGTCGACCACGTGCGGCACGTCATCCACAGCTTCAACGAGCACGGCCTCGCCGCGCTGTACCCGCACTACGGCGGCGGCCGGCCGCGGGTCTTCGACGCCGCCCAGCGGGCCCGCATCGTGAGCCTCGCGCTCACCCCGCCCCAGGCCCTCGGCTTCCCGTGGCCCTGCTGGTCGCTTGCGCGGCTGCAGGAGGCGCTCGTCAAGCTGCACGTGGTGGACGGAATCAGCAAGGAGACCATCCGGCTCGTCCTCGAAGAGGCCGGCGTGCGCTGCCGGCGGGGCCGGACCTGGAAGCTGTCCCGGCGGGGCCGGAGGAGCCAGGCAGCGGACGCTTCCGCGGAAGGCAAGGACGAGGCGTAATCAGAGCTGCGCGCTCACCAGCCTGCCCGGATGGGGGCAGGCTGGTGAGCGCCTCTTGTCATGCGTGCGGAGGCAGGGGCCAGCGCGGCGCCTCCGCCAGTGCCCGTCCGGGACCGGGCACCGCCGGCCATCCCTCACACGGGCAGACGAGCCGCCCGAGCCCGCGCTCCACCCGGCCCGGGCAGTGCGGCAGCCCGCAAGACCGGTCGTAGGCGACGAAGCCGCCGCGTGCCGCCGGCCCGCCCCACGGCCGGGCCTCCCCGCGGCCCACCGGGGCCCCTAAGTTCGTCGCGTCGCCCGGGGCCTCGGCCGCCTGGGGCCCGCTGGCCCCGCCCGTCCGGCGAGCGACACCGGCCGGGGGCGCCCAGGGCAGCAGGGCCGCGGCCCACGCCCACAGCAGGATCTGGAGCAGCGCTCTCCGGCTGCAGCGAAACCCCGCCTGCAGGGGAGCCGGGATGGGGAATCGCGGGTGCACGCGCGTACCGCCTCCGGTCAGCTTCATTCCGCAGGTTCCGCCGGAGAGTCTTTCCCGCTTCCGGCCTGCCTATGAAGCGCGCGGCGGCCTCCCGCGCAAGGCGGCCCCGCCCAAACGGCGCGGGGCCGCCGCGCATTCAGTTCCCGCTGAGGTGGTGCAGGTTCTCCCAGGTAACCTCCTTCCAGTCCTGCGGCGCCCGGTCCAGGAAGCCCGCCTCCTTCATGAAGGTGGCGAACTTCATCAGGCCGTGGGGCTCGATGGTCCAGACCACGTCGGGGTCGGTGATCTGCGCGATCAGCTCGTCCCGGTCCGACCGGTCCCCCAGCCGGATCATCAGGTCGGCCGCCTCCCCGGGGTTGGCCTTCACCCACTCGGTGGCCTCGATGTACGCCTCCAGCAGGGCCGCGTAGAGATCCGGGTTCTCCTCCTTGAAGCGGGCCGGCACCACCATCACGTTGAACGTGTGCTTCTGGCCCATGGTCTCGTACGAGTCGACGATCTTCGCGATGCCGGGGTGCTGCCGCTCCCGCTGCAGGTAGGGCGGGGCCGTGTAGTGGAAGGTGATCTCGCTGCCGGCCAGGAGCGCCCGCTCTCCATCCGGGTGCGGCATAGGCACCAGCAGGTGGTCCAGGGCGCGGGGGTCGCCCAGCTGCTTCGCCGCCTCCATGGCCAGCATCACGTGCTGCATGGAGTTGATCCCCGGCAGCGCGATCCGGTCCTCGGGCCCGATGTCCCTGAGGCTCGTCGCGCCGGGCTTGGCGCTGTTGAGGCCGATGGGCATATCCTGCATGGCCGCGGCGATCTTCCAGTCGATGCCCTTCCCCCAGCCGACGAAGAACGGGCCGAGCCCCATGAAGACCACGTCCATGGTGCCGGCGAGGACGGCCTCCGTCAGGGCCCCGCCGCCCCCCAGCTGCTGCCGCACGACCTTGACACCCGGCAGCCGCTTCTCGATCAGCCGGTGCTCGATCATCACCTCGACCGGCAGGTAGCTGGTGCCGAACTGGTAGCCGAGGCGGATCTCCCGCTGCCCGCCCCGGGCCTGCGCGACCGGCTCGCCTTCCGCCGGCGCGGCCTCAGGCGCTTCCGCACGCCCGGGCCCCTCTCCGCCCGCACCCGACGGTGCACAGGCGCTGAGCACGATCCCCAGCAGCAGGGCCAGGATCCCCAGCCGGTACCCGCCCTGCCGCGCCGTCCTCGCTCCGATCATCCCGTCTCCTCCTCAGCCCGCCGACATGCCCCACCGGCGGATGGTGCGGCGCTCCAGCGCCTCGAACAGCGCCTCGGCCAGCAGGCCGAGCGCGATGATCGCCACGAGGCCGCAGAAGACGCCGGTGGTGTTCAGGTTGTAGCGCTCCACGTTGATCATCCAGCCCAGCCCGCCCGCCTGGCCGCTGGCCCCGAACACCAGCTCGGCGGCGATGGCCGTGCGCCAGCCGAAGGACCAGGCGATCTTCAAACCGGTCAGTATGTAGGGCAGCGCCGCAGGCAGGTAGATGTGGCGAATCAGCCCCCACCCCTCCAGCCCCAGGTTCTGCCCCGCCCGCTTCCACGTGAGCGGCACGGTCTCGAACCCCGTGTGCATGTTGAGCGCCATCGCCCAGACCACCGAGTTGGCGATGACGAAGAGCAGCGAACGGGGGCCGATGCCGAGCCAGATCAGGGCCACCGGCAAGAGCGCGATGGCCGGCAGCGGGTTCAGGATGGTGGTCAGGGTGAGCAGCAGGTCCCGCCCCCAGCGGCTCACCGTGGCCAGGGCCGTGAGGGCGAACGCGGCCAGCGCTCCGATCGCCATGCCGGCCAACACCATCTGCAGCGTCTGCAGGGTGTAGCGCAGCAGGCTGCCGCTCCGGATGTACTCGCCGAACCCCAGCAGGACCCGGCTCGGCGCCGGCAGCAGGAGGGGACTCACGCCCGCTGCCCGCACGTACCCTTCCCAGAGGGCCAGGGTGGCCACGAGGACGACCAGCCTGTTCAGCCCGCCCCTCATGAGGCCATCTCTCCCGCCGCCCTCTCCTGCTCCAGCAGCTGCCGGATCAGCCGGCGCAGCTCCGCTCCCTCGGGGCGCTCCAGCAGGGTCAGGCCGGTCACGCTCGGCTCCAGGATCTGCCGGACCCGCCCCGGCGCGGCGGACAGCACCACGATCCGGTCCCCGAGCACCAGCGCCTCCTCGATGGAGTGCGTCACAAAGAGCAGCGTCTGCCCGGTCTCCGCCTGCATGCGGTTGAGCTCCGCCTGCAGGAACGAGCGGGTCTGGGCGTCGAGGGCGGCGAAGGGCTCATCCATGAGCAGCACGGCCGGCCGCAGCACGAGGGCGCGGGCGATGGCGACCCGCATCTTCATGCCCCCGGAGAGCTGGTGCGGGTAGAGGTCGCCCCAGCGGCTGAGGCCGACCAGGTCGAGGACCTGGGCGATCTGCCGCTCGGCCTCCCGGCCGGTGACGCCCCGGGCCACCCGCAGGGCGAAGGCGAGGTTCCCGGTCACGGTCTGCCACGGGAAGAGCTGGTCGAACTCCTGAAAGACAAAGGCCCGGTCCGGCCCCGGGCGGCCGACGGGGCAGCCGTCCAGCAGGATCGAACCCGCCGCGGCCTCCTCGAACCCGGCGACGATCTTCAGCAGGGTGGACTTGCCGCAGCCCGACGGCCCCAGGATCACCACTTTCTCGCCTTCCCGGACGTCGAGGTCGATCCCGTCCAGGGCGGTGAGGGCCCCTCGGGCTGTGCGGTAGGTGGCGGTCAGCCCGCGGATCTGAAGCTTCACACGCTGCATTTCATCACCTCACAAAGCGGAGCCGCCTCACCGCGCCAGCAGGGTGAGGCCCGTCGCGGCGATCAGCAGCGACAGGGCCAAGACGAACCCCCGCGCCGAGAGCCGGCCGTTCAGCCGCTTTCCCAGCCAGCCGCCGACCAGCATCAGCGGGGCGCACATCAGCCCCAGCAGGGCATGGCGGAGCTCCAGCACATCCAGGTGCCAGTACGACACCAACCGGAACGCGTCGATGACCAGCAGGGTCATCGCCAGGGAGGCGACGAACGCCGCCTTCTCCAGGCGCGGCAGCAGGTAGATCGAGAAGAGGAGGCCGCCGGACTGGGCGATGCCGCTCACGACGCCTCCGCCGAACCCCAGCAGCAGCGCCGCGCCGGCCGGCGCCTCGCCCGCCGCAGCGGGCGCCGCGTCCGCCCGCCGGAGCCGGGCCAGCTGGATCGCCGCAAAGGCCAGAGCGATGGCACCGATGGCCTTCCGCACGTGGGGGGCGGGCGCCCGGGCCAGGAACAGGCTTCCCAGCCAGAGCCCCGCCAGGGCACCGGGCAGGAGGCGCCGGAGCACAGGCCACTCCCAGCGCCGCCAGTGAGCGCCGATCGCGGCCAGGCTGCTGAGGAGCATCACCGGCGCCGTCATCCCCATGGCCTGCCTGGGCTCCACAAACAGCGCGAGCACCGGCCCGAACAGCACGCCAGCGCCGAGGCCGAAGGCGCTCTTGACGAAGCTGGTGCCGAGGCTGACGGCGGCGAGAATCACCCACTCCAAGCGGGATCGCTCTCCCTTCTCCCCCACCTGTATGCCGGGGCTTCGGTCCGGGGCTTCTGCCGCTTCCTTCCAGCCCGCCGGTCCGGCGCGCCCCGGCAAGCGAAAAGCGCGGCGCAGGCTGGGCCTGCGCCGCGCTTGGGCCACAAGCACACAGCGAAAGTCCGGGCGGCCCTGGGGCCGCCCGGTCCCGCCGCTCAGCTTTCCTCCCCGTCCCCTTCCAGCGGCCTGCCCTCGCCGCCGGTGATGATCCACTCCCGGACCTCCCAGTCCTCCATCCCGGACGTCACCAGCGGGTCGGCGGCGGCCACCGCCTCCGCCTCGGCCAGCGACCCGGCCCGGATGATGGTCATGCCCCCGGTCTTGTCGGCGAAGGGGCCGCAGAGCACCAGCCGCCCCTGTTCGGCCAGCCGCTTCAGGTGCGCCCGGTGGGCCCGCATCAGTTCCGGGGTGATGACGCAGCCCGGCTTGCGGGTGAGCCGGATCATGTAGCAGGTCTCCACAGCCATCCCTCCCGAAAACGGTCAGCGGCCGCCTCGCTACCGCGGCTTGGCGGGCTCGATGTTCACCTGGTACCCGCGGATGGTCGCGCCCTGCATCGCCTGCATCACCTGGCCGGCGACCTCCTTCGGGACCTCCACGAAGGTGAATCGGTCGTAGATGTTGATGACGCCGATGGAGGAGCCGGGGATGTTGGCCTCCTGTGCGATGGTGCGCACGATGTCCGCCGGCTGGATCGACTGGGCCCGGCCGACGTTCAGGAAGAAGCGGACCATCCCCTCCTCGGCGCCGGTGTCGCCGAACTCGGTCTGCGGCGGCTGGGCGGGCTTGCCCTCGCCCGAGACCAGCTTCAGGGCCGCGGCCACCAGGTCGCTGGGGTCGTACTCGGCCAGCAGGTCCTCGGCCAGCTCCCGGAACTCGCCGAGCTTGTTCTCCTCGAGGACCTTGATCAGCCGCTCCTTCAGCTGCTCCCGCTGGGCCTCGGCCACGTCGCTCAGGGTGGGCACCGGCTTGCGCTGCAGGCGGGTCTTGATCACCCGCTCGATCAGCCGGAGCTGCGGGAACTCGCGCGGCGTGACGAAGGTGATGGCGGTGCCGGTGCGGCCGGCGCGGCCGGTGCGCCCGATGCGGTGGACGTAGCTCTCCGGGTCCTGGGGGATGTCGTAGTTGATCACGTGGGTGACGTCGGAGATGTCCAGCCCGCGGGCGGCGACGTCCGTCGCGACCAAGAGCTCGATGTGCCCTTCCCGGAACCGGCTCATCACGCGGTTGCGCTGCGCCTGGTTCATGTCCCCGTGTATGCCCTCGGCCTGGTAGCCGCGCGCCTGCAGCGCCTCCACCAGCTCGTCGACGCCCTTCTTGGTGCGGCAGAAGCAGATGCCCCGCTCGATGTTCTCCACGTCGAGGATGCGCGTGAGGGCCTCCGTCTTGAAGGACGGCCGCACCTCGCAGAAGTACTGGTCGATCTGCGGCACCGTCAGCTGCTGCGGCGTGACCGAGATCATGATGGGGTCGCGCATATACCGGACGGCCAGCCGGCGGACCTCCGGCGGCATGGTCGCGGAGAAGAGCAGCGTCTGCCGCTCCTTGGGCGTGGCCTGGAGGATCTTCTCGATGTCCTCGATGAAGCCCATGTCCAACATCTCGTCGGCCTCGTCCAGCACGACCATGCGCACGTGCGACAGGTCGAGGGTGCCCCGGCCCAGGTGGTCCAGGATCCGGCCCGGCGTGCCGATCACCACGTCGACGCCGAAGCGGAGCGACCGGATCTGCCGCTCGATGGACTGGCCGCCGTAGATGGCGATGGTCTTCACGCGCGCGTGGCGGCCGATCTTCATGATCTCCTCGGCCACCTGGATCGCCAGCTCCCGGGTCGGCGTCAGCACGAGGGCCTGCACCACCCGCTGCCCCGGCACCAGCCGCTCGACGATGGGCACGCCGAAGGCGGCGGTCTTGCCGGTGCCGGTCTGCGCCTGCCCGATGACGTCCTTGCCCTGCAGGAGCGCCGGGATCGCCTGCGCCTGGATGGGCGAGGGCTCCTCAAACCCCATATCGTCCAGTGCCTTCAGCACCTTTTCCGACAGCTGCAGATCACGAAAAGTCAGCTTCGTTTCCGTCATCACAAACCTCTCCTCAAAATTCCCGGACCCGTGCACAATTTCCATTTATTTTAGCGCGTTCTTCCGCCACCGTGAAGGGTCCGATTCGTCTTGTGGACGCCGCGGCCGGGCAGGTGGATACGCCTGCGGGGACCTTTTCGAGCATTCCCCGCCGCGGCGCCCGCGTACACGCGGCCCGGGGACGTCCGCGCCATCGCCCGCCGCAGGCGCCTGCTCTCCCAAAATACGCGCTTCCGCCCCCCACCGGGGCGATGGGGGGCGGAGTCGTCGCTCCTACAGGCCCTTGGAAGCGATGTAAGCGGCGAGGTCCACCATGCGGTTGGAGTAGCCCCACTCGTTGTCGTACCAGGCGAGCACCTTGACCAGGTTGCCGTCCAGGACCATGGTCGACTGGGCGTCGACGATGGAGGAGTGGGGATTGCCCTTGAAGTCCACCGAGACCAGCGGCGCCTCCTCGTAGGCCAGGATGCCCTTCATCGGCCCCTCAGCGGCGGCCTTCAGGGCGGCGTTGACCTCCTCCGCGGTGGTCCGGGTCGCCAGCTCGGCGGTGAAGTCCACGACCGAGACCACCGGGGTGGGCACCCGCAGCGCAAAGCCCGTCAGCTTGCCCTTCAGCTCCGGGATCACCAGGGCGACGGCCTTGGCGGCGCCGGTGCTGGTCGGGATGATCGACTGGGCAGCCGCCCGCGCCCGGCGGAGGTCCTTGTGCGGGAAGTCCAGCACGACCTGGTCGTTGGTGTAGGCGTGGACGGTGTTCATCATGCCCTTCACGACGCCGAACTTGTCGTGGAGCACCTTGACCACCGGCGCCAGGCAGTTGGTGGTGCAGGAGGCGTTGGAGATGACATGGTGCTTGGCCGGGTCGTACTGGTCATGGTTGACGCCCATGACGATGGTGATGTCCTCGTTCTTGGCCGGCGCGGAGATGATGACCTTCTTGGCGCCGCCCGAGGTGATGTGCACCTCGGCCTGCTCCTTCTCCCGGAAGCGGCCGGTGCACTCCATCACGATGTCGACGCCGTGCTCCTTCCACGGGATGTTGGCCGGGTCCTTCTCCGAGTAAACCCGGATCTCCTTCCCGTTGACGATGATGCTGTTCTCGGTCGCGGAAACCTCAGCGTCCAGGATGCCGTAGTTGGAGTCGTACTTCAGCAGGTGGGCCGAGGTGGCCGGCGGCGTGAGATCGTTGATGGCCACGACCTCGATGTCCGGACGGGTCAGTGCGATGCGCAGTACACGCCGACCGATGGAACCGAAACCGTTGATGCCGATGCGAAGCGTCATATCCTTGTTCCTCCTTCTGGACGAATCTGCCTACTCCAGCGTCGGAGTGCGGAAAAGCTCCTCGATGACGAGCGCGGCGCCGCCCAGCGGCCCGGCGTCCTCCCCCAGTTCTGACCGGACGATCCTGACCCGCTCGCGCAGGGCCGGCAGGGTCCGCTCCATGGCGGCCTTCCGGAGCGGTTCGATGAGGTAATCGCCGGCCCGGCTTGTGCCGCCGCCGATGATCACCATGGCCGGATTGAGCAGGTTGATCAGGGCCCCGATGCCGATGCCCAGGTAGCGGCCGGCCTCGGATAGTATCTCCTGGGCGACGCGGTCGCCCGCGTCGGCCGCCTCGATGACCGTGGTCGCGATGACCCGCTCCGGGTCGCCGCCGCAGAGGTCACGGATCAAGGTCGGCTCGCCGCTGGCCATGCGCTCGACCGCCCGTCGGGCGATCGCCACGGCGCTGCCCACGGTCTCCAGGCAACCGTCGGTGCCGCAGCGGCACGTCAGGCCGCCCTCCTTCACCATGATGTGGCCGATCTCGCCCGCCCCCTGGTGGGCGCCGCTATACAGCTTGCCGTCGATGATGATGCCGGCGCCCAGGCCCACGCCCACCCGGATGAAGGCCAGGTTGTCCACGCCCTGGGCGGCGCCGAACGAGCGTTCCCCCCAGGCCATGGCCCGCGCGTCGTTTTCGATCCAGACCGGCAGGGAGAGCCGCTCCTGCAGCATCGGGCCCACCGGCAGATCGCGCACCTGGTAGTGCGGCGAGTAGCGCCAGATGCCCTCTTCCGGGTCGATGACACCGGTGATCCCGATGCCCACGCCGGCCACCGGCGTCGGCGGGCCGTACTTCGGCACCTGGTCCAGCAGGTGGCGGATGGCCCGCTCGAGCTGGTCGACCTCGTGGAGGGGGTCGTGGGACTCGACCCGCTGCTTCACCCGGTGGAAGACGTTCCCCGTCAGGTCGGCCAGCACCGCCCGCACGTGGCCGGCGCCCAGTTCGGCGCCGATGACCCACCGGGCCCGGGGGTTGAACCGCAGCAGGATCGGCGGCCGCCCGCCCGACGACTCGCCGGTGCCGATCTCCTCCACCCAGCCCTCCTCCAGGAGTTCGGCCACCACGGCCGAGACCGTGGGCCGGGTGAGGCCGGTGCGCTCGGCCAGGTCCGCCCGCGACAGGGCCCCGGCGGACCGGACCAGCCGCAGCACCCGCTGCTTGTTGATGGCCCGGATCAACTCCGGCCCGACGAGCACGGCGCTTCACCCTTTCGTAAAGGTGATTAACGAAGTCGGCCAAGGAAGAGCCGCTTTGCAGCGGCTTCCACCCTTATTCTGCCGTAAGCTGTTGGTTCAGTCAAGGGTCTTCGCAAAAGCCGGGTGAACGAAATTCACCGCGTCCCCCTCACGGCCGGCCGGGATCGAAGTAGGTCCTGACCAGGCGCCCGTCCTGAAGCGGCTGCCTCAGGACGCTGACCGACCGTCCCTCCGGCGCGGTGAACGCTTCCCGGCGGCCGTCCAGGTAGGCCATCACCCATTCAGCGCCCTCGCTGCCGGGGATGACCAGCCCGGTGCCGTCCGGCGTCCACGCGGCCGCCCAGCCCGCGTAGGGGAGCAGCAGGTTTCCCTCCAGGGCGACCACCCCCAGCCCACCGACCAGCAGGTGGGCGGAGTCCGGCGACCACAAGAGCACGTCGATGAGGCGCGGCCCCTCGGGGATGGGGATCGCCAGGGGCTGCTCTCCCGGCGCAGACAGGTCGACGAGCAGTGCGACGGGCTCCCAGCCCATCACGGCCGCATACCGGCCGTCGGGCGACAAGGATAACCCGGCCACGGGGCCCAGCTGAGCCTGCCTGGTTTCGAGGAAGTCGGGGAGCCGCATCGGATGGCTGCCATCCAGATCCGCGCAGGCCAGGTCGAGGCGCACGGGGTCGGGCCACGAGCCCGGGCCGGTCAGCGCGCAGATCCGCCCTGCGCCGGGGGCCACGGAGGAATCCGTGATCTGCCTCTCCTCCGTCTCGCCGAGCGCGTCCGCCAGGGCGTCGTGGCGGGATGCGGTGAGGTCCAGGTTCAGGTGCACGAAGTGGTCGATCCAGAACCCCTCGCCCGACCAGACGGCCGTGCGCATCGCGACCACTGCGCCTTCCGTCAGCGTGCCGCTCTCCCGATCAAGGAGGATTGGAATCGCGCGGTAATCCCCCTTGTAGACGCCCAGTTCCTGCTTGAGCAGCAGGTACCGGCCGTCTGGGAGGCGCCGGCCAGCCGCGTGTCCGGCCGGTTGCCCGCGTAGAGCAGCTCCGGGTCCTGCCGGCCGGAGGGATCCACCGCCCACACCTTCAGCTCCGGCGGGCGGGGCTCCGGCTCCGGGGAGCCTGGCACGCCAGCCTGCGGCTCCGGAGCGGAAGGGCTCTGCTGACGAATCGGCTCATTCTCGGCAGCCGAACCCGGATCGCGCGGGGTCTGGGCATCGCTCGGATCCGGCGACCGCACCTGCGCCGGCTGAGCGGGTTCGGGCGGGGCCGGCTCCGGCGGCGCCCCGGACGCACAACCGCTCAGGATCGCGGCACAGAGCGCCAGCACACAGGCCAACCTGCATGACAACGCTCCCCTTTGCCGGGCTACCCGGAATGTTCCCGTTCGAATGGTTAGGCGGCCGCCGATCCCCCGCAGTTCCATCACAGCACAGGCGGGCGCCCGCCCCCCGCCCCCCCCCCCTCCCCCTCCCCCGGCCCCTGCCGATAACGCCCCACCCGCGCCCCGGGCTGCCCCCCCGCCCCCCCGCGCACCCCCCCCCGGGCCCCCCCCCGCCGCCCCCCCCCCGACCACACCCCCCCCCGCGGGGGACCGCCCGTCCGGCCGGCGCCTTCCCCC
>QGVE01000255.1 GCA_003242675.1 Bacillota bacterium | reverse complement strand
AAACGGCGGGCAGGCGCCCTCGACCACCGCCTGGTGGAAGAGCTTGCCGGGTAGCGACGTGTCCACCGAGACCCAGGTGGAGCCGGTGCGGACCATGAGGAGCCGGCCCACGGTCTTGGGCCGGTTCGTAACCGCACCAGAAGGCGCCTCCGGCCCGACCCCAGCAGTCGCCGGGGCCGCCTGTGGCCCGGCTGCGCCCGCCTCCGGCTCCGGGGTCCCGGAACCCGCCGGCCCGGCCGCGGCGTCACGCAGGGTCACGATCGCCGGCGCCCCCGGCACCAGCAGCTCCTTCATGCGGCCGGAGGAGGCCACGTGCACGCGTACCTCCCGGCCGTCCTCCAGGCGGACCCGGGCCACGAACCGGTTGAGGCGCTCCAGAAAGGTGGCGCAAACTCGTCTTTCGGTCACGGGCAGTTCTCCCTTCGCATCGGCGGTTGCAGTAAACGGCTGCCTGTCTTGAATCAAGCCACTTCGACCCCGCACCTCCCCAACCCTCCGGCCGGGTCGGACTTGGGCGGTGTGCCCGGCGGGGTCCGGGACAAGCGGAACCGTGTGGCCATGCGGGCTATGGGCACCGGTGCGCCGGCATGGGCGTGAGGTTCCACCGCCCTGCAGGCTGCGCACCGGCAGGGAGCCCGGGGCCCGCCGCCTAAGAATGAAAGGGAGTTCCGACAAGGGAGGATGCGACCGTGTCCGCGACCAAACGACGCCTGGTCCCGGAGGATCTGTACAAGTTCGTTACCGTCAGCGACCCGCAAGTTTCGCCCGACGGAGAGGTCATCGCCTTTGTGCGCACGCACATCGACCCCGAGTCGAAGGAGCCCCGCTCCCACATCTGGCTGGTGCCGGCGGCCGGGGGCAAGCCCGTCCCCTTCACGCAGGGGCCCAAGAACGACACGTCGCCCCGCTGGTCGCCGGACGGCCGCACCCTGGCCTTCGTCTCCGACCGGAGCGGCGACCGGCAGATCTGGCTGATCGACCGGCACGGCGGCGAGGCCCGGCAGCTCACCCAGATGCGCCACGGCGCGTCGGACCCCGTCTGGTCCCCGGACGGGCGCTACATCGCCTTCACCTCCGCCGTGGGGCCGGACGACCGGCGGGAGCTGCTCACCCGGGCCAAGACCGAGGCCGACAAGAAGGAGGAGGAGAAGCAGGCGAAGGACGAGGCCCGCACCTTCACCCGGATGCGCTGGCGCAGCGACGCGGGCGGCATCCGGCCTGAGCGGTGGCAGCAGATCTGGATCGTGCCGGTGCCCGGCCCCGGCGAGCCCATGCCGAAGCCGGTGCAGGTGACGTGGGGCAGCTACGACCACGCCGGCGCCACCTGGTCGCCGGACGGCCGGCTGATCGCGTTCTCCGCCAACCGGACCGAGGACGAGTCCTTCCGCATCCGCGACATCTTTGTCACCCCGGTGCCGGGCGAGGATTCACCCGCGGCCCGGGCCTCCGTGGCGCCGCCCGAGCCCGGCGCGCAGCAGCCCGGCGAGGAGGAGGCGAAGGCGCTCGCCGAGCGGCTCCGCAAGGCTGCGGAGGAGGCCGAGGCGGCCTTCCAGCCGCGCTGCGTGACCGGCGGGATCGGCGTGGTCCCTGCGGCCCGGGTCTCGCCGGACGGCAAGACCCTGGCCGTCATCGGCCACCAGAACGAATACCCGAAAGCCACCCCGCCCAAAATCTACCTCTACCCCGTGGAGGGCGGG
>QGVE01000015.1 GCA_003242675.1 Bacillota bacterium | reverse complement strand
GGGAGAGAGCTCGCTGGGACCCTACCGGGATCGATGGGCCGGCGTGGAGCCGGACTATGTGGCCGAAAACCTGCTGGATGCCGCCCGGTGGCTTATAGTCGAGGGCGCTTCCCTTTCGGGGGGCGCCCTTCGCGCGCGGTTGAGGCTTCACCCGGCTACATGGTGCTGGCCATGATCACAACAGAGTGCTATTGCAACTACTGAAACGTCGGGTATACTACACTGCAGACGAAAGGCTACTTTGCATCGGTAGCACCAGGAGGAAATCTTTTTTCGCGACGAGGGAGCGAATGGTGAAGCGCATCAACGAGCCCGAGGGTTGTCTGAGCCGCCTGCGCAGCATCCTGGAGACCCTCCGGGACGCTGAGCGGCGGGCAGCGGAGTTCATCCTGCAGCAGCCCCACGAGATCATCCACCTGCCGATCAGCGAACTGGCCGAACGCTGCGGCGCCAGCGAGGCCACGATCTTTCGCCTCTGCCGCCGGCTGGGCTTTTCCGGCTATCAGGGCATGAAGATCTCCCTGGCCCGGGACCTGGTGGAGCCGCTGGCCCTGATTCACGAAGAGGTGACGGAGCGCGACAGCCCCTGGGACGTGGCTCAGAAGGTCTTCCAATCCAGCATGCGGAGCCTGGCGGACACCCTGAAGGTGCTGTCGCCCACGGAACTGGAGCGGGCGGCCTCCGCCCTCAGCCGAGCCCGGAAGGTGGAGTTTTACGGGGTGGGGGGCTCCGGCATCGTGGCGCTGGATGCCATGCACAAGTTCATGCGGACCGGGCTGCTCTGCGCCGCCTACACCGACTCCCACCTCCAGGTGATGAGCGCAGCGCTGCTGGGACCGGAGGATGTGGCGGTCGGGATCTCCCATTCGGGCAGCAGCAAGGACGTGGTTCAGGCGTTGGAGGTCGCCCGGAAGGCCGGAGCCACCACCGTGGCCATCACCAACAAGGCCCGGTCGCCCATCGTGAAGGTGGCCGACATCGTGCTCTGCACCACCTCCGCCGAAACCGGGTTCCGCACGGAGGCCATGGCTTCCCGGCTTTGCCAGCTCGCCATCATCGACAGCCTCTTTGTCGCCGTGGGGCTCGCCCGCAAGGACGCCACGCTGGCCAGCGTCCAGCGTGTCCGGGAGGCGATCGCCCTCAAGCGGTACTAGCGAGGGCAAACAACGGACCCGCATCGGGAGGTGCACAGGATGTACGTGATCGGGGCCGACATCGGCACCACCAGCACCAAGGCGATCCTCTTCGATCTCGAGGGACGCATCCTGGCCAGCCAGAGCGTCGAGTACCCTCTCTACACCCCGCGTCCGGGCTGGGCGGAGCAGGACCCGGCCGAGATCCTCGAGGCGGTGGTTCGCAGCATCCGGGAGACGGTGGCCGCGGCCGGGGTGGACCCGGCACGGGTGGCGGCAGTAGGATTCTCCAGCGCCTTGCACAGCCTGATTCCCCTGGATGAGCAGTTCCAACCCCTCAGCCGGGCGCTGATCTGGGCGGACAACCGGGCCGCCGAACAGGCGGAGCGCGTCAAGCGGGAGATGGGCGGCCACGAGATTTACCGGCGGACGGGAACCCCGGTCCACCCCATGTCCCCGCTGACCAAGCTGATCTGGGTCCGGGAGCAACAGCCGGAACTCTTCCGGCGAGCCCGGTACTGGGCGGGACTGAAGGAGTTCGTGCTGCACCGGCTCACCGGCCAGTGGGTGATGGATGTCAGCCTCGCCTCCGCCACCGGTCTCCTCAACCTGCAGCGCCTGGACTGGGATGAGGAGGCCCTCCGCCTGGCCGGGGTGCGTCGGGAACAGCTTCCCGCGCCGGTGGATACCACCCACGTCCTCCGCGGGGTGGAGCCGGGTTACGCCCAGGCGATGGGCCTGCCCGCGGGGGCGCCGGTGGTGGTCGGGGCAGGCGACGGCCCCCTGTCCAACCTGGGCACCGGCGCCATCGACCCGGGGGTCGTGGCGGCCACCATCGGGACGTCGGGCGCCATCCGGCAGGTGACAGACAGACCGGTCACCGACCCGCAGGGCCGCACCTTCTGCTACGCCCTGACCCGGGACCACTGGGTGGTCGGCGGCGCCATCTCGAGCGGCGGCATCGTCCTGCGCTGGTTCCGGGACAACTTTGCCGGAGAGGAGCAGGCCGTCGCTCGCCTGCTCGGGGAAGACCCCTACGACCTGATCACCCGGTACGCCGCCCGGGTCGAACCGGGAGCCGGGGGCCTGATCCTCCTGCCCTTCCTCAGCGGAGAGCGGGCGCCGTACTGGAACGCCAACGCCCGGGGCGTGCTCTTCGGACTGGCCCTCCACCACACCAGGGCCCATGTCGCCAGGGCTGTGCTGGAGGCGGTGATCTACGCCATGCACAGCGTCCAGCAGGCGCTGGAGGAGCAGGCCGGCCCCAGCGTCGAGATTCGCGCCACCGGCGGCTTTGCCCGCTCGCCCCTCTGGCTTCAGATCATGGCCGACGTCTTCGGGCGGGAGGTGGTGGTGGCCGAGAGCCACGAGAGCTCTTGCCTGGGCGCTGCCGTGCTGGCCATGGTCGCGATGGACCTGGCTCCGGGGCTGCAGGTGGTGCACCGGATGGTCCGCACCCGGGAGCGGCGGACGCCTGACCCGGCGGCCCATGCGGTTTATCAGGAGTTGTTCGCGCTTTACCAGCAGGTCTACCGCCAGACGGAACAGGCCATGGGTGCCATTGCCGCTTTCCAGCGCCGCTGAGGCGCTGTGAGCTCAGGAACCCCCATAGGGTGACCCACTAAACATTCGCATGAGGAGATGATCTCACGATGGCAGCAAACCAGTACGGCGTGATTGGGCTTGGCCGCATGGGCGGAGCCCTGGTGCGGAATCTCCTCCGGGCCGGACACCGGGCCGTGGTCTACGACGTGAATCCGGAAAGCGTACAGGAACTGGTGAAGGCCGGCGCCACCGGAACAGCCGGCCTGGCGGAACTGGCGGCGGCGCTTGGCCGGCCGCGGGTGATCTGGATGATGGTGCCGGCCGGTGATCCGGTGGACCAGGTGATTGCGGAGCTGACCCCCCACCTGGAGCCCGGGGATGTATTGATCGACGGCGGCAACTCCTTCTACCGGGACTCGATCCGCCGGGCGGAGGCGCTGCAGGCCCGGGGGATCCGGTACCTGGACTGCGGCACCAGCGGCGGCATCGAGGGAGCGCTCCACGGCCTCTGCCTCATGGTCGGGGGAGATCCGGAAGCGTACCGACTGGCGGAGCCGCTCTTCGCCGCCATCGCCCAGCCCGGGGGGTACGGGTATGTCGGGCCCAGCGGCGCGGGCCATTTCGTGAAGATGGTGCACAACGCGATCGAATACGGCATGCTGGAGGCCATCGGCGAGGGGTTTGAACTGCTGGCTGAGGGGCCGTACCAGCTGGACCTGGCGCAGGTGGCTCGGCTTTGGACCAACGGCAGCGTGATCCGGGGCTGGCTGATGGAACTGACCGCCCGGGCCCTGGAGCGGGATCCGCGCCTGGAGTCGATCACCGGCGTGATCGGCGGCGGCAGCACCGGATCCTGGGCCATCGAGGAAGGCTGGAAGGCCGGGGTGCCCATGCCGGCCATCGCCATGAGCTACGCCATGCGGCTCAGGTCCCGACAGCCGGACACCTTCGCCGGCAAGGTGGTCGCGGCACTCCGGCACGAGTTCGGCGGGCACGCGGTCTCCCGGCCTGAGAAGTAGCGCGCACCGCCGCACGGTCGTCCTGGCCGGCGCGTAACGACCTCCGGCGTGGGAGTAGTCGAAAGAGTAGATCAGTACGTCAGGAAGTGGGGGGAAAGCATGGTCCGGAGGGCGACGGGACTTGCGGGGGTGTGTCTCGGCGTCCTCGCCGCAGCCTGGATGCTGAGAGCCGATCTCCCCGTTTGGGGCGTGGGGTTTCTCCTGCTGTTTGCAGCGGCGGGCCTCGCGCTGGCCCGGCAGCAGTGGCACCGGGTGCGGTTCGTCGGCGCACTGACGCTCATCCTTGCACTGCTGGGGGTCATGACGATCGGAGCCACGGTCCTTCCCGGCGCGGCCCTGGTTACCGCCGCTTCCCACGACGGCCTCTGGCGCACCAACAGCAGGGCAAGGTAAGACGGGCGCCCGGACGCCCATGATCCAAGCCAGCGAAGCCCCATCATTCGGCCAGAATGACGGGGCTTTGCCATTGGTGCCTCTGCCGCAGGACCGGGCGGCAAGCCGGGAGCAACGCCCGGCAGGGAGCGGCCGTCTACAGAAGGGAGGCGATGGGATGGAGAAAGCACAGATCCGTCAGTGGGTGTGGGATGAACTGACCCGGCGGGGCCAGGCGGCCTTTCCGCTGCCGGTCCACGGGCGGATCCCGAACTTCGTGGGCAGCGCCCAGGCCGCGGAGCGGCTGCGGGAGCTGGAGGTCTACCGGAAGGCCAGGGTGGTTAAGGTCGGCCCGGACTCTCCGCTCCACCCGATCCGGGCGATGGTCCTGCGGGACGGCAAGAAGCTCTACATGCCGACGCCGCGGCTGCGAGGCGGCTTCGTCGTCCTGGAGGGCGTGGAACCGGGACGGGAGCGGGAGGCGACCAGCCTGGCCAACTTCAGGCGCTTCGGCCGGGAGGTGCGGCTGGAAGAGATCGACCCGATCGATCTCGTCGTCGCCGGGACGGTGGCCGTCAGCCAGTCGACGGGGGTGCGGATCGGCAAGGGAGCCGGGTACGGCGACATGGAGTTCGCCCTGCTCTGCCGGCTGGGGAAACTCCGGCCCGACACCCCGGTGGTGACCGCCGTCCACGACCTGCAGGTGGTGGATGCGCCGGGTCACCCGCTGGGGGCGGAGCTTCCCTGGGACCCGCACGACATCTCGGTGGACTACATCGTCACCCCCACCCGGACCATCGCCGTGCGGCGGGCTCACCCGCAGCCAACCGAGATCGACTGGTCGCTCCTGGAGCCGGAGCGGGTCCGCGCGCTTCAGCCCTTGCTGGAGTTCCGGAGGATGCAGGAAGGCACATAAGCCCTACCGAGGTGACTCATCGGTGCAGTCGCTGCTCTTCTGGCTGGCGGCCCTCACCTTCGGCGCCAGCCTGGCCAAGCTTCTGGAGGGGCTTTACGCCGGCCGGATGGTGCCCAGCCTGGCCCGCGAGGTGCCCCCGACGCCGTCGCCCGCGCCACCTACCTCACCCTGCGCCGGGGCGGCATCACCTGGCGGGGGACCTTCTACCCACTGGCGCTGCTGCGGAGCCAGAGCGGGCTCCCTGACTAGCGGGCCGTTCGGCCCGTGTACGTTGCCCCAGGGCACAAAAGAAAGGATTAGGAGGGCTTCCTATTTCCCCCCCGACGCTCAGACTGAAACCGCAAACCGTCTACTACCTCTGGACAGGGTTCCTCGCCTTCGCCTTCGCCATGGCCTTCACCCTTCTCCCGGTCTACTACATTCGCGAGGCCGAGTTGACCCCATTTCAGTTAGTCTTGGTTGGGACCGTACTGGAAAGTACCGTATTCCTCTTTGAAGTCCCCACCGGTGTGGTGGCAGACGTCTACAGCCGGCGCCTTTCCGTGGTGATTGGCACCCTCCTCCTCGGGACCGGTCTGGCGATCGAGGGGGCCGTTCCGGCTGCGGCCGCCATCTTCCTCGGCGAGGTGATACGCGGGATCGGCCACACGTTCACCAGTGGTGCGATGGAGGCCTGGCTGGCCAGCGAGATCGGCGAAGCGACGGTGGGCAAAGTGTACCTCCGGGGGAGCCAGGTGGAGCAAGGCGCGTCCCTCCTCGGGATCGCCAGCAGCGTGGCGCTCGCGCGGTGGGGCCTGCAGGCACCCATTCTCACCGGCGCCCTTGTCCTTCTTGCCACCGGTCTCTTTCTGATCATCGCGATGCGTGAGACGTCCTTTGTCCCCGCAGTTCGGACGGAACGGAACTCGTGGAAGGCAACCCTGGACACCGCGCGCGATGGGTTGCGCGCCATCCGCCGGAGCCCGTTCCTGGTCACCTTCGTGCTCATCGCCCTCTTTGTCGGCATGTCCGGCGAAGGATATGACCGCTTGTGGGAAGCTCACCTGCTGGAGAACATCCCCTTCCCTGCACGGCTGGATCTCCAGCCAACCACTTGGTTCGGCATCATCGCCGGCCTGTCCACCGTGCTCTCGATCGTCGTTACCGAGACGGTTCGTCGGCGGCTGGACCAGTCACATGAACGTTCCGTTGCGCTCGTTTTGGTCTTTTGCACCGTGGCCCAAGTCGCCGGAGTCCTGGGGTTCGCCTGGAGCGGCCAGTTCTTCCCAGCGGTGGTCTGCCACCTGGTCGCGTCTCTCTGCAAGGGAATCGCGGCTCCGCTGCGCAACAGCTGGCTCGTCCGTTCCGTCGATCCGCAAGTGCGGGCAACGGTGATCTCCACCGTCAGCCAAGCCGATGCGATCGGGCAAACCGCGTTTGGCCCGGTGATCGGCTGGATCGGGTCGGCGCGAGGACTTCGCATTGCGCTGAGCGTGGCCGGAATCGCGTTGGCCCCGTTGGTTCCCCTGTTCCTGCGGGCCGGCTCCGCAGCAAGACAGAATCTCATCAGAACAGCAAAGTAGCCAGGGCCATTGGGGCCCTGGCGAACTACGTTCCCTCCCGCTCCACCCGCGCCACGCATTCCACATGCGCCGTGTGCGGGAACATGTCCACCGGCTGCACCTCCACGGTCCGGTATCCCATCCCGGCCAGCCGGCCCAGGTCCCGGGCGAGGCTGGCCGCATTGCACGAAACGTACACCACCCGCCGCGGCGCCATCTGCGCGATGGCCTGCAGCACCGGCTCCTCGCACCCCTTGCGGGGCGGGTCCAGCACGACCACATCCGCGCGCACCCCCTCCGCGGCCAGGCGGGGCATCTCCACCGCCGCATCGCCGGCGATGAACCGCACGTTCCGAATGCCGTTGCGCGCCGCGTTCTCCCAGGCGTCCTCCACCGCCTCCTCCACCCACTCAATGCCGATGACCTCCCGGCACTGCCGGGCCAGGAAGAGGGAGATGGTGCCGATCCCGCAGTAGAGGTCGATCACCGTCTCCGAGCCCGTGAGGCCGGCGTACTCCAGGGCCTTGCCGTAGAGCACCTCGGTCTGCGCCGGGTTCACCTGGAAGAAGGAGACCGGCGAGATGCTGAACTCCAGGTCGCCGATGGAGTCGGTGATGGAGTCCCGCCCCGCGAGCACACGGCTTTCCCGGCCCAGCACCACGTTCGTCCGGACCGGGTTGATGTTCTGCACGACGCTGACCAGCTCGGGGATGCGGGCCATCAGCTCCCGCGCAATCGTCCGGCCGTGGGGGAACTCCGGCCCGTTGGTCACCAGCACCGCCATCGCCTCGCCCGTGCGCCGGCCCACCCGGGCCAGCACGTGGCGCAGCACCCCGGTGTGGGTGCCTTCGTCGTAGATCGGGACGCCGTACCGGCCGGCCAGCTCCTTCACCGCGGCGAGGATCCGGTTCGCCACGGGGTGCTGAATCGCGCACCGCTCGATGTCCACGATGCGGTGCGTCCCCGGGGCGAAGAAGCCGGCGATGACCCGGCCGGCGCGCCAGCCCACCGGAAACTGCGCCTTGTTGCGGTATTCCCAGGGCTCCGCCATCCCCAGGGTCGGGTGGACCGTGACCCCGCTCAGCTTGCCCAGCCGCTCCAGGGCGTCGACCACCTGCTGCCGCTTCAGCCGCAGCTGCGCCTCGTAGGCGATGTGCTGGAGCGGACAGCCGCCGCACTCCCCCGCCACCGGACAGACGGGCGTCACGCGGTCCGGAGAGGGCTCCAGCACCTGCACCAGGGCGGCGCGGGCGTAGTTCCGCTTCACCTCCTGCACCCGCGCCAGCAGGCGGTCGCCGGGGGCGCCGCCGGGCACGAAGATGGTCAGTCCCTCGTAGCGAGCCACGCCCTCGCCGCTGCTGCCGAGGCCGTGGACCGTCACTTCGATTTCCTGCCCCGGACGGACCGGGGGCTTCACCGTCTCCTGCATGCTCATAGGCAGAGTGTACCACAGACAGGCCGCCCGCGTGCACCCGCGAGCGGCAGGTCCCTACGCGCGGGCCGCTCCCGCCTCCGCCGGGCGCGCGTGGTACGCCTCGAGCCAGTGCAGCGTCTCGCGGAAGGCCGCCGCGGTGTCGGTGGGCACCAGCCCCAACTCCCGGCGCGCCTTGTCGTCGCTCACGACCCACGGCGCCGTCCAGTTCCGGATCTCGTTGGGGTGCACCAGGGACCGCCGCCGGAAGGTGAGGCGCGCGCCGATCGTGACGAGGCCCGCCGCGCCCATCAGCACCGGCACCGGCATCGCCCAGCGGGGGGCGCGGCCCCCGCTCACCTGCGCCAGGAGGGCGAACAGCTGCTCCTGGGTGAGGTTGGGCCCCACCAGGTGGTAGACCTCGCCCGGCCGCCCCCGCTCCATCGCCGCTACGGTTCCCCGCACCACGTCCCGCACGAAGACCAGGTTGACCACCGCCTGGGGCGAGCCCAGGTAGAAGGGCAGCCGCCCGGTCTTCACCATCCAGATCAGGGTGTTTATGCCGTCGGGGTCGCCCGGGCCGAAGACGGCGCTGGGCCGGACCACCACGACCTCCAGCCCCCGCTCCTGGTAGGAGAGCGCCAGCCGCTCCTGCTCCAGCTTGGTGATGCCGTAGGCGTCGGGCAGGGGCGCGGGCTCGTCCTCCTCCGTGCGGGCGCGGTAGCGGCCGCTTTCGTCCCGGACCGCCGGACCCCCGGCCGCAATCGAGGACATGTGCACCACCCGCTTGACGCCGGCGGCGACGCAGGCGTCCAGGAGGCGGCGGGTTCCCTCCACGTTGATTTCCCGCATCCGGCGGAGCGACCCCTGGAAGTTGATCTTGGAGGCCAGGTGGTAGACCCGCTCCACCCCCTCGGCCGCCCGCGCCAGGGAGGCCGCGTCGCCCAGATGGCCCTCGGCCACGTCCAGGGAGTCCAAGAGCGGGCCGAACACCGCCTCCGCCTTCTGCCGGGACCGGACCAGGATGCGCACGCGCCGCCCCTGCTCCACGAGGTAGGGAACCAGCTGCGAGCCGATGAAGCCGGTGGCGCCGGTGACCAGATCCACGAAGCCCGCCTCCTTTCATGCTTTACCGGAAAAATTAGACGCCCCCGCCGCAGTTCCTACGGCGGGGGACAATTTCACTTCTGCGCCTGCTCCTCGAGCGCCTGGGTCACCGCCTTCAGGGCCATCTGCGGGTTGGCCCGGCCGCGGGTCCGCTTCATGATCTGGCCCACGAACCACTGGGCGGCCGACTGCTTGCCGGACTTCCAGTCCTCGAAGACCTTCGGGTTGGCGGCCACGACCTCGCGGGCGATCGCCAGCAGCTCGCCCTCGTCGGCGACCTGGGTGAGCCCCTCTTCCTTGACGATGGTCTCGGCGTCCTTGCCGGTCTCCACCATCTTGTCGAAGACGGTCTTGGCGATCTTGCCGGTGATGGTGCCCTGCTCGATGAGCTTCAGCATGCCCACCAGCTGCTCCGGGGTGAGGGGGATCTGGTCGGGGCCCAGCCCCTTCTCGTTCATCACCCGGTAGAGCTCGTTGATCTGCCAGTTGGCGACGGCCTTGGCCTGGTCCCGGCCGGCCAGCTCCACCGCCTGCAGGAACCACTGGGCGTACTCCCGCTCGGCGACGATGACCGAGGCGTCGTAGGCCGAGAGGCCGTACTCGCTCATCAGCCGCTGCATGAGGGCGTCCGGCAGCTCGGGCAGGGTCGCCCGGATCCGCTCGACCTCTTCCTCCGAGATGACCAGCGGCGGCAGGTCGGGCTCGGGGAAGTAGCGGTAGTCCTCCGCGTCCTCCTTGGAGCGGAGCAGCACCGAGATGCCCTGGGCGTCACGCCAGGACCGGGTCTCCTGCTCGACCTCACCGCCCTCCTCCAGGATGCGGATGTGCCGCTTCGCCTCGTAGTCGATGGCGCGCATGACCGCCGAGATCGAGTTGACGTTCTTCAGCTCGGTCCGCACGCCGAACTCGCTGGACCCCGCCGGCCGCACCGACAGGTTGACGTCGCAGCGCAGCGAGCCCTCCTCCATCTTCACATCGCTGACGCCCGAGTACTTGAGGATCGTGCGCAGCTTCTGCAGGAACAGGCCCGCCTCCTCGGCCGACCGCAGGTCGGGCTCCGTGACGATCTCGATCAGGGGCACGCCGGCCCGGTTGAAGTCGACCAGCGAGTAATCCGCTGCGGTCACGTCGTCGCCGGCGTGAACCAGCTTGCCGGCGTCGTTCTCCAGGTGGATCCGCTTGATGCGGATGCGCCGGGTCGTACCGTCCTTCTTCGTGATGTCCACGTAGCCGTCGTAGCAGAGGGGCACATCGAACTGGCTGATCTGGTAGCCCGCCGGGAGGTCGGCATAGAAGTAGTTCTTGCGGTCGAACTTGGTGTGGCGCTGGATCTTGCAGTTCAGGGCCAGCCCCGCCCGAATGGCGTACTCCACGGCCTTGTGGTTCAGCACCGGCAGCGCGCCGGGCAGCGCCAGGCAGACGGGGCAGACGTTGGTGTTGGGCTCGGCCCCGAACTCGTTCTTGCAGGAGCACCAGACCTTCGTCTCGGTGGACAGCTCCACGTGCACCTCGAGGCCGATAACGGTTTCCCACTGGGCGGTGGACACGGCTACCGACCTCCTTCCTGCGCCAGGGCCGGACGGGCCTCGTGATGCTTCGTCACCTTCTGGTACGCCCAGGCGATCTGCAGGATCTGCGCATCCGCGAAGGGCTTGCCGATGATCTGCATCCCGACCGGCAGCCCGTTCACGAACCCGCAGGGGACGGAGATCGCGGGCAGGCCGGCCAGGTTGACCGGGATGGTGCAGATATCGGCCATGTACATGGAAACCGGGTCGTCCACCTTTTCGCCGATCCTCCACGCGGTCACCGGCGAGGTGGGGGTCACCAGGGCATCATACCGCTCGAAGGCCCGCTCGAAGTCGCGCACGACCAGGGTGCGCACCTGCTGCGCCCGGCGGTAGTAGGCGTCGTAGTGGCCGGCCGACAGCACGTAGGTGCCCAGCATGATGCGCCGCTTCACTTCCGGGCCGAAGCCCTCGCCGCGGGTCTTGCTGTACATCTCGTTCAGCCCGCCGGCCTGGGCGGCGCGGTACCCGTAGCGCACGCCGTCGAACCGGGCCAGGTTGGAGGAGGCCTCGGCCAGGGCGATCACGTAGTAGGCGGAAAGGGCGTAGTCGGTGGTGGGCAGCGAGCACTCCTCCACGAACGCACCCAGAGCCTCGAGCTCGGCCACCGCCTCCAGGACCCGCGCCTTGACGCCGGCGTCAACGCCCTCGCCGAAGAGCTCCTTGGGCATCCCGATGCGCAGGCCGCTCAGCGACGGCTCGCCGCCGAACTTCAGCGGCGGCGGGGTGCGCCCGGCGTTGGTCGCGTCGCGCCGGTCGGGGCCGGCGATCACCTCGAAGAGCCGGGCCACGTCCTCCACGTCGCGGCCCATGGGTCCCACCTGGTCCAGCGACGAGGCGAACGCGATCACCCCGTAGCGGCTGACGTAGCCGTAGGTCGGCTTCATGCCGACGATGCCCGTCAGGGCCGCCGGCTGCCGGATCGACCCGCCCGTGTCCGTGCCCAGGGCCAGGGGCACCTCCCCGGCCGCGATGGCCGCCGCCGAACCGGAGGAGGAGCCTCCGGGAACCCGGTCGAGGTCCCACGGGTTGCGGGTCACGCCGAACGCCGAGGTCTCGCCGGAGGAGCCCATGGCGAACTCGTCCATGTTGGTCTTGCCGATGATCAGCGCGCCGGCCGCCCGCAGCCGCTCCACCACGGTCGCGTCGTAGGGCGAGACGAACCCCTTCAGGATGCGGGAGGCGCAGGTGGTCTGCATCCCGCTGGTGCAGATGTTGTCCTTCACCGCAATCGGCACGCCGGCCAGGGGGCCGAGCTCCGTATCGCCGGCCTTGCGCCTGGCGTCCAGCTTCTTTGCCCGCTCCAGGACGTGATCGGCCGCAACCGTAATGAACGCGCCCACGGCAGGATCCACCTGGGCGATGCGGCTCAGGGCAGATTCGGCTATCTCCACCGCCGACAGCTCTCCGGCCAGGAAGAGCCGGTTGAGCCGCGCGGCGCTCAGCACGTGCGTCATCCCCGTCATCCCTTAGCCCTCCGTAATCTTCGGCACCTTGTAACAGCCGGCCTCGGCCTCAGGGGCGAGCGCCAGCACCACGTCGCGCTCCAGCGAAGGTTGAGGCTTGTCCTCCCGGAAAGGATGCTGCAAGGTGACGACGTGGTAGGTGGGAGGCACATCCGCCACGTCCAGCTGGTTCATGCGCTCCACGTGCTCGAGAATGCGGTTCAGTTGCCCCGCGAAGGCGTCGATCTCTTCTTCGGTGAGGCTCAGACGGGCCAGCCGGGCCACGCGCTGAATCTCTTCCCGCGAAACCGCCACTGTCGATCACCACCATCCCGAAATTCGCATAGCCGAGTCAGCCGGAGCGTGAGCGCAACTATCTGATTCTAACATGTGGCATCCCTGCCAGGCAACGTGGATGCCCGCCCCTGATGGCGCAGGACGGCCGGACCCGCGGGGTCCGGCCGTCGCTATCTCGGGCCTTTCGGCTACTTCGTCCGCATGTGGCAGGCAACCCAGTGGTCGTTGCCCACGTCGATCAGCGGCGGCTCCTTCTCCTTGCAGATGTCCCCGACCTGCGGCTGGTAACGGCAGCGGGTGTGGAACCGGCAGCCCGAAGGCGGGTTGACCGGCGAGGGCACGTCGCCCTCCAGCACGATGCGCTCCCGCTTCAGGGTCGGGTCGGGGATCGGGATGGCGGACATCAGCGCCTCGGTGTACGGATGCAGCGGATTCGTGTACAGCTCCCGGGCGGGGGAGATCTCCACCATCTTCCCCAGGTACATCACGCCCACCCGGTCGGAGACGTGCTTCACCACCGCCAGGCCGTGCGCGATGAACAGGTAGGTCAGCCCGAACTCCTTCTGCAGGTCCTCCAGCAGGTTGAGCACCTGCGACTGGATCGACACGTCCAGGGCCGAAACCGGCTCGTCGCAGACGATCAGCTTCGGGTTGAGCGCCAGGGCCCGCGCGATGCCGATGCGCTGCCGCTGGCCGCCGGAGAACTCGTGGGGATACCGGCGGGCGTGGAAGGAGGCCAGGCCCACGACCTCCAGCAGCTCCTGGACCCGCTTGGTCTTGGCCGGTCCCCGGGCGACGCCGTGGATCTCCAGCGGCTCGCCGATGATCTCGCCCACCGTCATGCGGGGGTTCAGCGAGGAGTACGGGTCCTGGAAGATGATCTGCATCTCCCGGCGCAGCTTGCGCATCTCCTCGCGGTTCAGCTCGTAGATGTTCTGCCCCTCGAAGTAGACCTGGCCGTCGGTCGGCTCCTGCAGCCGGAGCAGCACCTTGCCCAGGGTCGTCTTGCCGCAGCCGGACTCGCCTACGAGCCCCAGGGTCTCACCGCGGCGGATCTGGAAGGAGACGCCGTCGACCGCCTTGACGTAACCCACCGTGCGGGGGATGATGCCTCCGCCGGTGACGGGGTAGTACTTCTTCAGGTTGCGTACATCGACCAGGACGTCGCGCGGCTGCGCCTTGGTTCCCACCGCGGTGCTCATCACGCCGTGACCCCCTTCGCGAGGCGTTCTTCAGCGAGGAAGCAGGCCACCTTCCGCCCGGGCGCCACCTGCTGAAGGTTCGGCTCCTCGACCCGGCAGCGGTCCGTTGCCAGGGGGCAGCGCGGGTGGAACCGGCAGCCGGCGGGCATGTTCAGCGGGTTCGGCACGGCGCCCTCGATCACGTGCAGCTTCTCGACCTCCTGGTCGAGGCGCGGGATGGACTTCAGCAGTCCCTCGGTGTACGGGTGGATCGGGTTCTTGAAGAGGGAGACGGCGTCGGCCTCCTCCACGACCTTGCCCGCGTACATCACCACCACGCGCTCGCACATCTCGGCCACGACGCCCAGGTCGTGGGTGATGAGCATGATCGCCATGCCCAGCTCCTTCTTCAGCTTCTTCATGAGCTCCAGGATCTGAGCCTGGATCGTCACGTCCAGCGCCGTGGTGGGCTCGTCCGCGATGAGCAGCTTCGGGTTGCAGGAGAGCGCCATCGCGATCATCACGCGCTGCCGCATGCCGCCCGAGAGCTGGTGCGGATACTCCTTGACCCGCTGTTCCGGCAGCGGAATGCCGACCAGGCGGAGCATCTCGATGGCCTTCTCAATGGCTTCCTTGTGGGATAGGCCCTGGTGTAGCTCAATGGCCTCGGCGATCTGGTCGCCAACGGTGTAGACGGGGTTCAGCGAGGTCATCGGCTCCTGGAAGATCATCGAGATCTCGTTGCCCCGGATCTTCCGCATCTCGGCCTCGGACTTCTTGAGCAGGTCCTCACCCTCGAAAAGGATCTCACCGGACACGATCTTGCCCGGGGGATTGGGAATGAGCCTCATGATCGAGAGGGAGGTCACACTCTTGCCGCAGCCGGATTCGCCGACGATGCCCAAAGTCTCGCCACGATTGATGTAGAGATCCACCCCGTCGACGGCCTTCACCACGCCGTCTTCGGTATAGTAGTACGTCTTTAGGTTTCGGATTTCGACCAACTTCTCGCTCACAGGCTCACTCCTCTTCTCCTACACCACGCCACGCTTTGCACCCGGGCGCTTCTTGCCTATCTCTCCGTACTCATGTGACGCGAACTCGCGCCGTTCGGTTTAGATTTTTTCGCTCAGCCCGTGCACGAATCCTCCCAGCTCCCCCCTGCATCATTCTGGCGCCGCCGCGGCGCCCGGGGGAACCACACCCGGGCTAGCGCCGGACGTAGCGCTCGTAGAACTCGTCCTCGCTGAGCACGGGGATCCCGAGCTCCTGGGCCTTCTGCAGCTTGGAGCCGGCGGCCTCGCCCGCGACGACGAAGCTGGTCTTCCGGCTCACCGACCCGGCGGCCTTCCCGCCGAGCTGCTGGATCAGCTCCTCGACCTCCTTGCGGCTCCAGCGGGTGAGGGTGCCGGTGACCACGACGGTCATGCCGGCCAGCGGCCCCTCCGCAGGGCCCGCCTTCTTCTCGCCCACCATGTTCACGCCGGCGTCCCTGAGCTTCGCGAGCAGCTTGCGCGCCCGGGGCGAGGCGAAGTAGCTCCGCACCGACTCGGCGATCTTGGGGCCCAGGCCGGGGATCGCCATGAGCTCCTCCAGGCTCGCCTGCCCGATCGCTTCTATGGACCCGAAGTGGTCCGCCAGGAGCCGGGCCGCCCGCTCCCCCACGTGCCGGATGCCCAGGGCGAAGATCAGCCGGTGCAGGGGGTTCTGCCGCGTGGCATCGATGGCCGCCAGCAGCTTGTCCACCGACTTCTCGCCCATGCGCTCCAGGTTGATGAGCTGCTCGCGCTTTTCGTGGAGCCGGTAGAGGTCCGCCGCATCCTCGATGAGCCCGTGGTCGAGCAGGGACTGCACCAGGGCCTCGCCCAGCCCCTCGATGTTCATCGCGTCGCGCGAGGCAAAGTGCAGGATCGCCCGGTACTGCTGGGCGGGGCAGAGGTTGTTGAGGCAGCGCACCGCCGCCTCCCCCTCCAGCCGCACCAGCTCCGCCCCGCAGGCGGGGCACTCCCTGGGGAACGTCCAGGGCTTGGCGTCGGGGGGGCGCTTCTCCAGCACGACCCGCACCACCTCGGGGATGATCTCGCCGGCCTTCCGCACGATGACCGTATCCCCGATGCGGATGTCCTTCTCCCGGATGTAGTCCTCGTTGTGCAGCGTGGCGCGCTTCACCGTGGTGCCGGCGATCCGCACCGGCGCCAGGTCGGCCGACGGCGTCACCACGCCGGTGCGCCCGACCTCGAGGCTGATGCCCAGGACGGTCGTCTCCCGCTCCTCGGCGGGGAACTTGTACGCGATCGCCCACCGGGGGAACTTGCTGGTGAAGCCCAGCCGCCTCTGCTGGCTCAGGTCGTTGACCTTGATCACCAGGCCGTCGATCTCGTAGGGCAGCTCGTGCCGCCGCTCCTGCCAGCCGGCCACCCACTCCAGGACCTCGTCGATGCTGTGGGCGAGGTGCCGGTGCGGGTTCACCTTGAAGCGCCAGGCCTCGAGCCGGCTCAGGGCCGTCCAGTGATCGGGGATCCCCAGCTGGTCCGCGTCCACCACCTGGTAGAGGAAGGCGTCGAGCCGCCGCTCCCGGGTCTTCCGGGGATCCTTCTGGCGGAGCCCGCCGGCTGCGGCGTTGCGCGGATTCTGCAGGAGCGGCTTCCCGGCGGCGGCCAGGGCCGCGTTCAGCTCCTCCAGCACCTGCTTGGTCATGTAGACCTCCCCGCGCACGATGAGCCGGGGAGGCACCGGGGCCTGGCTCCCGTCCAGCCGGAGCGGGATCGAGCCGATGGTGCGCAGGTTCTCGGTCACGTCCTCCCCGGTCTCGCCGTCGCCCCGGGTCGCGCCCTGGACGAAGATGCCGTCCTCGTACCGCAGCGAGATCGAGAGCCCGTCGATCTTCAGCTCGCAGACGTAGGACACCGGCTCGCCGCCGAGGGCCTCGCGCACCCGCCGGTCGAAGTCGCGCAGGTCCGCCTCGCTGAAGGCGTTGTCCAGCGAGTACATGGGCGGCTGATGGGGCACCTTGGCGAACTCGGGCGCGGGGGCGCCGCCGACCCGCTGCGTCGGCGAATCCGGCCTGCGCAGGTCCGGGAAGGCCGCCTCCAGCTGCTTCAGTTCCTCCATCAGCTCGTCGAAGGCGGCGTCGCTGATCTCCGGTTCATTCTTTACGTAATAAAGGTACTCATGGTAGCGGATGATGTCGATGAGCTCCGCGATCCGCCGCTCCGCCCAGGATCGATCCATGCTGCCTCCCCCCAGTCACTCCGCCTCGGCCGCGGCCGGCCGCAGGTAGCTGGCGATCAGCACCCGCTGCCCGACCGCACCGGCGAACTGCACGGTCACGGTGTCACCGATCACGGCCGTCACCACGCCCTCGCCGAACCGGTCGTGGCGCACCCGGTCGCCGGGCCGGAAGCGCGGCGCCTCCTCCGCCGCCGGCTCCAGCGCCTTCTGCAGGCGGCGGGCCTGTGCGGTCTTGCCCCAACCCGCCGCCCCGATGGCCGGCGAGAAGTCGTCGTCCTCCCAGGCGGACGTGCGTCGCCCGGGCGCGGCGCCGTCGTCCCACCGGGACCCGCGCCGCCCCGGGGACGCCCCGTCGTCGTCCCAAGCCGACCTTCGCCGCCTCGGCGAGCCGCCGTCGTCCCACGCGGCCCTGCCGGACGGGAAGCCGTCTGCCTCCCATGCGCCCCGGCCCCGCCCGGAGGCGAAGCGTTCGTCATCCCATTCGGCCCGGCCCCGGGCTGGCGCCAGCTCCTGCACGAGGTGCGCCGGGATCTCCTCCAGGAAGCGGCTCGGCGCGTTGTAGTTGGGCTGCCCCCACAGGTTGCGGCTGACGGCGTTGGTCAGGTAGAGCCGGTAGCGCGCCCGGGTCATGCCCACGTAGCAGAGCCGCCGCTCCTCCTCCATCTGCGCCTCGTCCGTCAGGGCCCGGCTGTGGGGGAAGACCCCCTCCTCCAGCCCGACCAGGAAGACCACCGGAAACTCCAGCCCCTTGGCCGAGTGGAGGGTCATGAGGGTCACCTTGTTCTCGCCCTCGCCCACCTGGTCGGCGTCCGTGAGCAGGGCCACGGTCGCCAGGAAGGTGTCCAGGTCCCTGAGGCCGTCCAGTTCCTCTCCTTCCGGCGGCTCGAATTCGGCGGCCATCGACCGCAGCTCCTGCAGGTTCTCGAGCCGGGCCGCCGCCTCCAGCGAGGTGTCGGCCCGCAGCTCCTCCAGGATGCCCGTGCGCTCCAGCACGGCGTCGATCAGCTCGCCGACGGTGCAGTGCGCGCTCAGGTTGGTCAGTTCTTCGATCAGCGCGCCGAACTCCTCCATGCGCTTCCGGTAGGTGCCGGAGAGGCCCGGCACCATCGAGCAGTCCAGGGCCGCCAGGGCCACCGGCACCTGCCACTGCTCGGCGTAGTCGATGAGCTTGTCCACCGTGGCCGGGCCGATGCCCCGCTTCGGCACCCCGACCGCCCGGCGGAACGAGACGGTGTCAGCGGGGTTGGCGATGAGCCGCAGGTATGCCAGGACGTCCTTGATCTCCTTGCGCTCGAAGAAGCGGAGGCCGCCGTAGATGCCGTAGGGAATGGAGCGGCGCACCATCGCCTCCTCCAGGGCGCGGGACTGGGCGTGGGTGCGGTAGAGAACGGCGAAGTCCTGGTAGTCCAGGCGGGTGCCGTCGGGCAGGCCCTCGCGCACCAGCCGCTCGATCTCGTCCGCCACGAAGGCCGCCTCGTCCCGCTCGTCGGCCGCGGTGAAGTGGAACACCGGGTCGCCGGGGCCCGCGGCCGTCCAGAGCCGCTTGTCCTTTCGGCCGGTGTTGTGCCGCACCACCGCGTAGGCGGCGGACAGGATGTTCTGCGTGGAGCGGTAGTTCTGCTCCAGCTTGATCGTCCGGCAGTTGGGGAACTGCTGCTCGAACTCCAGGATGTTGCTGATGTCCGCCCCCCGCCACGAGTAGATGCCCTGGTCGTCGTCGCCGACGACCGCCAGGTTCTGCCGCTCGCCGGCCAGGAGGAAGACCCACCGGTTCTGCACGTGGTTGGTGTCCTGGTACTCGTCCACCAGGATGTATTCGAACTTGCGCTGGTAGTACTCGCGCACGTCGTCGAACCGCTCCAGCAGCTCCACCGTTTTCAGCAGCAGGTCGTCGAAGTCCAGGGCGTTGTTGGACCGGAGCTGCTCCTGGTACAGGGCGTAAACCTTGGCGACCTGCTGCCGCCAGTAGTCGGCGGCCCGGTCGGCGAACTGCCGCGGGTCGAGCATCGCGTTCTTCGCGTTGGAGATCGTGCCCAGCACCGCGCCGGGCTGGAACTGCCGGTCCGAGAGGCCCAGCCGCTTCAGGCAGTCCTTGATGACGGCCTGCTGGTCCTCCGCGTCCAGGATGACGAAGTTGCGGCCGTACCCCAGCCGCTCGATGTCCCGCCGCAGCATGCGGACGCAGGTCGAGTGGAAGGTGGCGGCCCAGACCTCGCGCGCCTTGGGGCCCACCAGCTGCTCCACCCGCTCCCGCATCTCGTTGGCCGCCTTGTTGGTGAAGGTGATCGCGAGGATCCGCCACGGGTCGACCCCGCCGCCCAGCAGGTGGGCAATCGCGCCTGTGTCGATGGGCCCCGGTCTTTCCACGGCCGCCCGCAGGGCCGCGAGGTCCTCCTCCGTCATGTCGGGAGGCGGCGGGGCCTCGGGATCGTACTCCGGCCCGAACAGGATCAGGTGGGCGATGCGGTGGGCGATGACGCGGGTCTTCCCGCTGCCCGCCCCGGCCAGGATGAGCAGCGGTCCCTGGCCGTGCAGCACCGCCTCCCGCTGTTGCTCGTTCAACCCGGCCAGCAGCCTGCTGCGCACCGCGTCCCGCAAGCGCTGGTACTCACGCACCGACAAGGGATCAAGCATGGTCGTGGGTCACCTACCTCACGACAGGGGGATTTCTCGCCTGCCCGCCTCTCCTCCTCCCTGGCCTTTTTTCCGTGAGTTCGGACAATGCGCTGCCGGTTTCCAGTATGTGCCATTAGGTGTTGACAGTCGGTTCCCCCTCCTGGTAAAGTGTGTTCCGTTGCCAAGGACAGCCACATGATACTTCCTATTATTCAGATAAATTTACCGTCATGGTCTAAAGGAGGAACCGACTGTGCTCCCACTTCTTCGCCGGCGCCGCTTCATGTGGGTGGCCCTGGCGCTGGGAGTGGCGGCCGTGCCCGCCATGCTGGCGGCGACGGCGGCTGCCCCTGCAGACGACGCCGAACCGGTTCTGCCCGAACCGGAACCGGATCCGACGGCGGTGCTGCCGCCTGACCCCGCGGAGCTGGAGAAGGCCCGCTTGAAGGAGCTGACCGAGCAAATCGCGGACCTGGCCCCGAAGAAATACCGCTCCCTGGTGGTGGAGGTCGCGGACCGGTACGGGGTCGACCCCCGGCTGATCGCGGCCATCATCACCGTGGAGAGCCGCTGGGATCCGGACGCGGTCGGCGCCCACGGCGAGCGCGGACTCATGCAGATCCTGCCCTCGACCGGCGCCTGGCTCGCCTCCGTGATGGGGCTCGAGCACTATGACCTGAGCGACCCGGCCACGTCGGTGGAGATGGGGACCTTCTACCTGTCCGCGCTGATCGCCGAGTACGGGTCCGTGGACGTTGCGCTGGCCGTGTACAACGGCGGCCCCCGGGCGGCAGCCGGCTGGGAGACGAACCCGTACCGGAAGCGGGTGCTGGCTGTCTACCGCGACGGCGCCGAGCCCGCGGATCCCGTTGCGCTCGAGCTGGCGTCCTGATCGCAGTCTGAAGCGACTTTTCCGCCCCGCAGCGCGGCGAGCGTCCCCGGTTCCGCACGGCAGGCCCGGCCGGGGTGGCCGGGGCGCGGCTGCCCCCGGCCGTGCTGCACGGCCGGGGGCCGCTCTCGGCTATTGACCGCCGCCACCGCCACCGCCTCCGCCCTGCTGGCCGCGACCTCCGCCGCCGCCCTGGCCGCCACCCTGCTGGTCCCCGCCTCTCTGGCGGCTCTCCTGGAGCCCCTTGGACAGGATGTCCTGCAGGGTCTGGCGGACGGCCAACTGCAGCTGCTGCTGAACGACGGGGTCCTCCAGCATCTCGATGAGCTTCTGCTGAATCAACTGCTCGCCCAGTGTCGAGCTGATGACGTCCTTCATCGCCTCGCTCAGCGCGTCCTTGCCCTCCTGCGTTTCGAGCGCCATTTCCAGCATCTCCACCCCGGCCTGCTCCCGGACGTGGGTGCGGATAAAGTCCTTCATGTCCGGTTCGCTCAGGCTCTCCCGGACCGCGTCGCGCACCTTCTCCGAACTGGGCTCCGCCGGCTGCTGCGGCTGCGGCTGCGCCATGCAGCCGGAGACGAGCAGGGCGCAAAGCGCAAGGGCTGCCCACCGTGCACGCACCGTACGCCATCCTCCTCCACGTGGCCATCATCCACATCACCCTTAGCTTCCGCCGGCCGGGGGGCATTGATGCGGACAGGCGGCACAGTGCGGTAGATGACCGCACGGACTTTCCGTCTTACTGCGACCCGCGCGTGCCCGATCGACGATGTGTAGAGGAGTGGGCGCGGCCCTTGACAGAAATGAAAATCCACAGGGCCGGCGATCGCACGGCGATTCGGTGAACCAGGCCTGGGGCGAGAAGTACCGCCCATCGGGATTCACGAGCTGCGGGAGGCTCTGGGGAAGTTCACGCCGCCCCAGTCCTACCTGCTGCGCCACCACCCGGCCCTGAGGGAGTACCTGCGAAGCCGGGTGAACATCTAGTTTCGTTCGAGTTGCGCGGAGGCGTCACGGCGGTATCGGCCAAGCGCGGCTTGACTTGCGGTTGCGCGAAAACCCCGGCGAGTCCGGGGTTCATGCGTTTGATACAGGGGGCAGACCCCCGAACGGTGCGGGCAGGAAGTGCGACGGCGGACCGTGCGTTTGCACGGTCCGCCGTCATCCCTTTCACTTGGCGGAGAGAGAGGGATTCGAACCCTCGCGGGGCTTGCGCCCCCTACAGCTTTAGCAAAGCCGCCCCTTCAGCCACTTGGGTATCTCTCCGCGCCTTGCTGCACCGGCCGTTTCAAGGCAGCGCAAGCCATACTATACCATGTCCCCGCGCGCTGTGCAATAGGATTTGCCTGGCGATCCGCCCAACCTGCGCGCTGGGCGACCCTGCCTGCGTGGTGGCATCGGCGGGTGTTCGCGATCGCCCGTGCTGCCACTGTTTGCGCGGCCCTGCCCGCGCGGTCGCGATGCGTGCTCGTCGTCACGGCGCGACCCGTTGCGCCGCAGCGCTTGCTGGATGTGCGTCGCTGCGCCGCTCTACAGCTTGCCAGCGCTCGCTGGACGTGCGTCGCTGCCTCGCTCTACAATTTGCCAGCACTCTCTGGACGTGTTTGGCAGCGCCACTCTACTCCTTGTTTGTGAAGAGAAACGTGAAGTAGCTGGTCGTCTCGATCAGGTGGTCCCGCAGGATTTCGCCCGAGTTGGTGTGGCCGAGCACCACAGGGCCGTCCGCGCCGGTGGCCGCCATCGCCATCAGCAGAACGGCCACGGAGCCCGGCGAGTCCAGGTGTTCGGGGCCCATCCGCAGCAGCCGGTCCAGATCGCCCGCGCGGATCGTCGCCAGCGTCTCCCGGTCCCGGGCCTCCGCCTCGGCGCGGGCGAGGTAGTGGGAGAAATCGACCGACGCCACCAGGATCCGCCCGGGGCCGAGCTGGGCGGCCAGCGCACTGGCCAGCCGCCGCAGCTCTGCCAGCGTGAGCCCGCGGTGCAGGATGAGCGGCACGACCCGCGCCTCGGGCGCGTGGAACTTGATGTACGGCATCAGGGTTCCCATCGCGTGCTCCCGCGCCAGCACGTCCTCGTCCACGGCGGCGAGGCCGGCGGCCACCAGGGCATCCACGGCCTCCCGGTCCACCTCCACCCGGCCGAAGTCCGTCTGCCAGGCGCGCCGGCCCGTGATCACCGGTGCGCCAGCGGCGTCGTGGTTCGGCCCCACCAAGAAGATGACATCTGGCGGACTCTCTTCCAAGCGCAGGAAGAACCCCGAGAGCAGCTCGCCCGCCAGGTCGTGATGCGGCACCAACCCGCCCGCCACCGAGCCGCTCACGGCAAGGCCGGCACCGGAGACGCCCGGGGCTGCGGTGGGCCGCCGGGCCGCCTCCAGGCCGGTGTAGAACAGCACCGGGTTGAAGAAGACGTTGGGATGCGCCGGCTCAGGGGCGGCCCTCCGCCCCTCGGCCACCGCCGGGTCCGGCGGCGCCCCCTCGGTGCGGGCCGCCGGTTCTCCCGCCGGCGCCAGGGCCGTTCCCCCGAGTCCGCCTGCCAGCCCCAGCAGTCCGGCCGCCACCGCCGCGGCCAGCCCGGCCCCCAGCCACCGGTGCAGTCTGTACCGCCGGGCCCACAGGCTTACCATCCGATGTTCACCGCCTCCGCGGGACTCATCCCGTACACCAGCCCGCTCTGCTGGTGCCGGAGCACGGCCTCTTCGGCCCGGTACTCCCCGGCAGAGACCACACGGGCGAAGTACTGGATCGGCCTCCCCTTCTTCTCCGCCGGGAACGTCACCCGCTGCCCGTCCACCTGCAGCGCCCAGCCGGTGTAAACGCTCCAGTCGATCGGCCGGCCCCAGGCCCAGGGCCGCTCCAGGTAGCGCAGGCCCGAAGGCAGAGTGTCGGTCAGTTCGTACAGCCCCTCCGGCGCATCGGCCGGGATGGTGTAGCTGAGGGTCACGGCCACGATGTCGCCCGGCTTCCAGGTCTCCGGCGCCGGCGAGTAGCGGCGCACCACCGCGCCCCCCTCGGCGTTCACCGCAGGTCGGCCGGGTGCGGCGTAGGCGACCACGGCAGCCACGCTCCCCTCCACCGCCGTGACCTCCAGCGAGGCCAGCTCCTCCGGCCGGAGCGCGAGCCTCACCCGCTCGCCCGGCTGCAGGGTCTTCTTGACGAGCTCGCCGTTCAGCCGATAGGTGAGCCCCACGGGCGCGCCCTTCAGCCCCTCGAGCCCGGCCTGGGCCGCGAGCACCAGCTCGAGGTTCACCAGGATCTTCTGCGGCGGGTTCTGCAGGAGGTAGCCGAGCATGCTCAGGGCCTCGGGTTCGCCGAGCTTGGCGGCGAGGGCCGCCGCCAGCGCGGTCGTCTCCAGCTGCTCGTCCCGGTCCGCTCCTGCCGTCAGCCGCAGGTCCTGCCCGACGGGCTCACTGTACGCCTCCACCAAGCGCCGGAAGCGCGGCCGCACCCCCTCCAGGTCGCCGAGCTCGGCGGCGGCGAGCATGGCATACAGCTCCTCCCGCGGCGTGAGATTCGGTTCGGCGAGCAGCTGGTGCGCGGCGAGCAGCACCGGCTCGCCCAGCCCGGCCAGGCCGTAGAGCGCCATGGCCTTCCGCTCCCGGGTTTCGCCCTCGTCCTCCAGCACCTGCCGGAAGTAGACCGCCAGGGCCGCCCGGTCGAACCGCTCCGGCGCCAGGTCGGCAGCCAGGGCCGAGAGCTTCAGATCGCCGGAGCTGTAGGGCAGGATCCCGATGGACCCGTCGACCGTCTGGTAGCGCAGCGCCTCCAGCTCCGGCTCGGGCCAGGGGTCTTCCCAGCCGAAGTGCAGCCGCAGCAGTTCCGCGGCCACCGCCCGGGCCAGTCTGTGCTCGAACCGGCTCCCCCAGAGCCACCGGCTGCGCTGCAGCACGTCCAGGTAGCGGCCTCGCTCCCAGTCGACGAACGTGACGTAGGTGAGCCCCTCGGCCGCGCCGGTGAACCGCACCCCCGGCTCCAGCAGCCGGAAGTCGACCCGGTTCTGGACCAGGTGGGTCTGGCGCACAGCGAAGGTGCGCTCCAGCGCGTCGGACAGGTCGCCGGCCGTGGCCCTCACCCGCACGGTGTAGGTGCCCTCAGCCGTGAGCGGCGCCAGCGGGACCGAAAGGGGAGCGAACGGCCGGCCGTCGAGCTGCAGGCGGTGCCGGTAACCGGACGGCCCCTCCACCTCGACCTCGAACCCCACGCGGGCGTCTGCCGCCAGGGCCTCTCCGTAGGCGCGCACCTGGAAGATGGGCCGCTCGCCCACCAGGTAGGTCTCCCCCATCACCAGGTCGGCGAAGAACGGCTGGCGGACCGGGATCCGGATGGCGCCGCTTCCCGCCTCCATCGTCCCGGGCAGGACGGCCTGGTAGGTCAGCCGCCAGCTGGTGAGGTTGTGCGGCACGCGGAACGTCACCGCCGCCTGGCCGGCCCCGTCGGTCACCACCTGGGTGAACAGCACCGCATCCCGGAAGTCGTGGCGGACGCCTCCCCCCTCGCCGCCCTTCTCCGCGGCCCCGGGCGTGGGCGGCGGCTCGTGGGAGCGGCGGGTGCGCAGCACGCCGGAGCTTATCCAGCTGGCGTAGAGGTCGCCCAGGATGTCCACGTACTGCTCCCGCACCGCATAGACCGCCTCGTCCACCAGGTTCAGGTTGACCACCGCCCCGGCCGCCGGCTGGCCGCTCCGGCTTCTCACCGTCACCTTCACCCGCACCTCGTCGCCGGGGCGGTACTCCGCCCGGTCGGGGGTGACGGTCACGTCCAGCCGCATCTCCTCCGGGTCAACCGTCACGTCTGTCGCGGCCGTGATGTAGCTGCGGCCGTCGAAGGCGACGCCGTACAGCATGATGTTGGGCAGGTCGGCGGCCTGAAGCGTCACGGTGAAGAGGGGCGAGTCCTGTACCGCATACTCCCGGATGCCCCGTCGGGCGGTGAAGAAGAGGAACCCTGCGGGCCGGTCATCCAGCTGCCGCTCACCCTTGCGGAACACGTACTCCACCGGCTCGCCCACGGGCACCCGGTACCGCTGGTCGTCTGCTGGGGTCAGCTGCGGCCAGCCCCAGTTCGTGTCGTACCCGTACCAGCTGCCGAAGACCCAGGCATTGCCCTGCAGCCACAGGCCGCGCGAGTCCTGCACCCGGTAGCGCACCTCGTACTCACCCTCCGGGTCGAAGGTGAACCGGAAGGCGGCGCGTCCTTCGCCGTCCGTCTGCACGGTTTCCCGGCGAATCTCCCGCTGCTCGGGGACGTGCCTGTAGCGCGGGCGGACGACCTTCTCGATGAAGTCGTAGTACTCCCCTTCCGCGACGCGGTTCCACCGGTGCTCGATGAGGGTAAACTCCACCGGGCGGCCGGCCACCGGGGAACCCGTGACGTCCGCCTCCCTGCCGCTGAGCAGCGCGTCCCGCACCACCTGGTTCACCTGCACGGTGACCGTGGCCTGGTCGCCCTCTCGGGCGGTCTCGACCCGGCCCTTCACGTCCCGGTGGAAGAGCCGGACCACCCGCTCCGCGGTCACCTCGCCGACCTCGGGCTGGCCGCCGGTGACGAAGATGGTGAGCCAGCCTTGCCAGCCCCACGTCTCCTGTTCGTGGGGCGGCGTGTAGGAGATGACCGCCTCGCCGTTCACATCGGTGGTCACGCTGCCCGTCTGGCCGCCGATCTCGTAGTTCAGCTGCATGTCGGGCACGGGCGTCCCCTCGAAGAACGTGGCCCGCACCCGGAAGTTCACGGTCTCCCCGGTGAACACCGCATCGCGGTCCGGCGTCACCTCGATCTGGTACGCCGGCTTGGCGTAGGTGGCCACCTCGAACCAGCGGCTGGCGAAGCGCTCATCGCCCACCCACACGCTCAGCTCATAGGTGCCGGGGCTGAGGTTGGGCAGGGACAGGCTGCCGATGAAGCTGGAGCGCTCCACGGGCAGTTCGGCCTTCACGAGGACCGGCTCTTCCCGCCAGTACCACCCGCCGGTGACCTCGACCCGGACCGCCTCCACGGGCCGGGCTTCGGGCGCACGGGGGTGGACGATGCCCCAGACGTGCACCGTATCCGCCGGCTTGTAGATGGCCCGGTCCAGGTAGAGGTAGCGCCAGTACAGTTCGGCCTGGGACCTCTGCGCGCTCCAGTACCAGTTGCTGCGGCCCGTGTGCAGCACGACCTCCTTGTCCCCGCTCCGGGCGATCCAGAAGCCGTAGGGAACATCCTCGTCCCCGCCGTCATCCGCCGGCGTGCCGGTGCGCTTCGCTTCGTCCCCGGCCGGGGCGCCGGTGCTGGTGCTCTGGCGCGCAGGCAAGTCGAGCCGGGCCACGCCGCTGTCGTCGGCGATGGCGGCCAGTGAGCCATCGGGCAGGTACAGCGCCGCCCCAGCCGCCGGGCGGCCGGTCGTCAGGTCGTTCAGCCAGGCAAGGCCGCCGGTGGTGCTCTCCGCCAGATAGTAAGAGAGGTCGGTGACCTGGAAGCGGATCTGCCGCGCCCGGTCGCCCCGCTGCACCACGGCGAGGTAGTACCCCGCCGGCAGGGGCTCGGGGAGAACGAGGTACTGGTTGTAATTCAGCTCCATCGGCGTGGCGGTTACCGTCGCCACGGCCTCCAGGTGGTCCGTCGGCTCCCAGTAACGGTCAAAGGCCGCGCTGCTCCAGGCGGGCAGCGCCAGGAAGTCCCGCAGAGCCGCAGCATATGCGGCCGCATCCGGGTAGCGGTAGACTTGAATGGTGTACTCATGGTCAGCGCCGTCATCCCACATGCGGAAGTAGGGGGTCACGTCGGTCGCGAACTCCGCGGCGTCTTCCAGCAGCTGGAACCACTCGCTCCAGTCCTTGTCCTCGGAAACCGCGGTCTCAAAGGCGAAGGTGTACGCACCTAACCGGCCGTCGCCCCGGGTCCGGCCGAGTCCCTCCTTCAGGGTGACGGTGTAGACGGTGCCCGGCTCGAGGGGCTCCCTGGGCACGAAGACCGCCGTCTTCTTGTGCCGCTCCCACCTGCCCTCGACCGGCGGATCGATGCTGACATAATCCGCGGGGTTGGCGAAATCGTCGTGGGAGAAGACGAGCTCGATGCCGGTGTTCACGGGCACCCCCGTCGACCGGTGCGCCGGGAGCGTGCCCAGAAGCCGGAACTCGGCGCGGGTCTGGAAGGACCACTGATAGTCCCGGTCCAGCCCGGCCTCCTGGCCCAGTCGGAAGCGGTAGATCCGGTCCGGCTCCAGCGCCGCCGAAGGGGTGATGCGGAAGCGCATCCCCTCGCGGTCGGCCTGTTCGACGCGCAGCTCCACCGCGGGCTCCACCTTCAGGGCCGCCTCCACGGCTGCCAAAGCCAGCGGCCGCCGGCTGGAGAGGACCAGATCGCCGGAGGGGTCGAGCCCCGCGGGATCGTACACGGCCGGTTCGAGCGTGACCTCGGCGGCCTCCGCCTGGGCGATGGGCGACGAAGGGGCGGGGCCCAGGTCGGGGTTGAGCGCCGCGCGAACTGCCATCGCCACCACCAGGATCGTCACCAAGGCAAGCAGAATCCGTCGGGCGCGCACGCGGCATCACTCCCGGCGCAGAATCTCGCAACTCGCACGTTGGACGACGGGGCGGGACCCGAAGTTTCTCCGCGCCAGGGCGCCACCACATGGGGCGCCTCGTCCGAGCGACCACATGCGAAGCCGGTCCCTGCATCGGGACCGCAGCCAGGTGCAAGTTATGCGCGCCGGACCCTGGAAATCCACCCATGCCGCGCGAGACAGCCCCCCGCAACTCCGCACTCTCCGCGCAAAACCTGCACCCCAGGCCCGCAACTGACCGCAGGGTCTGCGCGTCGACCACCTGGAACTCCACCCCTGCCGCGTAAAACCTGCACCCCGGACCCGAAGCCGAGCGCAGGTTCTACACGTCAACCCCCTCGAACCCCACCCCGGCCGCGCAAAACCTGCACCCCGGACCCGCAACCACCCGCAGGTTTTGCGCGCCAGCCCCTTCCAACTCCGCCGCTCCCGCGCAAAACCTGCACCTCCAGCCCCCAGCCGACCGCAGGTTTTGCGCGCCAGCCCCTAACAACTCCGCCACTCCCGCGCAAAACCTGCACCTCCGACCCACAGCTACGCGCAGGTTCTGTGCGTCGACCCCCTGGAACTCCATCTCTGCCGCGTAAAACCTGCACCTCCAGCCCACAGCCGACCGC
>QGVE01000254.1 GCA_003242675.1 Bacillota bacterium | reverse complement strand
CGGGCGGCCCGGGACGTCTCGTACATCAACGAGGTCCAGAGCCGCATCGCCAGCCACCTGGAGGACGTCGCGCCCACGGCGTTCGTGGGCTACACCGAGCTCACCGCCGAGGGCCGGGTGCTGGCCGTGTTTGACCAGGAGGGCAACCCGACCGGGGCGGGCGAGGGCTCGGCGGTGATCATCGTCCTGGACCGGACGCCGTTCTACGCCGAGGGCGGCGGCCAGGTCGGCGACGCCGGCGAGATGGTCGCCCCCGGGCTGGCGGTGGAGGTGGAGGACTGCCGCAAGCTGCCCTCCGGCCATCACCTGCACTACGCCACGGTGCGGCAGGGGTTCCTGGAGGTCGGCCAGCAGGTGACGGCCCGGGTGGACGCCCGCCGGCGCAAGGACACCCAGAAGAACCACACCGCCACGCACCTGCTGCACAAGGCCCTGCGGGAGGTCCTGGGGACCCACGTCCAGCAGGCCGGCTCGCTGGTCGCCCCTGACCGGCTGCGCTTCGACTTCACCCACACCGGCCCGATGACGCCGGAGCAGATCGCCGCGGTGGAGGAGATGATCAACAGCAAGATCGAGGCCGCAGAGCCGGTCACCTGGACGGAGATGCCCCTGGCCGAGGCCAAGGCGCTCGGCGCGATGGCCCTGTTCGGCGAGAAGTACGGCGAGATCGTGCGGGTGGTCACGGTCGGCGACGGCTGGTCCCGGGAACTCTGCGGCGGCTGCCACGTCAGAAATACGAGCGAGATTCAGTACTTCAAGATCCTCTCGGAGTCGGGCATCGGCGGCGGCGTGCGCCGCATCGAGGCGGCGACGGGCGCCGGCGTCATCCGGCACCTGGAGGCGGCCCAGGCCCGGGCGGAGGAGGCGCAGGAGCAGCTGCGCGGCCGCGTGAAGGAACTGGAGAAGGAGCTGGAGCGGCTGCGGGCGAAGCTGGCCGCCAGCCAGACCGACAGCCTGGTGGAGCGGGCGCAGGAGGTGGGCGGCATCAAGGTCGTCGCCGGTCCCGCCCCGGTGGCCGCCATGGAGGACCTGCGCAACATGACGGACGTCATCCGCGCCAAGCTGGGCTCCGGCGTGGTCGTCCTCGGCGCGGTGACCGATGAGGGCAAGGTGAACCTCGTCGCCGCGGTGACGAAGGACCTGGCCGGGCGGGTGCATGCAGGCAACCTGATCCGGGAGGTCGCCAAGATCTGCGGCGGTGGCGGCGGCGGCCGGCCCGATATGGCCACCGCCGGCGGCAAGAACCCGGAACGGCTGGGCGAGGCCTTGAATGCCGTGCCGCGGCTGGTGGCCGAGCAGCTCGGGATCTGACGCGGCCCCGCAAGGAGGAAGGCGCATGGCGGAAGTGATCTGGGGCGAGAAGGCGGGGCTCCGCCCTCTCCGCCCTTCGGACGCCCGAACCCTCTACCGGTTCATGACCGACCCCGAGGTCGCCGATCTGCTGTACGAGGAGAAGTCGGGGCCGGTTCCCGGCCCCCTGCTCCTCGCCCTGAACCTGTGGCTGAACCAGCTCGCGGCGCGGCCAGAGTGGGCCATCGTCGACGAGCGGGAGCGGTTCATCGGCGTCGTGCGGCTGTGGCGGGTGAGCGAGCGGAACCGGTCCGCTATGCTGACCATCTTCATCGGCGGCCGGGGCTGCTGGGGGCGGGGGGACGGGAGCGACGCCCCGCGGGTGGCGCTCCCGCAGGCCTTCCGGGCCCTGGGCCTCCACCGGGGCGGGGTGGA
>QGVE01000145.1 GCA_003242675.1 Bacillota bacterium | reverse complement strand
AGAGCTCCTCGGCCTGCCGGATCTCCTCCCGGGTGGGCTTGCGCCGCACCGACCGGTAGCCGACGACCTTGCCGCCGACGACCACCGGCGAGACAAAGGCCTTGACCCAGTAGTGGTCGCCGTTCTTGCAGCGGTTCTTGACGATCCCCACCCACCGTTCGCCGGCCTGGATGGTATCCCACATGTCCTTGAAGATGGCAGGGGGCACGTCGGGATGGCGGACGATGTTGTGCGGCTTGCCGACCAGCTCCTCCCGGCTGTAGCCACAGACGGCGCAGAAAGAGTCGTTGGCCGCCGTGATGATGCCGCGCAGATCCGTTTCCGAGATCAACCGTTCCTCATCGGGGTAGTCGCGTTCAACCTGGGTCACAGGAAGATTCCGCTTCATCGTCACACCTCCGCACCAGGGGAGCACGTGGGGAATGGACAGGTCACGGTGTTGACAAGTTGTTACCTCGCAAATTGCCACAGGTTGGGTCCGGCCGGCAATAATCCTTTCTGACTATGTTCAGGTCAGTCCATGAATGAAAATTCGGGTGCGTAAGTGCTCAACCCCCAGGCGCCCGGGAGGCGGCAAAAAACGAACCGGAGGTTCCGCACGGAACCTCCGGTCCCCAACTTACGTTGGATCGTGCACCCGATGGCTCAGCCCATCATGGTGGCCAGGCCCGTCATGGCCAGGATGGCCCCGCCCAACGACGCGAGGAGTCCGCTGGCCAGCCGGGAGATCGCCGGAAACTGGTCGCTCTCGCCCCGCGCGTAGGCGGCCACCGTCGTCTGCTCCCCCAGCAGCGCGTGGCCCGCGCCGGCCAGCACCAGCGAACCGCCCATGACGAGCAGCTGCCACGCCGGCCAGAGCTGCGGGGCGATCATCCGCAAGGCCAGGGTCAGCACGAGCCCAGCAAAACCCAGCACCATCCCCACACGCAGCCACCGGTCGTGCGCCTGCCCCCACCGGTAAAGGCGCGCCCTCCACCAGAGCCGCCGGTCCACGCCCTATCCCCCCAAGAAGGGCCGTTTATGATCATGATAACAGCCGCTTCTGGGGTCTCGCAAGGGAGAACAAACAAACGTGTTTTATTTGTCTGGGATGCGGCTCTTCCCGCCAGCGCGAGGGGCGGCTGCGCTCACCTCCGGCGTGAGCAGACTGCCCCATCACAGCTCCTCCACCCGCGCGCCCAGGCTGCGCAGGTCGGCGAAGAAGGCCGGGTACGACTTCGCCACGTGGTGCGCGTCCCGGATCACCACCGGCTCCCGGGCCCGCAGGGAGACGATCGTGAGCCCCATGATCACCCGGTGGTCGATGCGGCTCTCCACCGTCACGCCGCCCTCAACCCCCTCGGGGCGGCCGCGGATGATCAGCTTGTCCCGCTCCTCCTCCACCCGGGCGCCGAGCTTGCTCAGCTCGGCCCGGTAGTCGGAGATCCGGTCGCACTCCTTGTAGCGCAGATTCTCTACATTATAGAAGACCGTCTCCCCCTCCGCCAGGACCGCGGCCGCAGCCAGGGCCAGCACGGCGTCGGTGAAGGGATCCCCGTCGAACCGCCCGCCCCGGAGGGGCCGGCCCCCCCGGATCCGCACCTGCTGGCCGTCGTGGGTGATATCCGCCCCCATCGCCGCCAGCACGTCCACCGCCTGCCGCTCCCCCTGCTCGTCCCGGAAGAGCCGGGGGATCGTCACGTCCGAGGGCACCACGGCGGCCGCGGCCATGAGGGCGGCGGCGCCGGGGTAGTCGCCGGGCACGGTGTACTCCCGGGGCTGGTAGCGCTGCCCGCCGGGGACGTGGAACCGGCGCAGGTCGTCGCTGGCCTCCACCCGGATCCCCGCCTCCCGGAGCACCTGCAGGGTCTGGCGGACGGCGGGGCGGGACTTCAGTTCGCCCGTGACCTCGATCGTCACGTCCTCCCCGATCAGCGGCGCGGCGAAGAGCAGGGCGGACGTGTACTGGCTGGACACCGAACCGCTCACCCGCACGGTGCCGCCGCGCAGCCGGCCGGCGGTGCGGAGGGTGATCGGCAGCTTCCCGTCCCGGCTCTCGGCCCTGGCCCCGAGCTGCGCGAGCGCGTCCAGCAGGTCGCCCTGCGGCCGCCGGCCCAGGGACTCGGCGTAGTCGGTCACGAACGTGATCTCATCCAGCGTGGCGGCGCAGACCGCCATCAGGAAGCGCAGCACTGCCCCGGCGTTGCCGGGGTTGAGCGTCCCCGGGTTGCGGGGGCGGGCGCCGAAGCCGCGCACCCGCAGGTGCTCCCCGTCGGGGATGAGCACCGCACCCAGGTCCGCAAGGCAGCGCTTCAGCGCCGCGGCGTCCTCGCTCTCGGCCGGGTGGCGGATGAGCGACTCGCCCTCCGCCAGGGCGGCGGCGAGCAGGTAGCGGGTCGTGTAGTTCTTGGACGACGGCGGGTTCACCACGCCCTCGAGTCGCCCGGCCGGGTACACCCTGACGTCCATGGAATCACTCCTTCCTCGCTGCTCCCGCGCGGCGGCCGGCCCGGGGCCCGCCGGCCTCACGTATCCTCGTTGCCCCTCCCCGGCCATCGCGCCGGTCCCGGCCCCACCGCCTACGACCGCCCGCTCACCCGCCGGCGGGCGGCGTGCGCCCGGTCGAACACCGCAGCCAGGGCCTCGTAGTCGCCGGCCTCGATCGCCGCCTCCAGCTCGTCCAGCACGCCCCGGAATGCCGCGACCGCCGCCCGCAGCGCGGGCCGGTTGTTGGCCCAGATCTCGTGCCACAGGGCCGCGGGGCTGTCGGCGATGCGGGTCGCGTCCCGGAAGCCGCCGGCGGCGAGGTTCAGGGTGCCGGGCTGGGCTTCGTCCAGGTCCAGCGCCGCGGCGGCCAGGGCCGTGGCCACCAGCTGGGGCAGGTGGGACGCCCCGGCGACGCAGCGGTCGTGCTCCGCCGGGGACATCACCACCGGCTCGGCGCCGAGGGCCAGTACCAGCTCCCGGACCCGCTCCAGCGGTGCGACGCCGCGGCCGCTCCGCTCCCCCGGGGTCAGCACCCAGCGGCAGCCGGGGATGAGGTCGGCGGAGGCGAAGGCGACGCCCGAGCGCTCCCGGCCGAACATCGGGTGGCCGCCCACAAACGCGACGCCGTCCGGCAGGTGCCGCTCCCACGCCGCCACCACCGCCGCCTTCACCGACGCCACGTCGGTGACGATCGTGCCCGGCCGGAAGAGCGGGGCCGCCTGCGGGGCCAGGTCGATCATGACCTGGACCGGCATGGCCAGGATCACCAGATCGGCCCGGGCGAGGGCGGCTTCGGGGTGGGTCGCCATGCGGTCCACCGCCCCGAGCCGCACCGCCTCCGGCACTTCCCCGGCGCCGCCCGGGAAGGAAGCGGCCGGTGCGCCGGGGATACTCTTCGGCCTCCCGATGCCGATCACCTCGTCGGCAAGGCCCCGCTGCCGCAGGGCCATGCCGATGGAGCCGCCGATCAGGCCGACGCCCCAGATGACGACGGTGCCAAAGCCGCTAGACATGGACGGCCGCAGCGGCCGGCAGCCGCCGCCCCAGGACCTGCAGGATGGCCGCCACATCGTGCATCATCTGGTGGAAGGCGGCCGGGCCGATGGTCTGGGCGGCGTCGGACTTGGCCTCGTCCGGCCGCGGGTGCACCTCGACCAGGATCCCGTCCGCCCCGACGGCCGCGGCGGCCCGGGCGAGCGCCACCACGAAGTCCCGCTTGCCCACGCCGTGGCTGGGGTCCACCACCACCGGCAGGTGGGTGAGCGACTTGGCCACCGCCACGGCGGACAGGTCCAGCGTGTTGCGGGTGGCCGTCTCAAAGGTGCGCACGCCCCGCTCGCACAGGATCACCTGGTGGTTCCCCTCGCTCATCACGTACTCGGCGGCCATCAGCCACTCCTCGATCGTGGCCGACATGCCCCGCTTCAGCAGCACCGGCTTGTTGACCCGGCCGACCTCCCGGAGCAGGCTGAAGTTCTGCATGTTGCGGGTGCCGATCTGCAGCACGTCGGCGTACTCGGCGACCAGCTCCACGTCCCGGGTGTCCATCACCTCGGTGACGACGGGCAGGCCGGTGACCGCCCTGGCCTCGGCCAGATACTTCAGGCCCTCCTTGCCCAGGCCCTGGAAGGAGTACGGGCTGGTCCGGGGCTTGAAGGCGCCGGCCCTGAGGGCGTGCGCGCCCCCGTCCCGCACCAGGCGGGCCGCCTCCAATAGTGGCTCCCGGCCCTCCACCGAACAGGGCCCGGCTACGACCCAGAAGTCGCTGCCCCCCACCGTCGCCCCGCCGACGCGGATCACCGTGTCCTCCGGGTGGAAGTCCCGCGAAGCCAGCTTGTAGGGCTTCGAGATCGGGGTCACCCGCTCGACGCCGGGGGCGGCCTCCAGGTTCAGGTCCGCCAGGAGCCGCCGGTCGCCGCCGATCGCCCCGATGATGGTCCGCTCCTCCCCCTGGGAGAGGTGCACGCCGAATCCCGCTGCGCGAACCCGCTCCACGACCTCGTTGATCTGCGCCTGTGTGGCGTCCTTGCGCATGACGATGATCACCGCTCAACACCTCGCCCTTCCTGCTGGTTTCACGGGAAATCAAAACGGCTTCCATCCCGCGTAGGGACGGAAGCCGAAAGGCTTTCGTGGTACCACCCTGCTTGGCCCGCCGTAAAGCGGACCCACTCGTTGCCGGGGACAGTCATCCCCTCCGCCCGTGATAACGGGGGCGTGCCGGCGTACCTACTCGACCGGCCCGGGCCGGCCGCCGCGGCCGAATCCCGAAGCTGGCCTTTCAGCCTGCGCTCGCGGGTGTATTCGATCCCACCTTCGGCGCCAGCTTGCACCGCCCGCTGGCTCTCTGCAGCCTCCGGCATTGGGTCTACTTCTCCCGCTCATCGCTTTACCATGTTAACGCCGAGTTTACACCGGCACCGCGCCGCCGTCAAGCCCCGTTTTGCGCAAACAGGCCTTCCCATCCCCGCGCCGGCCGCGTCCCCGCCTTCAGCTCCTCGGCCAGGATCCGCACCCGCTCGATGAGCTCGTGCTCCGGCAGCCCCTCGCCGCAGTGGCGCACGAACGCCGATCCGACGATGGCGGCGTCGGCCACCGCCGTCACCTGCCGCACCTGCTCGGGCCGGGAGATCCCGAAGCCCACCGCGACCGGCGTGTCGGTGACCGCCTTCACCGCCTCGACCAGCGCGGTCAGCTGCGGCGGCAGCCGGTCCCGCATGCCGGTGACCCCCGTGGACGAGACGGCGTAGATGAACCCCCGGGCAAGCCTCGCCGCCTGCCGGATCCGCTCCGGCGGCGAGGTCGGCGCCACAAACTGGATGACGTCGAGCCCCACCGGCTCCGCCGCGGCCCGGATCTCGCCGCTCTCCTCCACCGGGACGTCGGGGAGGATGAGGCCGTCGACGCCGGCCTCGGCGGCCCGGCGGCAGAAGTTCTCCACCCCCGGGCGCAGCACCAGGTTGTAGTACGTCATGATCAGGAGCGGGATCCGCAGCCCGTCCGCGCGCAGGGCGGCCACCAGCTCCAGCACGTTGTCGGTGTTCGCGCCGGCCGCCAGCGCCCGCTGGCTGGCCGCCTGGATGACCGGGCCGTCCGCCAGCGGGTCGGAGAAGGGCAGGCCCAGCTCCACCATGTCCACCCCGGCCTCCGCCAGGGCGTGCACCAGCTTGCGCGTCGTCGCCAGGGAGGGGTCGCCCGCCGCGAGGTAGGCGATCAGCCCCTTCTCCCCCCGGCTGCGCAGGGCGGCGAAGCAGTCCGCGATGCGGCTCATGCTCCCCCACCCCCCAGGATGCGGGCCACCTCGGCCATGTCCTTGTCGCCCCGGCCCGACAGGTTGATGACCACGATCTGGTCCCGGTCCATCTCCGCGGCCAGCCTGACCCCGTAGTACACGGCGTGGCTGGACTCCAGGGCCGGGATGATCCCCTCGGTCCGGCAGAGCCACTGCATCCCCTGCAGGGCCTCCTCGTCGGTGACCGCCACGTACTCGGCCCGGCCGGTGTCCCGCAGGTAGGCGTGCTCGGGACCCACGCCGGGGTAGTCCAGGCCGGCGGAGATGGAGTGGGCCTCCTGCACCTGCCCGTACGCGTCCTGCAGCAGGTAGGTGCGGGCGCCGTGGAAGACGCCCACCTCCCCGCCGCCGCTCAGCGTCGCCCCGTGCTTGCCGCTCGCCAGCCCCAGGCCCCCGGCCTCCGTCCCCACGAGCCGGACGCTGGGGAACGGCACGAAGG
>QGVE01000144.1 GCA_003242675.1 Bacillota bacterium | reverse complement strand
CGGGGGGGGCGGGGGCGGTAGTGCCCGTTGTTGGCCGGCGGGGGGGGGCCGGCCCCGGGGTCGGACGGAGGGGATAGGGCGTGCGGCGAAAGGGGGCCTTCGGTGTGATCCTGGGCACCGGCGTCGACATCGTGGCGGTGGAGCGGCTCGCCCGCGCCGTCGACCGCCACGGCGAGCGGTTCTTGAGGCGCGTCTTCACCCCGGCGGAGCTCGCCTACTGCGAGTCCGGCCGGCGGCAGCGGGCGCAGCGCCTGGCGGCCCGCTTCGCCGCCAAGGAGGCCGTGCTGAAGGCGCTGGGAATCGGGCTGCGGGAGGTGCGGTGGACCGACGCGGAGGTCTGCCGCGACGCGACCGGCCGCCCCTCGCTCCGCCTCTCGGGGCGGCTCGCCGAGATCGCCGCCGCACGGGGCGCAGCGCGCATTCATCTTTCCCTGTCCCATACCCGGGAGTACGCGGTGGCACAGGTGGTGATCGAGGGATGAAGGTCGTTTCCGGCGAGCAGATGCGGGCGATCGAGGCGCGCCTCTTCGACCAGTACGGCATCTCCTCCAGGGCGCTGATGGAGCTGGCGGGCAGGCAGGTCGCCCTGATCGCCCGGCGGATGATGGCCGGGCGGTCGGGGCCGGTCGTCGTGGTCTGCGGCAAGGGCAACAACGGCGGCGACGGCCTGGTGGCGGCGCGCTGGCTGCGCCACTGGGGCTACCCGGTGTCGGCGGTGGTCTGGGCCGCCCTGGACGACCTGCAGGGGGACGCCGCGGCGGCCCTGTACGCGGCCCGCATGGCCGGCGTGCCGATCCTCATGCCGGCGCAGGCGTTCGAGGCCCTGCAGGGGGCGGACCTGATCATCGACGCCGTGCTGGGCACCGGCGCCGTCGGCTCCGCCCGGGGCCAGGCGGCGGAGGCGATCAAGCAGATCAACGCGGCCAACCGGAGGGTGCTCGCGGTGGACATCCCCTCCGGCATCGGCACCAACACCGGCCGGGTGGACGGCCCGGCGGTCCGGGCCGACGTCACCGTGACGTTCGGCCTCCCCAAGCTGGGCCTCTTCCTCTTTCCGGGGGCGGACCTGGTCGGGCACATCGTGGTGGCGGACATCGGCCTGGACGAGAAGGCGATCGAGGCGGAGAACATCCAGGTGGAGCTCACCCGGCCCGCGATGGTGCGGAGCTGGCTGCCCACCTACAGCCGGGACGCCCACAAGGGCACCCGCGGCCGGGTCTACGTGGCGGCGGGCTCCCACGGGATGGTGGGCGCCGGCGCCCTGGCCGCGATGGGCGCCCTGCGGGCCGGCGCCGGGCTGGTCACCGTCGCGGCGCCGGAGCGGTCCCAGCCGGTCCTCGCGGCGATGCGGCCCGAGTACATGACCATGGCCCTGCCCGAGTCGCCGGCCGGCGGCTTCCGGGCCGACAGCGCCGAGCTGTTCCTGCAGCGGGCGTCCCGGGCCGACGCCCTGGCCGTGGGGCCGGGGCTGGGCACCGACGCGGACGCGCAGCTCTTCGTCCGCCGCGTGGTGGCCGAGGCGACGGCGCCCCTGGTGCTGGACGCGGACGCCATCAAGGCGTTCGCCGGGCGGCCGGAGCTCCTGGCCGAGTGCCCCATGCCGCTGGTGATCACGCCTCACCCGGGCGAGATGGCCCACCTGCTCGGGGTCTCGGTGGAGTCGGTGCAGGCGGACCGGTTCGCCGCCGTGCGGCGAGCGGCCAGCCTGACCAAGGCCGTCGTGCTGCTGAAGGGCGCCTACACCCTGATCGCGGAGCCCGGCGGACAGGTGTTCATCAACCCCACCGGCAGCCGCGTGCTCGGCACCGCGGGGTCCGGCGACGTCCTGACCGGCGTCATCGCCGGGCTGATGGCGCAGGGGCTGGGCGCGCCGGAGGCGGCCGCGGCGGGGGCCTTCCTGCACGGCCTGGCCGGCGACCGGCTGGCCGAGCGGCTGGGGCACGACGGGGTGCTGGCCGGCGAGATCGCGGCCGAGCTGCCCGCCGCGCAGAGGGCCGTGCGGGAGGGGCTGCCGGACCTGATTGAGGAGTTCGTGGGATAGGAGACTCAGGTGACAGGAGGAGCCACCATGGATCTGGACGGCATGCGCCCCACGTGGGCGGAGGTCGACTTGAACGCCATCCGGGCAAACATCGCAGCGCTGAAGCGGATCGCCAGGGCTCCTCGACTGATGGCGGTGGTGAAGGCCAACGGCTACGGGCACGGCGCCGTCGCCGTGGCGACCGCGGCGGTGGAGGCCGGGGCGGACTGGCTGGGCGTGGCCTCGGTGGAGGAGGGCGTCGCCCTGCGCCGCCACGGCATCTCGGCGCCGATCCTCGTCCTGGGCTACGTGTCCCCCGGCCAGGCCGAGACCGTGATCCTGGAGGGGCTCAGGGTCGCGCTGTTCGACGCCGGGCTGGGGCACGCCCTGGACCGGGCCGGGCGGAGGCTGGGCAAGAAGGCGCGCGTCCACCTGAAGGTCGACACCGGCATGGGCCGCATCGGCTTCCTGCCCTCCCAGGTGGCTGCCGTGGGGCGCGAGCTCGCGGCGCTCGCCTGCGTGGAGGTGGAGGGGGTTTTCACCCACCTGGCGACGGCGGACGAGCCGGGCAGCCCGTACGTCCGGCTTCAGCTGGAGCGGTTCGAGGCCGTCCTGGCCGAACTCGCGGCGGCCGGGGTGCGGCCCGCCATCCGGCACGTGGTGAACAGCGCGGGCCTCATGCTCCTGCCGGAGGCCCACTACGACATGGTGCGCAGCGGCATCGCGGTGGTGGGGCTGCCCCCGGCCCCGAACGTGGCGTGGCCGGTGAAGCTCACGCCCGCCCTCACGTGGAAGACCCGCGTGGGGCTGGTGAAGTGGCTGGAGCCGGGGCAGTCGGTCTCCTACGGCTGCACCTACACGACGTCCGGCCGCGAGCAGATCGCGACCCTGCCGGTCGGCTACGCCGACGGCTACCCGCGCAAGCTCTCCAACCGGGCCCACGTGCTGATCCACGGCCGGCGCTGCCCGGTGGTGGGCGTGGTGACGATGGACCAGATGATGGTCCGGGTGCCGGACGACGTTCCGGTCAAGGTCGGCGACGAGGCGGTGCTGATCGGCCGCCAGGGGGAGGAGGAGATCACCGCGACGGAGCTGGCCCAGCTGGCGGAGACGATCAACTACGAGATCGTCTGCGGCATTTCCGGGCGGGTGCCCCGCTTCTACACGGGGGCGCGCGAACCCGGCCCCGTCCGATGACCATTCGCCCCGGCCCCGTATACACTGCAGTGAGGGACGTATCCGGAGGTGGTTCGCATGGCCGCTGACCCTGCTCTTCCGGCGGCCGGGTTTGGGCCGGCGGCGGATGAGACGGACAGCCGCGCGGCCCCCGAGCGGACCGACCGGGACGCTCCGATCCACAAGGTCGAGCGAATCCACGTGGAAGAAGGGAAGAGACGGGACATGCGGGAGCAGCTGAGGCGGGGCTATCGCGCGATGGCCCGCATCAACCGCGTTCTGGCGGAGGAAGGGCCGATCTTCGAGCGGATCGGCGGGTTGCCCTGAGCGGTCCCGGCCGTATGAACAAGCCACTCCAGATTCGGCGGGGCGATGTCTTCTACGCGGACCTGAGCCCGGTGATCGGCTCGGAACAGGGGGGCGTGCGGCCCGTCCTGATCCTGCAGAATGATGTTGGCAACAAGTACAGCCCGACGGTCATCGTGTCGGCCATCACCAGCCAGATCGAGAAGGCCAAGCTGCCGATTCACGTCGAGCTGAACGGGGAAACCTATGGCCTCGAGCGGGATTCCGTCATCCTGCTCGAACAGATCCGCACCATCGACAAGCGGCGGCTGCGTGAGCGGGTGACGCACCTGGGCAGCGAGATCATGCGCCAGGTCGACGAGGCCCTGATGATCAGCCTCGGGCTGAAGGAGTTTTGACCCGCAGGGGCACCTTTGTGGCGAACCCGGGAGTCCAAAGGAGTGTGGACCCCCGGGTTCACGCAAATCCAGCGGCCCTGATGGTCGGGAGGGTGACCCCACAGCATGAGGCCCTTGATCGGCGTGACCGCGCACAACCGGGCGAACGAGGAGCCGGGGCGGGACTGGCTCTACATTCCCCGCGACTACTTCCGCGCCGTGTGGCGGGCGGGCGGCCTGCCCGTCATGCTGCCCCTCGTGGCGGACGAGGCGGAGGCGGCCCAGGTGCTGGAGCGGCTGGACGGCCTGCTGCTCGCCGGCGGCGACGACCTGGACCCCCTGCTCTACGGCGAGCTGCCCCTGCCGGGCACCGGCCGCATCGACCCCGAGCGAGACCGGGCCGAGCTGGCGTACGCGCGCCAGGCGGTGCGCCGCGACATGCCCACGCTGGGCATCTGCCGGGGCCACCAGGTGCTGGCGGTGGCCTTCGGCGGCGCGCTCTGGCAGGACATCCCGACGCAGGTGCCCGGCGCGATCAAGCACCGGCAGGAGGCCCCGGCGGACTACCCCACCCATCCCGTGGCGATCGCCCCGGGCACGCGCCTCGCCGCACTCCTGGGCCCGGAGCGGCTGGTGAACAGCCGGCACCACCAGGCCGTGAAGCGGGTGCCGGAGGGCTGGGTGGCCAGCGCCCACGCGCCCGACGGGGTGATCGAGGCGATGGAGCACCCGGAGCGGCGGTTCGTCCTGTCGGTCCAGTGGCACCCCGAAAACTTCCAGGGGCAGCCCTACAATTTCGATTCGCTCTTCGAAGCGTTTGTCGACGCGGCGCGCAGGCGAGCGCACGAGTAGCCGCCGGCGCGCCGCAGCGCGCTGTCGCGGCATCGCGCCCGCGGCGGCGCGATTGCGTGGGCGGCGCCGTCGCCGCGCACGGCCGCGTGCGCGGCATGGGCGGATTGGCGTCGTGCCAAGCGTCGCCGGCGCCGGCGCGAGGCACGGCGCGGCCGCATCGCTGCGCGCGCCGCTGGGGCGCGCCAACAACTGGTCGTCATAACGCGGCGCCTTCGGCGGAAACATAAGACCGCTAGGAGGTGAGAAGCGCAATGGCGACCAACAACAATAGCAACGAGCTCGTCGTCTCCTCGGCCCGTGGCGCCCTGGAGCAGCTCAAGTACGAGACGGCCGCCGAGCTCGGCATCCCGAACTACGCCCAGCAGTACAAGGGCGACCTGCCCAGCCGTGTGAACGGCTCGGTCGGCGGGTACATGGTGAAGAAGATGATCGCCCTGGCCGAGCAGCAGCTGAACGGCGGTACCATGCGGTAACGTCCTCCTGGCTGACTGGCTCCTCCGGGAGACGCGGGGGCTGTCCCCAACGCAGAGGACTCTGCGGGGGACAGCCCCGTTCTTTTGACGTGGGTCATACCAGGTTTCCGCCGGGGCCGACAGAAATTAACAGCCCCTTGCGCTGTTGTGAGGGTTGCTCTGCAGGGCCGATCAAGCAAGAAGGATTATTCATCATTTATATCTAATCAGAACGGCTATGACCCCAGGAAAGCGAGGATCCCCACGGCGATGAACAATAGTCCGCCCGTCACCACGATGGGCCGATCCAAATCCTACCTTTCCATTAGGGACTAGTCTTGTCTTGGGATCGGAACTAGTTCCTCTGGCATCCTCTGGCACGGATGTCTTATCACCGAAGTCTAATTTACTATTACATTCCGACCTATGGGAGGGGATGAATCATGATGAAGAAGGAGTGGTCTTATCGGAAGAGACTGCATAGGGTAATTGCCATCATGGCGATGGTCACGGCGCTGGCAAGCGCAAGGATGCTTGCGCCTGCTCCGGTTGCTGCCTTCGATATCTGCGCAGAGGCGCCACAGTACTGCGGTGAGATTATAGAGGACGGCATCGACCACGGAACGGACGACAGCAGCGGCTGGATGTACGATACGGAGTTGGTCGAGCAGACGCGGATGGACATGCCGCGCAGCACAAGCGGCACACCGCAGCATCCCGTGGTGGCCGTTGACCGGAAGCAGGTCAAGTTCGACGACGTTCTTCCCTGGATCAACCCGGAGACCGGGCGCACCCTGGTGCCGATCCGCTTTGTGGCGGAAGCTATGGGCGCCAAGGTGACCTGGACGCCGGACAAGCCGAAGGATGTGCTGATCGAGCGCGATGGGCTTACGATCCACTTCCTGATCGGCGACAACAAGGCCACGGTCAACGGCAGGGTTGTTTATATGGATCAGCCCTCCATCCTGAAGGACAACCGGACGCTGGTTCCTCTGCGGTTTATCGCGGAGGCCTTCGGCGCCAAGGTTGACTGGGTGGGGGCGAACGGTCCGGACCATCCCCGTGCACCCCGCGATTGGCCCGGCAAGTATCAGATCTGGAT